>JALWDZ010000015.1 GCA_027039485.1 Candidatus Shapirobacteria bacterium
TTTATGGCTAAAAATGGCCGGAAAGGGGAGTTGCTAATTGCCCAAGTTGGCCCGAGCCATTACCAATTCCGCTATCCTCGGGTAAAAGTCTTTCCAGAACTGCCGTTTGACAAATTTGTTGGTTATCTGAAAAGGGCGCGGCTGGTTATTACCCATGGCGGCCCGGCGACAATTTTCTTGGCCTTAGAATTTAATAAGCATAAACCGTTGGTTATTCCCCGCCGCCGGGAATTTGGCGAGCATGTCAATAACCACCAGGTTTATTTTGCGCAATTTTTACGGAAGAAAAAGCTGATAGAGTTTTTTTCTTTATCTTCTAGCTGGCAACTAGTTTTGCAAAAGCATAATATGAAGAATAGGTTATCGCCTGCATTATTAAAAAAACTTATTTTGTACACGGAAAAACTAAAATGACCTGGAGGAGGGTGCGGAACCGGCTGCAGTTGGCCTGGACATTGGCGGAGGGTATTGTCCAATACAATGTCCTTTCCCGCTTTCGGCCTTTGGCCCCGCAGCATTTGCAAATAAATGTTACCTACCGCTGCAATTCCCGTTGCCGAATGTGCCATATTTGGCAGATGAAGCCCCAAAATGAGCTGACTTTGGATGAGTGGCGGTCAATGATGAAAGACCCTATTTTTAGGGATATTCGCTACTTATCTCTTGCTGGCGGCGAGCCTATTTTGCACCCTCAGCTGGTAGAGCTGACGCAGATTTTTCTCACCGCCATGCCGCGCCTGACTTCTTTGAACCTAATTACCAACGGCTTTCTCCCCGAAAGGACAGCTAAAGTAGCGGCCGCTATTTCCCGTCTAGTTCGCCAGCGGCCGGTACACTTGTCGATTCATGTTTCCCTCGACGGCCTAGGCAAAACCCACGATTGGCTAAGAGGAGTGCCGGGTGCTTTTGAAAAAACGAAAGCCACGATTTTAACCCTTAAATATTTAAAAGCTAAATATGGCTTTGGGCTGGGGGTTAGCGGCCTGATCAGCCACCCCAACCTTCGCGAGATCCAAAAGGTCGAGCAATGGTGCCGTCAGCGCCAGATCCCTTTCTCTTACCAAATTATTGGCTTTCATGATACCTATGTCCAAAATATGGAGGAAAAGAACAAGCTGGATTTTCGCAAAAGCGACCAGAAAGCATTGTTCCGGCTTTTGGGGAAATTAGCCCGCCGTTGTTCCTTCAAGGACCCCCATCGCTGCCTGCGGGCGTATTATTGGCAAGACATGCTTTCTTTGTACCAAGGCGGCCAGCGAAAGACGCCCTGCCCGTTTACCAAGGACGCTTTTGTGGTCGATAGCCTGGGAGATATTTACTATTGCCTGTCCCAACCTAAAATTGGCAACTGGCGGGAACGGGGGTCGGTTAGCGCTATTTATTACGACCCGGCCAACTTAGCCCGCCGCCGCCAGTGGCCGAAGACTGTTTGCCGCCAATGCAACAGCGGTTGTTTTGTTAGCTGGGGAGTAGCTAAGGATTTCCACAAATTTGCCGGATTTTTGGTTAAGCAATTGTTAAAAGGAAAGATCCTTTGGGGAAATGAAGCTGAAAAATAGCCCACGGGGGCAAGTGGCCGCCTTGGCTGTCCTTTTGGCGGCGCTTTTTGCCTTGCCTTTTTTTAATGGCGCCGCCGGCCCCGGAGGCGAAATTGCCGTTATGCTGGCAGCTTTTCTTCTTTTTGTTCTGGCTTATATTTTCCAGAAGCGGCGCTTCTTACCCAAAATAGGAGATGCTTTCCTCCCTTTTCTTTTTTTTGCTTTTTTAGCTACCCTTCAATCGTCAGACTGGTCTATTTCCGTTTCTAAATTTTTGCTCTGGTTGGGCTATTATTTTTGGTTTTTGGCTGCTGCCTGGTTAGCGAACAAGAAAAATTTACGCTTTTTGGTTTACACGCTTTTAGCCGTTGGCTTTTTGCTTTCTCTTTGGTCTTTTTATTACTTTTTACCCAATAGCCATCCGCCGGCCAATTTGATGAATTTGGTGTACGCTGATTATGGCCACAATCATCTGGCCGATTACCTTTCTTTAACTTTTCCCCTGGGTTTGGCTTTATTTTTGCAATCAACCCACCGCTGGCTTTGGCTTTTTTTAACTATTTTTTATTTTGTGGCTTTATTGCTGACATTTTCGCGGGCTAGTTTTCTTTTTACCCCTTTAGTGGTTGTTTTGCTCTTAAAGGTAAGCAAGGTAAAGGACAAAAAAACCCGCCTTTTTACTTGGGCATTAGCCTTAATTCCTCTTCTTGTTTTAGCGGCCATCTTTGCTTTTTCATTCCTGCCTAAACATGCCCAGTGGGCAATTGCTGTTAATTTGCCGCCGCGGCTGGTCCGCCAAATTGTCAAGCCATGGGGCCAGGAGGAAAGACTTTATTACTGGCAGGCTGCCTGGCGGGCTTTTTGGCACCGCCCCCTCCTGGGTTGGGGGCCGGGGACGTTTGGGTTATCATCCCGGCGCTACCAGGTGCGGCCGCTGGCCTGGGCCCAGTACGCCCACAATTTTTATTTCCAATTGCTGGCCGAAACAGGCATTTTGGGCTTTTTAGCCTTTGGCCTTTTTTTGGTTTTTGCCGGCCGGCAGATTTGGCGGCATCTCAACCGGCGGTCGCCTTACCAGTTGGGAAGTTTTTTTGCCCTTCTCTTGTCCGCCCTTCATTCAACTCTTGATTTTGATTGGGAATTTCCGGCTGTTTTTCTTGCCTTTTTGACCCTCTTGGCCTTTTTGGTTCCCAAAAAGAAACGCTTTCGCCGGGCCGGGCTGCTTTTGGCGCTGGCTTACTTTCTTTTAATCCAAAGCCGCATTTGGGGCTGGATTTACTTCCAAGACGGCAATTACCACCGCAGCCAAGCTATTTACCCGTTTTCCCGCCCGGTGTGGCTGGCAGAGGCTAGGCGAGCCACGAAATTGGGTGTTCTTAAAAAGGCGTTGCAATTTAACCGCGGCGATGCCGAATTTTGGATGCTGCTGGGAAAATACTTTGAAAAAACGAAAGCCTGGCCGCAGGCGGAAATGGCGTTTCAGAAAGCAATGGAATTAGATCCTGCTAATGTTTTGGCTTTCCACCACTTGGAAAGGATTTACCAGCGACAAGGGCGGCAAGATGCTAAGGTACAGCTTTGGGAAAAAACAGCGCGCCATTTTTACAACTTAAGCGCTGACGATCCCTTGCATCTTTTTTATGCCAAGGTGTATTACCAGCTGGGGCTTTTCTATTATCGGAAGGGCCAGGTAGAAAAAACGGAAAAATATTGGCAGCAGGCGGTGCAGTTAGCCCCCCAATGGTCTTATTTTTATCTGGACTTGGCCAATTTTTATGCTGCCCGGGGGCAAAAGAAACAAGCGAAAGAGGTTTTGCAAGCCTGCTTGCGATTTTATAATCCCCGGATCACTTGCCAAAATTTCCTTTTATCGAAGCATTGGCAAAAGCCTGGCAGTTGGCGAGCCAAAATTGGGGAAATTCCTGATTATTAGAAAAGCAAACTTTTGATAGTTTTTAAGATTATAGCTAAATCGCGGCGGAGGCTAGCCGCTTGGATATCTTCCAGGTCTTGCTCTAGCCAACGGGAAAATGAATGGTGCTGGGCGCCGCTGGCGGTCCAACTGGAAAAGATGCCTGGTTTGGCGGTCCGCCTAATTTGCCGCTGGGAAGCAGGGATTTGCTTTTCTTCATTAGGGGGCAGGGGCCGCGGGCCTACGAGGCTCATATTGCCAATCAAAACATTGAAAAGCTGGGGGAGTTCGTCAAGGCCTTTTTGGCGCAGGAAGGCGCCAATTTTGGTTAGGCGGGGATCGTTTTTTATTTTGAAAACTGGGCCGTCAGCTTCATTAAGCTGTTGGAGGCGCGCTTGCTGGGCGGTGGCATTACGGACCATGGTGCGGAATTTATAAATAGTAAAGAGGCGCCCGTTTTTGCCGACCCTTTTTTGGCGGAAAAAGATTGGCCCGGGCGAGGAAAGTTTGATTAAAAGGGCGAAAATAACAAAAACAGGCCAAAGGAAAAGCAGGGCCAGAAGGCTTAACAAAAGGTCAAAAAGCCGTTTTTTTTGGCAATAGGGAATCATTGGTTTCATTTTAACATGCTCAGTTTCCCAAGGTTGCCTATGTTGTCAACCTTGGGCATTGGTCGTAACTGTATGCCTGGCGGGCGCGCACTGTGCTATATAATGGGTGGTGGCTGTGATTATAAGTGGGTAACTCTGGCCCAATTAGCGGCGATTGCTGAGCAAGTTTTGGGGGAGAAACATAGAAATTTGGTTCAGGATTTGCAGGAGTTAATAAAAAATGACGATAGTTAAGCCTAAAAGTGCAAACCAACCCCGAGGTTCCCGTGCCTGTCAACCCCAGGGGTTGACATAAATGATTATGATTTAACAAGGACACTTTGGGAGACAAAAAATATAATCTAGCGCGAATTTTCGTAAAACAAAGACAAATATTTTATAATATATCAATATCAATATGCAAAGAAAAGAAAGAAAAGATTTTTCTGTCCTGGAACCCAGCCTCGATAACCTTACCATTTTAATTCGAGAACGGATTTTCTCCCCTGTTATCAAAGAGCTCTATAATGAATTTATCAATAATGGGACATATCAATACTTGATAGAAATCTTGAGTCAAATTCCTGCCGAGTATCATCCTCCAATTTTGCACACCCTGGCTACTCATGTAACTAAAGAGAAGCCTGTTTTTATTTATGGGATAGGTATGAGTAATTTCGTTGATGCAAAGAAGACTAGATTTGTGGCTGCAAGTGTGGATTTGCTTTGGTGTTTATCTTTGATGGTAGATGACATTATTGACAGAGATCGCCTTCGGGCAAACAAAAAAACCGCTTGGAGTATTTATGGGGAAAAAGAAACTTACAAATCAGCAGAAATTGCTTTTGAAGTTCTCCAGGAGAGTACTGCAGAAACTCTATCTCCATCAATAAGAACGCTTCTGGTAGAAGCCGTCAAAGATAGTTTAAACTCGCTAGGGGATTCTGTTATAAGAGATATGAATGCTGGCGTTAACGATATTTTGCGGAATATCGACCGTCGAGCACGATTTCATTGTGAATATCCCATCAAAGCTTTATTTGCTGGTAAAGAAAACGAAGAGACAACTTTCTTGGCTATGGAGGCGCTCTTTTGCGCTAATAGGGCAGGACAAATACTAAATGACACTAAGGATCTTGTTCCCTCACGAATCTATGGAAGAGATCTATTTGCAGATGTTCGTAGTGGTACGGTTACCATACCGCTGGCTATGTTGAGAGAGGTAGCAACTACAGAGGAGCGGCAAAGACTAACAGAATGTTTTAATGCTCCCTATTTGACCCTGGGGCAAAGAAATTGGCTACAAAACTTTGTGAATATAAAATTGCCGAGGAGCCAAATATTTGCTTTGGTTTTGCAAAACTATAGCCGATTTTTGGAAATAATGAGAAAGATATCAACATCAGAGTGTTTAGTTTTAAGCCAGAAATGGGTTGATTATAAAATGGGCCAAGCTAAAAAACTGTTATTAAATTGACGAGATAATTAGAAATGCCAGTTTCTGCAGGATGCAAATTGTCTTTTAAGGAGGAATCTCCCCGACTTATTATTAGAAATTATTTGAAAAAACATGGATTTGGTAATCGATTAATTAAAGAAAAATTAACAGCAGAAATTAGGGTAAGTGTTGTAATTCCCACCTATAACGAGACAGGAGTAATTACAAGATGCCTTCAGGCCTTGAACGAACAATCTTCTCACGCTTTTGAAGTAATAGTTGTTGATAATGGAAGTAAGGATGATACCCTAAGAAAGATAAAAAGTTTTGCCAGATATGTTCACTACCCTCTATATGTAATCGAGGAGCCTAGCGCTGGTGTTGCTATTGCAAGGAAAAGGGGTATGGATGAAGTTTTGCAAAGACTTTTAGAAAGAGACGAGGGGTTTAAGCATGTTTTGGTAGCGACAGACGCGGACACTATTCCTCCAAAAAGTTGGATAGAGGGTATTATCAGGGAATTTGGCAATTTTAATGGAATCGGCGGGCTAGCTGGTACCCACGGAGCATCAAAAGAAGTGGAAAAGAAAATTTACGAAGCAACAGGGATAAAGAATTATTTCAATATTATTCCTTCATTGATAGAGTTTTTTGAAGAAAAGGGCATCGGGCAAATAAAGATGTCCGGCCCAAATAGTGCTTTTGCTGCGACGGCCTATGCTTTGGGCGGAGGAATAAGACACGAGATTGATTCAAACGGGAGACCCAAATTGAGTGAGGTGAATAACTTAGGAAATGAAATTAAGCGGTATGGCTACAACATAATTCCTATGCGGTGCCGAGTAATAAAAATTAGACGGAGAGAATTGTTTGATATTGTAAATAATTGTGATGACTCTTATTTTCCCAATGGTTTTTCCCCAGAGGGAAGATTTAATGTTATTCGAGAAGACGAAGCAGAATTGCTGGATTTTGCCTGTAGAAATGTTTCCCTTAAAAAATGGAAACATTACCGATACAAAATGATTTATAAGGTGCTTAGGAATTTTGTTTTTCAGCCGCTTGCTTCTGGCCAGGCAGCAGAAGATAAAATTCGGGAAATTTTTACAGCAGAAGAAATAAACTTCTTTTTGTCTGCGTCTTTCTCTTATTTTGATTTTCCCAATAACCGGTATGCTGATAGGATTTTAGAAAATTTATTATTGCGCTTGGAGGAGGTATTACAATTATGATAGGCAAGGAAGAACTGGTCTCAAAGGGTATAAGTGTTCAAACGATGCGCCAGGATGCTTTGTGGCGCTTAAATAATGGGGGGATGGGATGAGAAAGTTTTTCAATCTATTTCGCAATATTTGTTTCATTATAAGAAAGAGGGCCTTGCCTGGATCTTTGGTAATTGTTCGTAGGGGAATGCAAAGACAGGATAAGGATTTATTCTTGTTGGTCAAGTCCCGTCATAGCAGTGCTGTAACTTTCCCTAGCGGCAACTTGAACCCTTTTGAAGATTTTTTTGAGGCTGCCATAAGAGAGCTCTTCGAAGAAACAGGATTAAAGATAGAAAGAAATTCTTTGCTTTTGACGCCATTAATTCATGATTTTAAATATAGAAATCTCCCTTTTCAAATAAGAAGTTGCCAAAGGGTATTTCTTATGTCGCTTACTCCCGAAACAAACTATTCCCTTAATCCTCAAGATAAAGATATAGAATGGGTCGGTTGGTATAGTTTGAACGAGACAATATCATTGTTGAGTTATCCTGAATTAAAACTTACTTTTAAAAAAACAATTAAGCATTTGAAGAAAATGTGAGAAAAGAACTTGAAATTATTGGCGCGATTAAAAATTATTATCTTGAATCGGAAAGCGCGTATAGAAATTGGGGCAAAGACGAAAAAAGGGAGGGTATTTATGCCCTACATGGGGGATTCGCGGTGGAGGGAAAGAACCTGTCTCACTATGAAGAGGTGAAAGAACTTACAAGGCAATTAATCAAGTTTGCTCAAATACCCCCAAGCTCAATTGTTTTAGACGCGGGATGCGGGACTGGAGTACTAACCTTTGAATTAGCAGAAACCCAATCCAGCGTTAAGATTGTTGGGGTGAATATTGCTCGCAATCAATTAGCTTCTGCGGAGGAATATCGCCGGAGAGTGTTAATAAGCAATGTTTTATTTAGCAATCAAGACTATCATCGTCTTGCTTTTCCGAATGAAACTTTTGATACGGTCGTTTTTTGCGAGAGCTATATTCATTCTTATAACAAAAAACAACTTGCAGAAGAGGTGTATAGGGTTTTAAAACCTGGAGGAAAAATTGTCATTAGCGACACCCTTCTAGAGAGGGACCCGGTGAGTGAGGATGAAAAAGTACTCCTATTATATTTAAGGGAGGGCTGGCATCTCCCCAGTATTTTAAAAACAGACGAACTGAAAACAATCTGGGAAAGCGTAGGTCTTTGTGGTGTTTTTTTCGAAAACCATACCCGAAATATAATTAATTCTTCAAGAAGGATGAGGAAGCATGCAGAATTACGGGTTAACCAAGGGAATCCAGGCTCAGAGGTTTTAAAGTTAAGCAGAAAAGCTGCGGTGGCGTGCAATAAAATTTTCGAGAGCGGCCTTGCTGGATATTACTTTGTTGCAGCATATAAACATTAAAGGGTTGTTGTGAGTTCTAACGACTAAGTTCTGAATCCTAAATCTTGACAACCGGAGAAGAAATATTATATTTTGATAGTACTAATGGTGAATATTGGGGTAAGGGGCTACCCTTTTAATTTGACTTATAGTATTTGGTTATAGTAAAATGGGGGTGAGATGGATAAGGAAAAAATAGTACTTGGCTTGGTGGGTTTGAGTACAATGTTTGGAGGGGCCTGCAGCGGGCCGAAAGAGGCCCAGGTGCCGCCAACAGCAACGCCAGTCGTCACCCCCCATCGTCCTGTTGAAAAAACCCCAGAATTGGTGCGGCATTTGCAAGTTAAGGAAACCAAAACCAAAGAGGGGGTAGAAATGGCGGTGGTACTGGATGTGCCGCTTGGCGCTAATGAGCCACTAGCGGTTGACGGGCATCCAGAATTGCAAGAGGCAATTAGCCGGCTTCGGGCGAAAGCTTCGAGGGGCAATGGTTTGGCGCTTAGCATTAAGAATGAGAAGGAAGAAATAGCTTTGGCTATTGGGCCGGAAACAAACGGAGATAACGGCGAAAAACAGCAATGGGTAGTGCGGTTGGTGGCGCGCCCAGGAGAAAAACCCCAGTGGGAGACGATTTCTGCTAGAGAAACAAAAGGAAAGAAAGGAAACTTTGAAGTAATTACTTTGGTTGATAAAGATGGCAAAATAATTGCCCAGTTTGGGCAGGGCAGTTTTGAGGAAAATGGCCGGCACTTTGGCGGAGCGGCAGTTTTGGTTTGTGATGGGGAAGGCACTTGTTTGGGCGTCCTTAATTCGAATTCGAACACGTTACCCTCGATCCCGGGGCAAGAAGCAGGTATTGTGGGGCAGGTAGTCTCATCGCCGAGAACGGTAGCAGTAGCGGCTATGCCTACCCCCACCCCCCGCCCGACCGAAACGCCGACGCCCACGCCGACGCCGGAGCCGACGCCAACCCCCGAGCCGACGGCGACGG
>JALWDZ010000016.1:0-62517 GCA_027039485.1 Candidatus Shapirobacteria bacterium
ATAAATCTCCCAGCCGGCCTTAGAAAAAATCTGGAAAACTTTTTTTATTTCTGGCGGCAAGGTAATTGTTGGCAAGCTTTTTCTCATACTGAATTATATAATAGGTTATGGCAAATTACCGCTGGCATTTGTTGACGAAGACAATTATTGGTGCCGAAAATCGCCAAGAACTAATAAAAACCCTCCTTCGTAATCGGGGGTTGGAAAACGATAAGGCTTTCTTTTCGCCTCTCCATCCGGGTAAATTTTCTCTTGCTGATCTTGGGGTCGATAACCAGATGGCCGAGAAAAGTTATGCCCGGCTGAATGAGGCCCGGCGGCGGAAAGAAGAAATCGTAGTTTTCGGCGATTACGATGTTGATGGTTTTGTTTCTACAGCTTTGGTTTGGGAAAATTTTTATCACCACGGATGGCATATTTTGCCAGCTTTACCGCACCGTTTACGAGACGGTTACGGCTTGCGCCCTGAGACAGTCCATCGCCTAAAAGACCAATATCCCCGCCTTAAACTTTTATTGACGGTCGATAACGGCATCAGCGCTTTTGCGGCTGTCAAAGAAGCTAAAAAGTTGGGCCTAGATGTAATTGTTCTCGATCACCATCTTCGTTTGGGCAAGCAAAAGTTAGCCGCCGATGCCATTATCCATTCAGAGATGGTCTCCGCTGGCGGCTTGGCTTGGTTTTGGCTTCGCCATTGGTTCCAGCCTGATTTGGGCCTTGCCGCCCTTTCGACTATTTCTGATGTTATGCCTTTGCGGGGAGTGAACCGTTCTCTGGTAAAATTTGGCCTGCCGATTTTGGCGGCTACCAAGCGGGTTGGTTTGCGCCAGCTTTTCGAACGGGCTGGGGTGCGTTTTCCTCTCGACACTTATCAGGTGGGTTTTATTATTGCTCCCCGCCTGAATGCTTTTGGGCGCATTGCCGAGCCTTTAGACGCTTTGCGCCTGCTATGCACCCAAAGGTTACCCCGGGGATCAGCATTAGCCCATTTAGCCAATGAGATAAATAGCCAGCGCCAACAGATGGTTGTCAATGGGCTGGAAAAGGCCCGGCAACAAATTGGCGAACCAACGGAGAAACTATTGGTGGTAGCCGACAAAGGCTACCATCGAGGCATTTTGGGTTTAATTTCGGCCCGGTTGCTAGAAACTTTTGCCCGGCCAGTTTTGGCAATTCAAATAGGCGAAGAAGTGTCTCATGGATCGGCCCGATCGGTAGATGGCGTTGATATTACCCGCCTTTTACAGCGAGCGGGCGATTTGCTCTTGGAAGTGGGCGGTCATGAAAAAGCAGCCGGTTTTAGCCTCCTTACGAAAAACCTGGCGCGTTTTCGCCGGACGGTACAAGAGGTAGCCGCAAATGAGATCGACGAAAAATTTTTGCGCCTAGAAAAGAAAGTTGACTGTCGCCTCAAGGGTGAAATCATTGACCTAGAACTGGCTAAATTAATTGAGGCAATGGCCCCGTTTGGAGAAGGGAACCCCCAGCCGTTATTTTGGTGGTCGGCGCGGGTGGCTAGTGTGGAAACAGTGGGACAAAAGAGGCAGCACCTTAAATTACAGCTCTTTGACCCTCAAGTTCCTTTGGAGAAGAGGCGCTATTTGAAAACTTTGGGTTTTGGCTTGGGCGATAGGGCGGCTAATATCATCCCCGGTGACACTTTAGATATTCTTTTTACTCCTAAAGTCGATCGTTGGCAGCAGCGGGAAACGCTAACGCTTTACATTCGCGACTTACGGTTATCAAAGAAACAACTAATAACAAACAACTAACAACAAACAACAGAGTGGAACTAGGAACTAGGAGCTAGGAACTAGGAAAAATAAGCACTAAATCCCAAACCACAAATTTCAAACAAATTCTAATTACCAAAATCCTAAATCCTAAACTCTAAACAATGTTCAAATGACCAAAATTCAAATGTTCAAAACATTTTTGTCATCTTTCTTTTGTTTTGGTCATTTAGTCATTTGGTAATTTGGTTATTGTTTAGGATTTAGGTCATTAGGATTTAGGATTTGTTTGGTTATTGGTGCTTGCCTGCCTGCGCAGGCAGGGAATTTGGAATTTGCCCCGATTCCGCCAGCTGGCGGACGTCGGGGCAAGGTACTTAGAATTTTGTTTGTTTTATGGTTGTTTTCGGTGGTAAAATTGCTCATATGAAACGCATCTGGGTTGAACAAATAAAAGATCGCTTGGGCAAAAAAGTTCTCCTTAAGGGCTGGGTGATAGCCAAAAGGGACCACGGCGGGGTAGTTTTTTTAGATCTCCAAGACCGAAGCGGACAAGTCCAGCTGGTTGGCGGCAAAACCCTGAGCCAATACAATGAAAGCGATGTTTTAGCAGTTGTGGGGACAGTCAAAAAACGTGATCCGCGTTTTGTGAATCCTAAAATAACTACCGGAAAGTATGAAATTGCTGTCGAGAAAATTGACCGTTTGGCAAAAAGCGAGCCGTTACCGTTTGATATCCGGGGTGATGGCTATGATATTAAAGAGGAGGTTCGCTTGCGTTATCGCTATTTGGATCTCCGCCGGCCCCGATTACGGCGCAATCTTCAATTGCGCCATCAGGTAGAACAGCTTTTTCGCCAGCAACTTTCGCAGCGGGATTTTTGGGAGATAGAGACTCCTTATTTAAGCAAGGCAACGCCAGAGGGAGCCCGGGATTTTTTGGTTCCGTCGCGCCTCCAGCCAGGTAAATTTTACGCCCTCCCCCAGTCGCCGCAGCAATATAAGCAGTTGTTGATGGTTGCCGGGGTGGAAAGATATTTTCAAATTGTACGTTGTTTTCGGGATGAGGATTTGCGAGCTGACCGCCAATTTGAATTTACCCAGGTAGATGTTGAGATGTCGTTTGTTACCCGCGATGATGTTTTGGCGACCATTGAAGAAGTAGTTGTGGCGGTGATGAAAGCTTTAGGGCGAAAGATTAGTCAAGTGCCATTCCCGCGCATTTCCTATCAAGAGGCAATGCGCCGTTTTGGCAGTGATAAATTTGATTTGCGCAAGAATAAAAAAAGTGACGAACTGGCTTTTGCCTGGGTAGTTGATTTTCCTCTTTTCGAAAAGACCGAAGACCGAGATATTAGTCCGGTCCATCATCCTTTTACCGCACCCCATCCTGAGGACATTCCTCTTTTAGATAAGCAGCCTTTACGGGTGCGTTCTTGGCAATACGACTTGGTTTGTAATGGCCACGAAGTGGCGGGGGGAAGCATTCGAATTACTGATCCGCAATTGCAAGCCAAAATTTTTCGCATTTTAGGCCATTCCCAGAAAGAAATCCAAACTAAGTTTGGGCACCTTTTAAATGCTTTTCGTTATGGTGTTCCTCCTCATGGAGGCATTGCTTTTGGGCTGGATCGCTTATTGGCCATTTTGGCCGGCGAGGATAAAATTCGCGAGGTTATTGCTTTTCCAATGACCGCTAAAGGGCGGACGGCAGTTATGGATGCCCCTTCGCCAGTTAGCCAAGCGCAACTCCGCGAGTTAGGGCTTCAATTAACTAAAAAGTCCTAATGATAGGAAGAATATTAGCCTTGGTTTTTCTAGGCCTTAGCTGGTTTCCCCAAAGACATTATTCCCAACCTCATTGGCAACCAGCCCCTTTAGCTCTTTCCCGCCAACAAATTGATGGCCATTTAAAAGCAAAAGCTTATCTTTTAATGGATTACCGATCAGGCCAATGGCTGGTTGCCCATCACCCTCACCAAAAACTTTTGCCTGCTTCGCTAACAAAATTGGTTACCGCTTTGGTGGTGCGGCAATATTTTCCTCTTGACGAAAAGTTAGAAGTCAGCCGCCCGTATCAAGTTGGCCAAATAGCCCGCTTGCCGGCTGGCCATATTTTTCGGGTGAGAGACTTGCTGAAAGCGATGCTGATCCATTCTGCTAATGATGCCGCTTTTGTTTTTGCTGATAGTTATCGGCAGCAAACTGGCAAAGATTTTGTGGGCTTAATGAACCAATGGCTTCGGGACCATGGGTTAACAGAAACTCATTTTGCTAATTTTGACGGCGAAGAAGACGC
The DNA here is from genome assembly GCA_027039485.1 of Candidatus Shapirobacteria bacterium. Taxonomy (GTDB): domain Bacteria; phylum Patescibacteriota; class Microgenomatia; order UBA12405; family UBA6130; genus S016-97. The sequence goes on from JALWDZ010000016.1 coordinate 4,033, forward strand.
TGCCCACTATTCTACCGTGGCCGATTTAGCTAAAATTGGCCGACTTTTTCTAGCTGATGAGTTTTTAGCTAGCTTGGTAAAGCAAAAAGAAGCAATATTTTTCGACAGCCAGGGCCAGCGGTACGAGTTAGAAACTACCGACAAGCTCTTGGGCATGCCTGGTTTTCAAGGGGTAAAAACGGGCTGGACAGAAAAGGCCGGCGAATGCTTTTTGGCTTATTATGTTCCCAGCAAACAACCGGCTTTAATAAGTGTAGTTTTGCATAGTCCAGACCGATTTAAAGAGACGCAAGAATTGGTCAGTTGGCGGCATAATTTTACTTGGCAGGTGCCGCTTCCAGGAAGTCGGGGCTAATTGCTTCGACGTAACCAACAAAGTTGTGGCTACCGGCAAAAACATAAATAGGCTTAAGAAAATTAGTGGCGTAATTGGGGTCAAGATAAGCAAGATAAATTTTGTGGATTTTTATTGGCTCTTGGCTTGGGGCATAATTGGCATCAAGATTGGCAAGATGATAGTGCCCTTTTTGGACTTCTGCCCAGGCTTGAGCTAGAGGGAGAAACGGGTAGGTGGCATATTTTTCCTTATCTATTGTGAAGTGGACAAATTTAACCTCGACGACATTGCGACTGCCATTGCCACTGACCCAGATATTAATATTGGGGTCTTGCCAGTTGGGAGGGAGAAGGGGCCATTTGTCAATAGCTTGGCGGTGGAAGCTGACGCGGGCTAGATTAGCATCGGCAAGGGCGTGAGCCGGCCGGAGGCCTTGGGCAGTTAATTTATAAAAGGCCACATCACCAGGCTGGACGAGATCTAATGGCTTTCCAATTAAGTTTTTGAGGTAAGAATAGGCGGTATCTTGAATTTGCTGTAAGTTTGGCGGCAAAAGTTGAGTCATTATTGTTTGGTCCTGCTGAAACGGATATTGGTAATGGAAATTGCCTGTCAAGGGGTTTATGGTCAGCGTTTCTCCGGTTTTTGCCTGGCGATAATAGAGAAGATTTTTGTTGGTTTGGCTTGGCGTTTGGCTAAAACCAAGCTTGCGGGCTAGCTCGTTAGCTTTATCAAAAGCCAAAAGGCGGGATTGTTGAGCAATGACAAAGTAAACTCGCCCTTGGTTAGGCAACCGAGGAAGACCACCGCTAACGGTTTCTAGTTGGAATTTCTGGGGATGCACTTTAGGCTCTTGGAATTTGGTTCGGGGGAGGGTGCCAAAAGCAACATTAGGCGGCGGAGGAGCGGGAGGATGAGCCCGCCGCCAAGTTTGGTAAACTATTCCCCAGGTTACTCGAAAGAGCAAAAAGCCGACTAGTAGAAAGCCGCTGATTTTGATTGCCCGCCGTGTCCAAAAGGCAACGATTGTTAGATTGGGCCCGCTATCCATTTATTTCAGTATAGCATTTAGGGTAAAATAGAAAAATGAAGCCGGTTATTCTTTCTTTCCCGCGGACTATTTACCAATTAGAAGGCGAAAACTCTTTTCTTGATCCGTGGACATCGTTGAATACAAAAGTCACCTATCAGCACCTGCGCCGCGAAATACTTTTTGCCATTGCTAGAGACGGAGAGCGTTTTATTTTGCAAGAACCACCTTTAACAGAAAAAAATGTCCTGCGCCATTGGCTTCTAGTGCTTCCCCGGCGAGCCTATACTTTACCTAAGTACCCCCACTTTCAACTTTGGTATTTGAGCAAATATTTTACTCCCACCTTAGCACTTTTGCCGAAAGAACAATTGTCCACTTTACCAATTATTATTCATGCTCTCCAGCAAGCAATTCTTAATTGGCAACGAGATCAAAATTTGCCAGGGCAATTCGTTTTTGGCATTAATGCGACCCCATTTGCCTTTATTAAAAGGAAAGATGGCAGTTATTGGCCTGGTGGCCAATCAGTACGAGCGTTTCACCTCTCCTGTTTGCTTTTGCCAGGAAGGGAGTTGATGCAAAAAGAAGCGTTGGCGGAAAACCGCTTGGGGTTAGTTTACCCCTCTGATTTTGCCTTAAATATTTTAAAATTTTGGTTTCACCTTCCTAATTTGCATGGTTTTATTTTGGGCAATAAGCCTTACCGCTATCTGTTTACTCGCCGCGGTTTAGTGTTCAAATTTTCTGGTACTAGTAATGGGGGATTAAAGGAAATATTGGCTCTTTTGCGCCGTTTCGATCAAATTGCTTACCAGGTGGAGCTTATCTTAATTCGCTCTATGTATAAAGAAAGTGAACATTTTTTGGAAAAGCTAGAAACACTTTTAATTGCTGCTGATATAAATGCGTTGGAAAAAGCTCGCCGGCTCCACCTCCGTTTTACCGGCAATTCCCCCTTATTAGCTCTAGAAAAAATTTGGGCTGGCCTTCAAAAGCTTGATGTGGCTTATGGCCGCCGCCGGCAACTGGCGCCCCGTTTGCGGCGACAGTGGAAGCGGGTAACCTCAAGTTTGTTCCTCAATGACCAGAAAGAGCCGGCATCGCTGATCAATAATATCACGGTGGTGTTGCGGCCCGGCATGGGCTATGGTTATTTGCAAGAAGCAACCCGAAAAGAGCGCCGGGTTTGGATTATGCCTCTAGATACTCTCTCTCCCAAAGGGATTATCGAGGCGCGCGGCTTTTCCTTTTCCCGGATAATTACTCAGCACCAGCGGCCGGTTTGGCTCGAGCCTTTAAAGAAAGACATCAAAAGGCTACTTTTGCCACCAAGCGCTAGCTGAAGCTGGTGGTGAAAAGAAAACAGGCACCAGCAAAATTTTGTTTTGGTAATGGATAAAAGTGCCGCCCCGTTCGGCCGAAGTTTTTCCTAAAGTAAAAGTAATTTTTTGCTTGGGGCCAGCAAAGACAACCTGAAGGGATGGCGAGGCTTGGTAAGAAGTAAAGTCTTTATTTTGGCTAATGAGGTCAGCCTGGGCCAAGTTTTCGCCAATATCCAGAAGACTGTTGATATAGTTAAGATTGGCGCTGCTAGTGGCTAGGGGGCTAATTATTTGCCAATGGTGCTTTTTTTGAACGATTTTGACTAGAATGTTGTTGGGATAGGCAATTTGTAGCTCAGTAACAGCTTGGCGATTGATAGTGGGGAGGGAGAAAGGGGGGCGTTGCCGATAACGCCACCAACCCAAAAAAAGCAAAAGAAGAAGACCGACAAAAATAGCCGCATCGAGGAGGTTAATTTTTTTGGCCACGTCGATAATGCCACCAAACCAATAAGCCGGTGAGAATAATGACAAGGCTGGGAAGGGCTAGGCTAAGGGCGGCGAGAAGATAGTAATTAGCGGAGGTCAGCGGTGGTAAGGGGCGACTAAGGAGGAGTTTGTTGCGCAGTTTGGCTAGCTGGGGGTTATTGCTAACTAAATCGACTAAATCTAAGAAAAAGGCAAGATTTTCAGGATGGTGGTAAAGGTTTTGGTTCTTAATGAAATCGCTGTCGGCAATTACCGCTAAGCGGCCGGGCTGGTCCCGGTAACCGCCGAGAACAAATTGTCCCAATTGGTCAGTCTGAGGCACGCTAGTCGGCAAAAGATTATTTGGACTGGCCAGCCAGGCTTGCTTGTCGCTTCGGACCAACCAGTCAGCCCCTTGATTGAGGGTGATAGGAGTAGCCCAGAAGAAGGTGGTTTTCTGGCTACCGGCTAAGGGAGCATAACGATGATTAATATTTCCTCGGTCAATAATGGGCCAAAAGGAATAGAGGGTTAAAAGGGATTGCCCCTGAGAGTTTTGGAAATTAGCAAGGGCAGCATGGCGGCTGGCCACAAATTTTTTTTCTTGGAAATCAAAGCCTTGTTTTTTTAGCCAATCAGTTAAATTAGTTTTGTTAAGTTGGGGATAAAGCTGGTTGTTAATTTGGTATTTATCAAAAAGAATTAAAACGCCGCCGCCTGATTGAAAAAAGGCGGTAAGATTCTTTTGAGACTCGGCTGAAAAGTCAGCCTGGGGATTTATAATCAGCAATGTCTTGATATCGGCTAGAGGTGGCTGATTTAAACTTACTAATTGGGGAGTGGCAAATTGTTGGAGAGATTTCCAGGCGATGGATAGGTTAAGTGGTTGGGCCGTTTGACCGTCGGTTACCCAGCCGAGAGTATTTTTGTTTTTTTGCGTCAATTTGGCAATAGTCGCGGTAAGGCTATATTCGGGGTTGTTAAGGAGTTGTTCTAGAGGAATTACCTGCTCGCGGTCACGGTAGCTAGCACTGAGGGCAAAATAACCTTGGGTGACTTGGAGTTGATTTTGGTTGATGGCCGAAAATTGCAAGGGGGTAATCCCCAGGTGATCGGCTATTTGGCGCGCTTGGGAGTCCTTGGTAGGATCGAGGATTTTGATTTGAATTTTGGGATTAAGCTGGCGATAACGGTTGAGGAAAGTTAACAGGCGTTGCCGGGGAGTCAAAAATTGGGGAGGGAGTTTTGCCGAGAGAAAAAATTTGATGGTAACAATATCGTCGAGGCGAGACAAGATATCTTTCGTTACCGGTGAAAGAGAATAAAAGCGGTTGGCAGTTAGGTCGAGCTGAAAAGGTGCCGAAGACGCCAGAACATTAAGGCCCAAAAGGAGAAATAACAAAATGGCATATTTTAGGTTTTTGACGGTTTTCATTGGCGGCGACTTTCCTGAATAATAACTGTGGCTAGCCAGAAGAAAATCAGCCAGGTGAGAAAGAAAAGGGCGTCGGCCAGAGTCAAGAGGCCGGCGGTAAAATGCTGGTAATGGGTTTGCAAGCTAAGATAAGTTAGCCAGGGGCCTAATTTGGGGAAATGAAGAAGGAGAAATTCTTGGCTTAGCAAGTCGTCGCCGAGGAGAAAAAGGAAACCAAGAAAGAAGCCGGCTAAATTGTGACGGCTAAGAGTGGCGAAGAAGAAGCTGGCTAGGAGATAGGCTAGGAGAAGGAGGCTGGCGGCAAAATAGCCTCCTAGAACAACGCCTTTATCAGGTGAGGCAAGCCAGAAAAGCCCAGCGGCTAGGGGGAAGCTAAAAAGGATAATGATAAAAAGGAGGCTAAAAGCAGCGGTAATTTTGGCCCCCAGGACAAATGGTTCAGAAAGGGGAAGGCTCTTAAGAATTTCCTGGCGGTTGTTTTGCCTTTCCTCGTTAATCAAAACAAGAGCTGTTAAAGGGGCAAGAAAGAGAAAGAAAAAAGGCAGATTTTGCCAGAGAGGTTGGAGAGTGGCAACTTGGTTAAGTAAGATAGCATTAAAGGAAAGCCAATTATTGAGGAGGACGGCTAATAAAAGAAAGAGAAATGTTAAGGGCTGGCGGATAAGAAAAAGCATTTCTTTCTGGTAAAAGGCCAAAAAGCGCTTCATTGGGTTAATTGCTGGAAAACGGTTTCTAACGATTGCCGGCTGGTCTTTAATTGAAGTAGTTGCCAGCGTGGCTGGCGGCGGATAATTTGCCAGAGAGTATTTTGGAGTTTGTTTAACGGCTGTTGGCTGGTTAATTCAACAGTAAGAACGGCGCCTTGTTTTTGGTGGCGGACGATAGCAATATGCGCCTTAGCTAGAACCGTCTGGATTGCTTTTAGGGTGGCCCCTTTAACTTGGAGGATGAGAGAGGGCTTTTGGAGAAGCTGGTTGATGGGCCCGCTGGCAATAATTTTCCCCCGGTGGATGATAACTACCTGTTGGCAAATTGCCTGGACCTCGCTCAGAATATGAGATGAAAAAAGAATTGTTTTTTTGCTTCGGAGGAGAAATTGGCGCACTTTTTGCTGCTGGTTAGGGTCGAGGCCACTTAGGGGCTCATCGAGAATAACAAGTGAAGGGCGGCCGAGGAAACTAGCCGCTAAACCGACGCGCTGGCGGTAGCCTTTGGAAAGGTGGCTGAGGGGGCGGGAAAGCTGGTCGGCAAAAAATAATTGCCGGGCCAGCCGTTGGATATTTGCCCCGAGATGGTTGACGCGGCGGATTTTGCCGATAAAACGGAGATATTCGTGGGGGGTGAGAAAGTCGTAAAGGGGATTGTCTTCGGGGAGATAACCAAGGTGGAAACGGAAATGCCAGTCGCGAGGCTCAACCGGTTGGCCGCGGAAAAGAATTTGCCCCTGGTTGGCCGCTAAAATGCCGGTGATGATGCGCATGGTGGTGGTTTTGCCGGCCCCGTTAGGTCCTAGAAGGCCAGTTATTTTGCCGGCGGGAATTTTAAAAGAAATATCTTTTAGAGCTTGGTGGCGACCAAAATTTTTGCTGATATGTTTAAGCTCGAGCATTCTAGAATGTTTTATAGCAGATTTTCGTTTGCCGGGCAACTCTTAAAAGTGCTCTGGCCAGTGGGGGTCGGTTTGGACAATTAGATGGAGAAAAACTTTTTTATTGGTGATGAGCTCAATTTCTTTGCGAGCCAAAGTGCCAATTTGTTTTAAAGTGGTGCCATTTTTGCCGATAACCATTTTTCGGTAGCGGTCGTTGATTACCAAAATTTCTCCTTCGATGCGGAACATTTTTTCTTCCTCTTTAATTTGGTTGATTTTAACGGTGAGAATGTAGGGGACTTCCTGGCGGAGGGTAAGAAAGGCTTTCTCACGGATAATTTCGGCAATAAATTTTTCCGGACTAAGATCAGGCGATTTTTGGCTCTGAAATTGTTGGGGGTCAAAAAGAGGGGTGGCGGCTAAAGGCAGGTGGAGAAAAATTTGTTCCCGGAGGGTTTCTAAATGGGTGCCCTGAAGGGCGGAAACAGCTACCGTGGCCGAAAATTCATCGCTAAACACTTCATATTGGTAACGGTAATTGGGCTCCTTAATGTCAATTTTATTGAAAACGAGAATTTTAGGCTTGGGAAATTGGCGAACCCGGCCGAGAATAATATTTTCTTCGGGGCCGCGGGGACGGCTTTGGTCAATAACATAAAGGGCTAAATCAGCCATTTCCAAGCTTTGCTTGAGGGAAGTGTTAATTTTTTTATTAAGAAACGGGGCCCGGCGGTGGAAAAGGCCGGGGGTGTCCCAGAAAATAATTTGTCCCCGCTCGTCCCAATAAACCGCCCGGAGAGTTTCCCGGGTAGTTTGGGGGCGGGGGGTAACGATAGAAACTTTCTGCCCCACTAAAGCATTGATAAGGGTGGATTTGCCGGCGTTGGGGCGACCAACGACAGCCACCTGGCCGGCTCGGAATTGGTTTGGTGTTTTCTGGGCCATTTGTTATACTCGGAAAGATTATAGCAATTTGACGGCTAGCAGTCTATATGTTAAACTGCTAAAAAATGATTCTAAAACCGCAATTAAGCGAAAATAAAATCAATATTTTGCCTCTCATTCCCTTGCGTAATGTGGTGCCTTTCCCCCACGTGGAGCTCAATCTAGTCTTTGGCCGACCACGGACAGTGGCTGCCTTGAATTCAGCTATGCAAGGCCCCAAAAAGGTGATTTTGGTGGCGCAAAAGAAGCCAGAACTAGAATCTGTCGGTTGGGACGATATCTACCATTTGGGAGTCTTAGCCGAGGTGCGCCAGGTTTTCCAAGCCGATGGCACTCTTCATGCAGTTGTCCAAGGATTGCGGCGGGTGGGGCTTTTGGAATTAGTCGCTGGTGATGAGTTTGACCAGGTGAAATTTGTGGAGTTGGAAGAAAAGCCTGATAATAGCCGAGAAGTCCAACTAAAGGCAGCCCATTTAGCCCGGGAATTGCGGCGAGCTTTTAGCCTGGGTAAAGGCCTGGAACCCCTTTTGATGCTCAAGTTAACCAGTGGTTTGCCTTTGCCAGAGCTGCTGGATCAGGCAAGTTTTGCCCTGGATGCTTCGGTGGCTGAAAAGCAAAAGTTATTGGAGACTCTTTCTTGGTCGCAACGCTTAGATCTCCTCATTGAATTATTGGGGCGGGAAATTCAGGTTTTGGAATTAGAACAAAAGATTGAGAAAAAGACACGGACCCGCTTTGAAGAGCATATGAAAAAGACGGTATTAGAGGAGAAAAAGAGAACTATCGAAGATGAGTTGAAAAGCTTAGGGGTGCGCGACAAGACCGATCCTTTGGCAGAATTGCGCCAGAAATTGCAAAAGGCTAAATTGCCGGCAGCGGTGCGCAAAAAAGCTAATTATGAGTTGAAACGCCTCCAGCAAATGCCGCCCTTTGCTCCCGAAGCAAGTTATATTCGTACCTATCTGGAAACTTTGGCGGCGTTGCCCTGGGAACCGGCTAAACAGAAGGCTATTTCTTTGAAAAAAGCAGCCCGGATTTTGAATCAAGACCATTATGGCTTGCGGGAGGTAAAAGCGCGGATTTTGGAATATTTGGCGGTGATGGAGTTGCGCAAGAAGGAGAAGCAGAAGAAGAGAAAGGGGCAAAAAGCGGAAAAAGGTCCGGCCAACATTCTTTGCTTTATTGGCCCGCCAGGGGTGGGGAAAACCTCATTGGGGCAATCTATTGCCCGGGCCCTGGGACGAAAGTTTGTCCGGGTTTCTTTGGGAGGCATTCGGGATGAAGCGGAAATCAAAGGGCACCGGCGCACCTATGTTGGGGCGATGCCGGGGCGAATTATTCAGGGGATTAAAACCGCCGGAACTAAAAACTTGGTTTTTATGCTTGATGAAGTTGATAAAATTGGCACCGATTTCCGTGGCGATCCGGCGGCAGCTTTGTTGGAAGTTCTCGATCCCGAACAAAATAAGAACTTTTCTGACCATTATCTCGAAGTGCCTTACGATCTTTCCGACGTTTTCTTTATCTTGACCGGCAATATGGTGGATACTATTCCGGCCGCCTTGCGCGACCGTTTAGAAATTATTCACTTTTCCAGCTATACGGCTGAGGAAAAATTACAGATTGCCAAAAAATATTTAATCCCTAAGCAGTTGAAAAATCATGGCTTGGAGGGCTATAAAATTCACTTCCAAGATGACGCTCTCCGCCTAATTATCCAAGATTACACTTATGAAGCGGGGGTCCGTAATTTGGAGCGGGCGATTGCCAAAATTTGCCGCCGGCTGGCGCGGCGGATTGCCGAGAAGAAACCTTATCCGCGAGAGATAACTAAGATGGTAGTGCGGCGCTTTTTGGGGCCGAAGGAATTTAACCATGCTTTAAGGGAGCGCAAAAGCGAGGTTGGGGTGGCGACTGGCCTGGCCTGGACTCAGGCGGGCGGGGAAATTCTTTTTGTAGAGGTTGCTCTGATGCCTGGTGATGGCAAGATTTATTTGACCGGAAAATTGGGAGAAGTGATGCAAGAGTCAGCCCGAGCGGCTATCTCCTATATTCGCAGCCATTGGCAAATGTTGGGGGTGAAGAAAAATTTCTTTAAAAATTTAGACATCCATATCCATGTTCCCGAAGGGGCGGTACCTAAGGACGGGCCGTCGGCCGGAGTAACCATTGCCACTGCTTTATTATCGGCGTTGACTAAAAAGAAAGTGCGGGCTGATGTCGGAATGACGGGAGAAATTACTTTGCGAGGGAAGGTTTTGGAAATTGGCGGAGTAAAGGAAAAGGTGTTGGCTGCCCACCGGGCCGGCTTGAAGACCATTATTTTGCCTAAGGCAAACAAGAAGGATGTTAGCAAAATCCCAGCTAAGGTGCGCAAATCACTCCAGTTTATCTTTGTCGAAACCCTTGACCAGGTCTTCCAGATAGCGTTTACAACCAGCCCAAAAGCATAAATTTTGGCCAAAAAAAGAGCCTGAAGATTTACGAGAATAAAAAGAAGAAAAGAGTGGTTTTATGTTGCGCTCGTTGCAACGTGTCTTTTTCCTTTTTTATTCTCTACTTCAGGCTTTCTTGCACTTTTGACTCGAAGACTAAATCCACAAAGTGGATTTACTAAAAGAAACGACTGATAACGGAACCAACCGTACCCTTTCGGGCCCCTCCTTGCTTGAGGTTTAAGATATTATTTTATTCTCACTCAATTGTTCCATGAAAAATCCGTCTGCCGTCGGGCATTTGCCAGTACCACTCCGACTGTTCGCCCTCTTGGACGAAATCGACCTTCTCGCCACGTCGCCGTGCAAGAGTAACTTCGCCAGGAATCCAGCGCGCGCCGTTTCGAAAATCGTCTACGTCTGACTGTGGCATCATGGCACCTACATCACGGCCTTGTTCGCCACCAAGGGCGTTAGCCAGCGCTGCAAAAGCAGCCATGAAATCATCCCGCTCCATCGAAACACCTCCTTTTAGATTTTAGATTATTTTTACTACCCCCCGAATGGATAGCTTTCTGAACACTATCGGGTAATGTCCAGGAAGCTACCCACTCGGGTAAGGAGGCGGTTTTGGGCTGACTGTAAAAGTGCAAGAATGTAACAAAAACAAATGTTGCACAGCCTTTTGTACTTATTTGTTTTTGTTGAGCAAGTATAACATACTATAGGTTGTTTTGCAACTCAAAGTGGGGATGGCTGGTGACCCCACCCGGATTCGAACCGGGGTTTTCGCCGTGAGAGGGCGATGTCCTAAACCGCTAGACGATGGGGCCGGTGAATTATTTTAGCATAATGAGAGATGCGGCCGAGCTGGCAGCAAATAAAAAAGGAGCTAGGAATAATAAATCCTAAATCCTAATGACCAAAATCCTAAACAAATCCAAAATTCAAATGATCAAATAACCAAAACAAAGGAAAAAGATAAAGAAAAAGAAATGTTTTGAACATTTGAATTTTGGTCATTTGGTAATTGTTTAGAATTTAGGATTTAGGATTTTGGTAATTAGAATTTATTTGTAATTTGGTGCTTGGAATTTGGAATTTTCCTGTGTAGGCAGGGAATTTGGGATTTTTCAAAATCAGTGTAATTTTGAATGTTACAATTGGCTATGAAAAAAATCCGCTTAGTTTTGCGCCGTTGGTTCCATCCCCGCCTAAGCAATAAAACGGTTAAAGTAGGGAAAAAGAAACCTGCCCTCTTGTTTTACAATCCGCCACCTCAGCGGGCTTTTATCTTTGGCGCGGGGACAGGCTTTATTTTTTTGGGCCTCATCCTGGCCGTTATTTGGTATTTCCCCCTTTTGACTGCTTTCTGGCATTATAAATTTTCCCCGCCACCGTCGATACCGACAAACAAGAAAATTGCCAAAATTGACTACCAGAACTTTTTTATCTTTATCCCCAAGATCAAAGCTAAAGCAAAAGTTTTTGCCAACACCCCGGTAGACGACCGCCAAGTTTATATGAAAGTCCTGCACCAGGGAGTGGCCCATGCTAAGGGGACAAGCTTCCCTGGCCAAGGTGGGGTTATTTACCTTTTTGCCCATTCGACTAATAGCCCTTTTTACGCTACCCGGCTTAACGCTGTTTTCATGCTTCTCCATTATCTCCAGCCGGGCGATTTGGTGGTCATCTATTTTAGCGGCCGGCAGTATCGTTATCGGGTGGTGAAAAAATTGATTGTTAGCCCTCACGACGTCCAATACCTTCATTTCCGCCCTCTTGATGGCCGGGAAACTTTAATTTTACAAACTTGTTATCCGCCGGGTACCACCTGGAAGCGCCTTCTTGTTTTTGCCACCAGAGTTTGACAATTCTTCCGCTTGTGTTATAATACCTATAATTAGAGATTATGTCTGATCAAACAATGAAAAAATTAATAGCTATTTTGTTTTCGGCAATTTTTGTTTTTGCCTTTGGCTTAATGCCAATAACCAGCCGGGCCTACATTTATAATAATGGCCAGCCCGGATCCCAGTTGGTGGTTGATAAGCAGATTAAAGCAGTAACCGACAACAATTGGCATGAAAATTTAGCCAGTCCAATTTTTCACCGCGGCGATTTGATCGACTTTCGGATTATTGTCCGCAACAGTGGCGACCAAGATTTGCACAATATTCAAGTGCGTGATAATTTGCCAAATTATGTCGTCCCTATCTTTTATCCGGGTGATTATAATGCTAGCCAAGAGGCTATTAGCTGGCAGATTGACCAACTTTCAGCTGGCCAGGAAGTGGTGAAAACTTTGCGGGTTCAGGTAGATAAAAAGGCGAACTTGCCTAACCAACCGTTGGCCCTGACCAATCAGGTGGTGGCCAGCAACGGTAACTTGAGCGACAACGACCAGGCGTCCTTTAAAGTAGCCGCTAAAAATTTGCCCCAGGCAGGCGGTAATATAGCTGTTTCCGGGGGAATAATTTTTGGCCTTTTAGCTCTAGGATATCTGGCCCGCAAATTTGGCCGCGGCGAACTGTTCTGAGTTTGCTGTTTTGCCTAATTGAAAAATCGGGCTGAAATTACCAGCGAGTCTTATTTATTATTCCTCTTCCAGTCATTCTAAGTATTAGCAAAGTCCCAAAACGTAATGTTGGGGTTTGTGATTTAATTGTTTAGTTGTGCCCTCGTCATCCTGAACGAAGCCGAAGGCGGAGTGAAGCCCCAAGACGTTCCGCCTCCGCCAGCTGGCGGACGTCGGGGTAAAGATCTAGCGAAGCGCAATTCTATTACTTAAATTTGACGAGATAACACTCATGCGCCTTCGGCTAGATCCTTCGTCGCTTCGCTCCTCAGGATGACACAGGGTTGAAATTAATATTGGGTTAGATAAGAACTCTCTTCTGATCCGATTTTTAATTGACTTTTGCTTGACAGGGGAAAAGCGGCATTTTATACTATCTTCACGATGTGCAATTCCCAGTATTTGTGGTATTTTGGCCTTTGTATTTCTTGCCCCTAGCGGGGTAATGGCTAAGATTTAGTTGTTACCCCGCTGCAGCGGGGTTTTTTAATTGTTTCCGGGAGGAATAATGACTGTTTTGCTAACCAAAAAAGGATACGAAGCGTTAAAGAAGAAATTAGCTGCCCTGCAAAAGAAGCGGGCTAAGTTGGTGCGAGAAATGGAATTGGCCCGCCAGGAAGGCGATCTGGCAGAAAATTTCGCCTATCATCAATTGCGGGAAGCAGTGACGATGGTAACCCAGGAAATTGAAGACTTAGAAGCTAAATTAGCCCAAGCGAAAGTAGTTGCCAATGGTTCGGCTGGTGCCGTTAGCATTGGCAGCCGGGTAACGGTAGAAGTGAATGGCCAGGAGCGGGTGATAGAAATCGTTGGCGACGGCGAAAGCGATCCTCTTAAAGGAAAAATTTCTTACCAAACTCCTTTAGGCAAAGCCCTGTTAGGCAAAAAGGCGGGGGACAAGGCAATTTTGGAGACGCCGGGAGGCCAGAAGGAGTACCGGGTTGTTCGGGTGGAAGTAATAAGCTAAAATAAAGAAATGGCCGAACAACGCTTAGCTAGTCTCCGCCGCCAACGGTTGGAAAAATTAAAGCAGCTGCAGGAGTTGGGTGTTAATCCCTATCCTTCTCAATTTGAAAAGCAAATTGATTGCGTCTCTGCCCAGCAAAAATTAGGCCAACGGGTTCAAACGGCCGGCCGAATTATGGCTATCCGCGGGCATGGCGGCTTGGTTTTCATGGATTTGGTTGATGCTAGCGGCAAAATTCAGCTTTGGTTACAGAAGGATAAGACGGCCAATTATGAGCTTGTCCGCCTTTTAGACCGGGGCGATTTCTTGGGGGTAAAGGGAAAGGTTGGCAAAACTAAAGCCGGCGAAATTTCAATTCAGGTTGAAAAATTTTGGCTTTTGGCAAAATCATTGCGGCCATTACCGGCAAAGTGGTATGGTTTGCGCGATGTAGAAAGCCGTTACCGCCAACGCTATCTTGATTTGATTATGAATTCCCAGGTGCGTCAGGTTTTTGTAGTTCGGAGCCAAATTGTCCGTTATCTGCGGGAATTTTTAGACCGCCATGGATTTCTGGAGGTAGAAACGCCAATTTTGCAACCGATCTATGGCGGAGCAGCGGCCCGGCCGTTTATTACCCGCCATCATGCCCTGGAAGCTGATTTCTATTTGCGAATTTCTAATGAGCTCTATCTCAAGCGTTTGTTGGTGGGCGGCTTTGAAAAAGTCTATGAAATCAGCCGCGATTTTCGTAACGAGGGGATTGACAGGTTTCATAATCCGGAATTCACCCAAATTGAATTTTATTGGGCTTATGCCGATTACCAGAAATTAATGGAATTTAGCGAGAAAATGCTAGTTGGTTTGGTTAAAACACTGACCGGAAAAACAATCCTAACTTATCAGGGGCAAAAACTAAATTTTCAACCACCTTGGCCGCGCCTAGATTTTGACCAGGAGCTAAAAAAGGAGCTTGGCTTCTCGGTGCTCGATTTCCAAACAGTAAAAGAATTGAGAAAAGAGTTACGGAAGCGAAAGATAAAATTAGAAGAAGAGAAAACGGAAACTTTGGGGCGGCTTTATGACCGGCTTTATAAAAAATACCTACGGCCAAAAATAAAAGGGCCGGCGTTCGTGGTGGATTATCCGGCGGCGATGATTGCTTTGGCGAAGCGGAAAGAGGCCGACCCCCGCAAAATTGCCTCTTTCCAGTTGCTGATTCAGGGAACAGAATTAATTAAAGCGTATAATGAGCTTAATGACCCGTTAGACCAGCGAGCGCGTTGGCAGGCGGAGGAAAAATTGGCCCGGCGGGGAGCTGAAGAAACGGAACGGCTTGATGAGGATTACCTCCGGGCGTTAGAATATGGCATGCCGCCAACAGCAGGTTGGGGATTAGGGATTGATCGGCTGACAATGTTTTTAACTGATCAGCTAACTTTGAAAGATGTTATTTTATTTCCTACCTTAAGGCCTTTACCATGAGCTCGCGTGAAGATTTGCTTAAAATTCTCGACAAATATTTTGAAAATAAAAATTTGGTGAAGCATATGCTGGCGACTGAGGCGGCGATGGGGGGGCTGTATGACTACTTTAAAGCCCAGCGGCCTGACGAAGTAAAAGAATCTCGCCAAGAGTGGACTACCGCTGGCCTTCTCCACGACCTTGATTATCAAGATAATGTTTCCATGGAAAAACACGGCCTGGTGACGCCCGATATTTTAGCCCGAGAGGGGGCCGCGGTGCCGGAAACAGTCTTGCGGGCAATTGCCGCCCATAATTGGAAAAATACCCGGGTGATGCCTCAAACCTTGATGGAGTGGTCCCTTTTTGGTTGTGACGAATTGACGGGGTTAATCGTGGCCACCGCCCTAGTTTTGCCCAGCCACAAATTGGCAGATGTTAAAACCGAGAATGTCCTTAACCGGTTTCGGGAGAAAAGTTTTGCTCGGGGAGTAAACCGTGACGATATCCGCTTGGGCGCCGAAAAATTGGGCTTACCGGTGGAGAAATTAGTGGCGATTGTTTTAAAGGCGATGCAAGGTATTAGCCAAGATTTAGGCTTGTAATTATGCTCGATCCAAAATTTGTCCGCCAGAATGTTGCTTTGGTCAAAGAAAATCTTCGCCGGCGAGGGTTGGCGGCTAATTTGGTAGACCACTGGCTTGCTTGGGACCAAAAGCGCCGCCGACTAGAAGAACAATTGCAGGAATTGCGGGCGGAGCGGAATAAAGCTCGAGCCCGGCAAAAAGCTAAGCCTAGCCAAAAAGATATTGAAAAAGCCCGCCGGCGGCGGGAAGAAATCCAAAAGAAGGAAAAGAAGTTGCGGGGGGTAATGGCCGAATGGGAAGCGGCCCTGCGCCTTTTACCCAATATGGCTGCTCCTGATGTTCCGACTGGAAAAAGCGCTGCTGATAACGTAGTTGTCCGCCAATGGAGGGAAAAGCCAAAGTTTTCTTTTCCTCCTCAAGATTATTTAACTTTGGCAGAGCGGTTGGGGATTATTGATGTTAAAAACGCCGGCAAAATTTCCGGGCCGCGGTTTGGTTTTTTGGTTGCCGAGGGAGCCTTGTTAGAACTGGCTTTAATAGAATACTCGTTTCACCTTGCTTTGAAAAACGGTTTTGTGCCGATTATTCCCCCGGTATTGCTTAAGAAGCAGTTTGAGGCAGCCCTTGGTTATGGTGAGCACGGCGGTTGGGACGACATGTATGTTCTGGAAAAGGACAATTTGGTCCTGACGGCAACGACCGAGCACGCTTTGGTAGCCCGCCACGCTGATGACCTGTTTGCTGAAAAGGATTTGCCCCGGCGTTATGTTGGTTTTTCGAGCGCTTTTCGCCGGGAAGCAGGCAGTTATGGGCGAGATACGCGAGGTATTTTTCGGGTCCACCAATTTGACCAAACAGAATTCATTTCTTTTACCCGTCCCGAAGATTCTGACCGGGAGCAAGAATTTTTGGTGGGTTTAGAGGAAGAATTAATGCAAGGGTTAAAATTGCCTTATCGGGTAGTGAAAATGTGTAGCGCTGATTTGGCTCAGCCACAATGGCGCCGCTACGATCTTGAGGTTTGGTTGCCGGGACAAAAGCAATACCGCGAGACCCATTCGGCCAGCAATTGTACCGATTATCAGGCCCGGCGGTTGAACATTCGCTTCCGTCGTCGTGATGGCCGGCGGGAGTATGTCCATATTTTAAATGCGACCGGTTTAGCGATCGGCCGAACGATTATCGCCATTTTAGAAAACTACCAACAAAAAGATGGTTCGGTGGTAATCCCTGAGGTATTGCAAAAATGGGTCGGGAAGGAAAAGATTAAAAATGAGAAGTGAAAAGTTTAAGTGAAAAGTGAAAAAGAAGTTAAAGTGAAAAGTTTAAAATGGAACTAGGAACTAGGAGCTAGGAACTAGGTTAGAGGAACTTGGAACTTGGTTAGGGTATCAGAGTATCAGGTTAACTTTCTCTGTTCTTCTGATCTCTGATTCTCTTTCCCTGATTACCTGGTTCTTCCTGATATTCTACAATTTAATTTTTTTCTTACTGAGTTCTGAGTTCTAAGTTCTGAATGTTTAGGATTTGGGTCATTAGGATTTAGGATTTGCCTGCCCCTACCGAAAGGGGGTTTGTAATTTGTGATTTGTGATTTGGAATTTTTTTTGGAGGGATGCTTTGGAATGGTGAGGAATAGGAACAGTGTATAATTGAATATGCTTCAATTTGTCAAGAGGCTTTTTGACTATAACGAAAAGGAACTGCGCCGTTTGCGCCGGCTAGTAGCGGAAATAAATAAGCGCGAGGCAGCGGTGAAAAAACTCACCGACAAAAAGTTGGCGGCCAAAACAGACGAATTTCGCGACCGCCTTCGCCGGGGAACGCCAATAGAGCGACTTATCCCCGATGCCTTTGCCGTGGTGCGGGAAGCGGCCCGGCGGACGGTAGGGATGCGCCACTACGATGTCCAGCTGATGGCGGCAATTGCTTTGTTTGAGGGTAAAGTAGCTGAGCAAAAAACTGGTGAAGGAAAAACATTGTCGGCAACACCGGCCCTTTATTTGCGAGCTTTGGAAGGCAAGGGAGCCCATTTAGTAACGGTAAATGATTATCTGGCTCGCCGCGATGCTGGTTGGATGGCTCCCATTTTTCATTTTTTAGGCCTTTCGGTGGGGTGTATCATTCCCCAAAAATCATTTCTCTATGACCCCCAATATCAAGGGCAATCGGAAGATGAACGGCTGCGCCACCTAAAACCGGTTAACCGCCACCAGGCTTACCAAGCTGATATTACTTACGGAACCAATAACGAATTCGGCTTTGACTATCTGCGTGACAATATGGCCCAATCTTTAGGGGAAATGGTTCAGCGCCCTCACCACTTTGCTATTGTTGACGAGGTAGATTTTGCCTTGATTGATGAAGCCCGAACGCCGCTGATTATTTCTTCGCCAGCCGGTGGTTCGACGGAAAAATACCGCCGCTTTGCCCAAATAGCCGACCAGTTGGAAGTGGAAACGGATTACATTTTGGACGAAAAAGCCCGGACAGCTATGTTGACGGAATACGGCATTAAGCGGGTAGAAAGAATTTTGGGAGTGCAAAACCTTTACGAAAATGATTTCGAAACGGTCCATTACGTTGAGAATGCTCTTAAAGCTAAGGCGCTCTTTCAACGGGACCGTGATTATGTGGTTAAGGATGGCAAGGTGGTTATTGTTGATGAATTTACCGGTCGGTTAATGCCCGGCCGTCGTTGGTCGGATGGCCTCCATCAGGCAATCGAAGCCAAAGAGGGGGTACCGGTCCAGCAGGAATCAAAAACTTGGGCCACGATTACTTTCCAAAATTATTTTCGGATGTACTCGGTTTTGGCCGGGATGACGGGAACTGCCGCTACCGAGGCCGAAGAATTCAAGAAAATTTATGATTTGGATGTTGTCGTTATTCCTACCAACAAGCCAATGATCCGCCGTGATGAGCCGGATTTGGTTTATAAAAACCAACGGGCAAAATATGCCGCCATTGCCGCTGAGGTAGAAAAATGCTATCGCCGCGGCCAACCGGTTCTTATCGGAACAACCTCGATTGAAAAAAATGAGATTGTCAGCAATTTGCTCAAAAAGAAGGGTATTCCCCATCAAGTTTTGAACGCCAAAAACCACGAAAAGGAAGCTGGAGTTATTGCCCAGGCGGGGCGGCTTAAAGCGGTGACGGTGGCGACTAATATGGCTGGCCGGGGAGTGGACATTATTTTGGGTGGCGCCATACCCAAAGATAAAGAAGGCCAGCGGAAATGGCAAGAAGAGCATGATCGGGTTTTGGAATTGGGAGGATTACGGGTAATTGGAACAGAGCGGCACGAGGCTCGGCGGATTGATAACCAATTGCGGGGCCGAGCTGGCCGCCAGGGTGATCCCGGTTCCTCGGTCTTTTTTGTTGCCCTGGACGACGACTTGATGCGGGTTTTTGGCGGCGAAAAGATAGCTTCTTTGATGGGACGCTTTAATATGCCCGAGGATGTGCCCATTTCCCACCGGATGGTGAGCCGGGTAATTGAGCAAATCCAGGTAAAAGTCGAGGGTTTTAATTTTGATATTCGCAAGAGTCTGGTGGAGTTTGATGATGTAGTTAATCGCCAGCGGGAAGTCATTTATCACCGGCGAAGAAATTATTTAGAGTGGGCGGAAAAGGAGCCGCAGAAATTGGTGGCCGAGGTGGGCAATCTGCTCCGGGAAGAAGGCGAAGTAATTTGGACAGAAGCCCATGATGTTAACGGCCAGCTTGACCGCCAGCGCCTAACAGTTGCCGTTGCCGAGTTGCTAACGGAAACGAACGAACTAAAAAAGAAGCTGGCCACAATAAAGTCGCCGGGCCAGTTACAGCAGCTCCTAGAAACAGCCTGGCGGGCAAAAGTCGAGGAGCTGGGAGAGGCTGGCCAAGAATTGGTAAAAAGCCTTTTGCTTTACACTTTAGACCAGCTTTGGGTGGATCACCTTACCGCTCTGGATAGCTTGCGGGAGGGAGTCCGTTTGCGGGGTTATGGCCAACGCGACCCGGTGGTCGAGTACCGCCGGGAAAGTTACCGGATGTTCCAGCAGCTTTTAGCCCGTTTTCGCAATCGTTTCCTGCGCCGGGTTTTTCACCTCCAAAATTTTCAGTATCAGGCAACAGCGCCCAAGGTTGGCCAGCACCAAGAGCTTTTAAATTTAGAGGCCTTGGCCCAGGCGGCTTTAACAATGCCCCAGCCGCAAAGTGCCCCATCAACTGTTGCTTCTCCTTCGGCATCGGCGCCGGTGGTTAAAAAGGTCCGATCGCGGCCGAAAATTGGCCGCAATGATCCCTGTTGGTGCGGTTCGGGGAAAAAGTGGAAGAATTGCCACTATCCCGAGCTGCCGCCCGATGATTGGCATGGATAAACCAGGTTGGATTTTAATTTTTCGCTGGCTATTATTTTTAGCTTTTGTTGGTGGGGGAATTTTTTTCTTGGCCCATTATCAGCAAGAAACGCCCGAAAAGGGCGAGGTTGCCGGCAGCCAGGTTAGTACTGGCGGTTTTCCCTTGGTTAAAAAAGTGATAAAGGTAATCCCGCCCCAATGGCAAGAAGAGGCTAATCAAAAATTAAATACTTTAATCAAGAAAAAGAAAAAGGAAAATCCTTGGCTGGAAGATGTTGAAAAGAAGGTAAATCAGGTAGAAATACAAATTAGCCAGTTTCCCCATCAGTCGCAGAAAGAAATAAAGAAGCAATTGATAAAGCAAGCCTGCCAAGAGTTGCTAGAGGAGGTAGACCGTGAAAAATGACCTTAGTTTAACTGAATTGCGCCAGCGTTGGGAGCAGATAAAGCGCAACCTCCGCCTTTCTGAAAAAGAAAAGCGGCTGGCAGAATTGCAGCAGCAAGCGGCTGGCAATGATTTTTGGCAAGACAGCGCTGCTGCCGGGCAGATAATGCAAGAAATTGGCAACTTAGAACAGTTGCTGGATAAAGTGCGCCGCCTGGATGAACAATTAAAAACCCTGGAAGAACTAGCGGGAGAAAAAGAAAGCCAGCTTTTGGTTGAGGAAAAAGAGAAGGTAGCCCAAGATCTGGACCAGCTGCGCCAGGAAATGTATCTGAGCGGGCCTTATGACCAGGGTGGGGCTTTGTTGGCGATCCATGCTGGCCAGGGGGGAACTGAAGCGATGGATTGGGCAGCCATGCTTCAGCGGATGTATTGGCGGTATGCTAAGAAGCAAGGCTGGCAGGTAGAGGTGGTTGATATGGTGCCCGGAGAAGAAGCGGGGGTAAAATCGGTGACCCTGCGAATCACCGGCCCCCGCGTCTACGGGCTTTTGAAAAATGAAGCCGGCGTCCACCGTCTAGTGCGCATCTCGCCCTTTAACGCCCAAAATTTGCGGCAGACATCTTTTGCTAAAGTGGAAGTGTTGCCCCTCTTTTTAAACCAAAATGTAGTTGAAATTCGTGATGAGGATTTGGAATTAGAAACTTTTCGTGCCGGGGGGCATGGCGGCCAAAATGTCAATAAAGTGGAAACAGCCGTGCGCATTAAGCACCGCCCTAGCGGGATTGTTGTTAGTTGCCAATCCCAACGGTCACAAATTCAGAACCGGAAAATTGCCCTGCAAATGTTGGCGGCTAAACTTTGGGAGAGGGAAGAAGAAAAGCGGCGCCAAGAGGAGGCAAAATTGAAAGGTCAGGCTCTGCCTTCTTGGGGGCGGCAAATTCGTTCCTATGTTTTGCATCCCTACAAGATGGTTAAGGATTTGCGAACTGGCTATGAAACCAGCCAGGCTGAGGCGGTCCTCGACGGCGATCTCGACGGTTTTATTGAAGCAGAGTTGGGACTTGCCTCGCCACTTTCGTAATGCCTCGTTGCGAAAACTTTCCTGCTTGTCGTCATATTGTGGGTGTAATATGTTATAGAGCTTGGGGTTGTCAGCAGGTTAATTTTTCGCTACACTGAGAGAAAGGAGGTGGCAATGAAAGATAAAAAGTTTTATTACCAAGTTGGCGGGGTTGCCTTGGCGGTTATTTTGGGCGTTTTGAGCGGTTGGGGATTAACCCAGTTGCGTTCCCAAAAAACAACTAGTTCCAAAAGTAAGGGGGCAATAGTCGCTCAGCCTAGTGGCGGAGAGGTAAAAATTGGCCAAACTTACGGGCAAAAAGATGGCGCTTTCAAAGACACGGCAGTGGGAGTATTAGCTAAAAATGATGAGAAAAACAGCGAAGGCACTCACAAGCTTTTGCGCGATGGCGGCCCTTCGCAAACGGTTTATCTTACTTCATCGGTTTTAGATTTGGACCAGTTTTTGGGGCATAAAATCCAAGTGTGGGGCGAGACATTTTCCTCCCGAAAGGTAGCTTGGCTAATGGATGTTGGCCGGATAAAGGTTTTGCAATGAAAATTCAGTTTCAGAAGGTAAGCAAGCAGTTTGGCCCCGTAGCGGCAGTCAAAAATATGAGCTTTGCAATAGAGGAGGGAGAATTTGTTTTTCTAACCGGGCCATCGGGAGCAGGCAAAACGACTGTTTTGCGCCTAATTAGCGGTTATTACTTTCCTGACGAAGGCGAAGTGACTCTAGATGGCAAGCGGCTTACGGCGATGAAAAAGAAGGAGCTTTTGCAATGGCGACAACGGGTTGGAATGGTTTTTCAGGAATTTAAATTGATTCCCCAGATGACGGTTGGTGAAAATGTGGCCGTGGCTTTGGCATTGCGCCGGGTGCCCAAAAAGGAGCGCGCCGACCAATTGATGAAAGTTTTGGCGACGGTAGGTTTAGAAGAAAAGAAAGACGCTTTCCCGGCCCAGCTTTCGGGAGGAGAATTACAGCGGGTTTGCTTGGCCCGGGCTTTGGCCATGGAACCGGAAATTTTATTGGCCGATGAGCCGACCGGCAATCTCGATCCGGCTTCAAGCTGGAAATTAATGGACTTGTTGCAAAAAATTAATAAGAAGGGGCGGACGGTCATTATGGCTACCCACAATGTTGATATTGTGAATTCTCTCCGGGGGCGGGTTATTGCCCTGAAGGAGGGGCGGTTAGTAAGTGATAAAAAGAAAGGAAAATATCAATGAGTTT
The DNA here is from genome assembly GCA_027039485.1 of Candidatus Shapirobacteria bacterium. Lineage (GTDB taxonomy): Bacteria > Patescibacteriota > Microgenomatia > UBA12405 > UBA6130 > S016-97. The sequence goes on from JALWDZ010000016.1 coordinate 26,198, forward strand.
TTGGCAGCGCGTTTGGCATCACCTGCGACGGGGGCCATTCCAAAGTTTGGCGGCAATTCTGGCGACTTTTAGCGTTTTCTTGCTAGCCACGAGCTTTCTTTTTTTGCTTTTGACTCTTTTAGGGGCAGTGCGTTATTTTGAATCCCGACCTGAATTAAGCGCCTTTCTTAAAGATGATGTTAATCAGCAGCGGGTGGAAGAGTTGGTAAAAGAATTGCGGCAAACACCGGGAGTTAAAGATGTCCATTATGTTTCCAAAGAAGAAGCGTTGCAAATTTACCGCCGGCTTAATAAAGATAACCCCCTTCTCTTAGAGATGGTTACCGCCGATGTTCTGCCGGCTTCGATTGAGGTTTCGGCTAATTCGCCTAATAGCCTCCAGCTGGTTGCCGATAAATTGCAAAAAAATAAAGACCTTTTTGAAGATATTTATTTCCCTAAGCAAGTTATTGCTTTTCTTTCTCACCTGGTCACTACTTTAGAGTGGCTAGGCGGGGGTTTGCTAATTTTCTTAGGTTTTTATGCCTTAATTACGATTATGGTGGTAGTGGGGATGAAAATTGCCCTCTTTAGCGAAGAAATTGAAATCTTGCGCCTTCTGGGAGCTAGCGGCCGCTATATTGCCGGGCCCTTTCTTCTCGAGGGTGTTATCTATAATTTGTTTGGGTTTTTTCTGGGTAGCGGCGGTTTAGTGGCTGTGCTTGCCTTAACGCGAAGGCAACTGATAACTGTTTTCCAGCAACTTTCCTTGCCTCTGCCCGATTGGCGTTGGCTGGCGGCTAGCTTGCTGCTGGAATTCCTATTTGCCATTTTTGTTGGCTTCTTGGCTAGCCTTTTGGCAGTCCGCCGCTATCTTAAATGAAAAAGCTTGTCTTTTTTCTATTAGTTTCCTTTTTTTGGTTGTGGCCTAATTTGGCGAGGGCAGCTGACGACCAACAGCAAATCAAGGATTTGACCCAGAAAATAGAAAAGTGGGAACAGCTCATCCAGGAGAGCCGCCACCAGCAAGAAAGCCTTCAGACGCAACTTCACTATCTGGACAACCAAATTTACCTTACTCAATTGAAGGTTAAGCGGACTCAAGCGGAAATGGAGCTTTTGCGCGAACAAATAAAAGAATTGGGAGGGAAAATTAACAGCCTGGACACTACTCTCAATCAGATTACCGCTGTTTTTTTGACCCGGGTGGCATCGGATTATAAGTTGCGCCGGATTAGCCCTCTCGACCTTTTCTTTGCCAATTTGGATTTTGGCCGATTTTATACTTTACAAAAGTACTACCAGGTGTTGCAAAATAATGACCGGCGGTTAATGTTTAATTTGGAGGAAACTCGCCTGAACTACGATCTCCAAAAAAAGGAAAAGAAAAAGAAACAAGCGGAATTGGCCCGGCTAGAAAAGCAGTTGGCTAGCCAGCAAAAATTATTGGCCGAACGGAAAGCGAGCAAAGAGCGGCTTTTGGAAGTAACCCGTAATGATGAGCGGCGTTACCAACAACTTTTAGCGGCCGCCCAAAGGCAGTTGAATGCTTTGCGGTCGTTTGCCGAGCATCGCGGCGGGGGGCTTCTGCCACCCCAACCTAGCCCCGATGGCTGGTATTATAACCAGCGGGATGAGCGTTGGGGCAACCAATTTATTGGCGCTTCCGATATGCGCATTTGGGAGGTAGGCTGTTTAGTAACCAGCGTAGCCATGGTTTTTACTAAATACGGCAACCACCGTACCCCGGCCGATATTGCCGGTAATGTGGCCTACTTTTTTTCTGACACCGCCTATATGCTTTGGCCTTGGCCGAGCCCGCCCGGCTATCACCTAGTGAGCCGGGGAGCTGATTTTGCGTTTATTGACCAAGAACTGGCCGCTGGCCGGCCGGTCATTGCCCATCTAAATATTGGCACCGCCGATGGCCATTTTGTGGTCCTTAAGAAAAAAGAAGGCAATGATTATATTATGAATGATCCTTGGTACGGGCCCAATTTGAAATTAAGCGACCACTACAGCCGCTATCAAATAACTTCTGCCAGCGCCTACTTGCCTAATTAACTTGCCAGAAAAACGCATTTTGGGGTAAGATGGGGCAATGCCCAGGAAGGTTGTTTTTTGGCTTTCTGTTTTCTTAATTTTCGGGCGGGCGGCGGCAGCGGCCGACGAGGTTGTCCTCTATAAATTTTCTTCTTACCAAAGCTCTGGCGATTGGGTTGAAATAAAAAACCAAAGTAATCAGGTGCAGGATTTAGCTGGTTATCGGGTAGAAGACAGTGCTGGGCATGGCCGGGAAGGCTTTTCTTGCTTGTTGGAGCCTGGAGGCATCTATTATCTTTCTTTAAACAATTATTTGAACCGTGATGGTGATGCGGTAGTTCTTAAAAAAGATGGCCAAACAATTGATTGTGTTTCTTATGGTGACAGCCTTTGCCCTAACCAGCAAGAGGCTGATTTGCCCAGCCCGGCGGCTAGCCAGGCGGCTATTTTGGCCGATAGTGGTTGGCAGCTGACCGGCGACCTAAGCGTGGTTGATAACAGTAGTTGTCTTACTCCGACACCAACACCAGCACCGACTAATTTGCCAACTTTAACCCCAACTGCTTCGCCTTCCCCGTCGCTTTCGCCAACGCCGACGTCAGCCCCGAAAGCTGTTTGCCATCTCTTGGGGGCTAAAGATGAAACCGGCCAGGCAATAAACAACGCCAAAATTTATATTGATGGTCAATATATTCACCATTACTTGCCAGAGACATTGAATTTTTGCCCCGACTGTTATTGTGATCCTGATCATCAAGTGGCTTGCTCTCTAGGTAGCCACCAGATAAAAATTCACCATGATGGTTATCAAGATTGGCAGTGGACCGGTAATTTCGCCGCCGGCACTGATTGCCAGCAACAGCCGATTCTGCGGCACTTGATTCCTCCCTCGCCGACATCTTCTCCCTCTTCCTCGCCGGTGCCTTCATTGACACCCCTGCCATTGGTTCTAACTGATGCTAGTGACGAAGCCGTTTTAGGTTCTGAAAGTGGAGAGGTAAAAGGCGCCCAAGTTTCATCGCCATCTATCCACCAACGAAAAGTAGGCGCCAGTTTAGCCCTACCATTGCTTTTTATTGGTGCTGGGGTTACGATGATAGGGAGTTATTTTATTTTGACCAAGAAGGAAAAAGAAGAAATTGAGGAAGATTGGTAAATACGCACCGGTGCTTCTTTGGATGCTTTTTATCTTTTATCTTTCTTCGCGGCAGCGGATTACTGTTAGCCAAAGTTATTGGCTTAGTTTTCTCTTTTTTAAAACGCTTCATGTTATCGAATATGGGGTTCTGTTTCTGCTTTGGGATTTAGCCCTTTTCCCTCGCCGCCGCCGCTGGCGTGAGGCCTTTCTCTTGGCTGTCTTTTATGGCGCCTTAGATGAATTTCATCAACATTTTGTTCCCACCCGCCATGGTTGCCTAAGAGATGTTTTTATCGATACTTTAGGGATTTTTATTGCTTATTACTGGCTGCGTTTTTGGTGGGAAGAACGATTGAAAGTCTTGACAAGGCAAAGTCTTGACAAAGTGAAAAAACAGTAGTAATTTTAAGATATGGGAGATGAAATAAGAAGAACGATAACTTTTTTTATGAGCGCCCTTGAGGCGCTTTTTTAGTGGTTGAAAATGGAAAGGGGGTGAGATAAATGAAGCGGATATTATTTCAACTCTTTCTCTTGATAAGCGTTGCTGCCGTTGCAGTCGGAGTAACCCGGGCTTATTTTAGCGACCAGGGTGCCTCTACCAATAACACTTTCGCTGCCGGGACACTAGATTTGAAACTTTCTGATGATAATGAAACGGTAGCAGATAGCATTACCGAGAGCATTGGAGGCAGTAATATGGCTCCTGGAGGGACACCGGTAACAGGAATTATAAAGTTTCGCAATAGTGGAACTATAGTAGGCCATGATCTGGCTATAGCTGTAACTAATACTTGCTCGGCGACTGGTATGGCCAAGTATCTGAAATTGACAAAATTAATTTATGGTTCTAATAATCTCTTAACGACTGCTCTTCAGGATGTAAATAGAAATGGTATTTTAGACTTGGACGACTGGGCTTCCTTGAATGATGGAGCTGGAATTGAAGGGTTGACTTTAGCAGATTTAGATGTTGATCACGCATTAACTATTGGTGTCCAGTTAGACACAAGTACGCCAAACACTTTCCAGGGGCAGCATTGTGTAGTCACGATTAGGGGGACTTTAACACAAGCAACGCCGCAATAATAATTGCCGCTGTTTAAGTAGTCCCCATGGCGGACTACTTAGCCGGTATGGGGCAATTATTACAAATAGTACAGATGCTTTTAGGGCTCCACCTTTGGGTGGTAATAAGCGGCTCGATGGCGCCGGCAATTAAACCGGGGTCTCTGGTGGTAGCCGTTCCCTGCCAGCAATATCAAATTGGTGAGATTGTTTCTTACCGGAATCCTCGGGGAGAGATTGTTACCCACCGTTTGATACAGGAAGAAAAGGGAAAATTTATTACTCGGGGCGATGCCAATAATGTTGCCGATGCGCCAATTGCTAAACAATCAGTTTTGGGTAAGGCAGTTTTTGTTATTCCGATAGTTGGCTATTGGTTTTTTAATTTCCACCGCCTTATTTTTTCTTTTCCGCTTATTTTTGGAGGTTTTCTTCTTCTTTTCATTCTTTGGGTTTTGTGGGAAAAAGTTCGCTCTCGCCATATTTTAGGGAAATTGCTGAATGGTATAGCGTTATTAGCTCTGATGGGAAGTGGTTTGGCGCTAAATATTAGTGCTTCGCAGAGTCTTTTTAGCGACCAAGGGCAGAGTAGCCAAAACACTTTTACTGCCGGCGATTGGGTGCGGCCGACTTCGGCGATTGATGGGGCCGAAAATGACCAGGGCGATTCAATCATGGATGTTGCCAACCAGCCAGTCCACATCCTTTATCATGCCGATGACTCCAGCAGCGGCGTCAACCGGGTAGAATTATGGTTTTCTTATAATGATGGGGCGTGGCAATATTTTGGTTTGGGCCAAAACGGAGAATTCGTTTTTTCCTTTCCCCACGGCGATGGGGTTTACCGCTTTTTGACGGTGGCGATTGATAATGCCGGTTGGCGAGAAGATAAAGACGGGAACGGCGTTGATGATAACCGTGATTCGGTGGAATTAGAAAATGTCGCCTCATTTTTGGCAGCTACTGGCGATTTATTCCAGCTGCAATACGACAGCCAGCCGCCAACGGTAGCTTGGGTTGTGCCGACACCGGGTGATAATCTTTGGCAAGGCCAACCAGCTCTGGCTAACGGTGATTTCCAGCAGGGAATGGAGGGATGGACAGCCGGCGGCAATGGCGATCACCACATTGTTGCTAGCGGGGAAGATTTGGACGGCAATCCAATTGTTGCTGATCAAGGTGGCCAGATGTTCGAGTTGGGCTTTCGGAGCCAAGATAAAACCGGCCAAGACTTTCTCCGGCGCTTGATCGAGTTACCGACTAAAGTAGTACCTTATTTGCAATTTAGCTACCGGATGTTGAGCGAGGATGTTGTGGATTATGATTGGCTGGCGGTGAAAATAAGCAGCCCCAATCAGGGGGAGAAAACTTTATTGAAGACGGGCAGCGAGGAAAACGACGACCTCTATAATGGTGACAGTTGGGCTGGCTGGCAAGGGGATTCCGGCTGGCGGCGTTTGACAGCCAACCTTCAAGCTTTTCAAGGCCAGGAGGTGAACTTAGATTTCTGCCTCCGGAGCCACCAAAACCCAACTGGGCCGGGGCGGAGCTGGGCTTATCTTAGCAATATTGAGCTTCATTTCTTAGATCCCCGCCTAACAACATCAGCCGAACTGAGCCTGGATGTCCATGACGCGTCGGGGTCGGGGGTGGACCAGGCAACTTACCAGGTAAATGACGGCAGTGACGAAGATTTTGAGGGAACGCCCGTTACCCTTGCTAGCGGCGAGGCGACTGTTTCAGCCCAGGCTGTTGATTTAGCCGGCAACAATAGCGCGCCAACTAAATTAGAGGCCAAAGTGATGGCCGACGTTGTTCTCAATCGCTTTTCCGCTGCCCCGAGCAGTGGCGACGAGTGGGTGGAGCTTTATAACAACAGCGACAGCGATCAAGATGTGGCCGGCTGGCAGATTTGCGACGATGGTGGCCACTGCGTTGCCTTAACGGCCGGCAATGCGGTGGGCGGCTCAACAATAATTGAAAGCCATACCAGCCAGAAGTTCGAAGATGATTTTTACCTTAATAATAACGGCGACACGATTTATTTGAAGGACGATAGTGGCGTTGTCCAAGACAAATTTAGCTATGGCGATCTTAGCAACCAGCATGATCAAATTTGGTCGCGTAATCCCGATGGCTTAGGAAGCTGGCAACTAACGCCGGGAAGCTTAACCGCTAATATTACTAGCCGTTACAACACGACCGGCAAAATATTATTGACTGTTTACAATCTCCCGGCTGATTATGGCCAGGGTGACCTTCTGGAATACGAAATCACTTACACCGATAACCAGGGCTTAGAAAAAGGCATCGCCGGGACGATTCTGCCCGAGGAAGTGGCGGATGGTAAAGCAGACCGGGAGTTTTATTTGGGCACTTGTTCAACTGGCGGCACTTGCGTGACTAATGTAATTCCTGCTCATCAAGTAAAATTAACCTTACGCCAGGGAACAACAGTTATTATTAACCAAAAAGCTTTCGCAATCTAATGAAAAAACTATTATTTTTAGGCTGGTTGTTTTTCTTTTGGCCGGCAACTGTTTGGGCGGCTGGCTTAGAAGTGGTGGCTCCCCAGGGGCCAATTTTTTCTGCCCAAGAAATTTGGTTTCCTGGCCATTCGGTGGGCGGGCAGGGAGAAAAATGGGTGGAATTAAAAAATGACGAAAATGTTTCTAGTGGCGTTGTGGTTCAGGTGGGTGATAATAATTTTTCGACAGCCCAAGCTAACGGCTTAGCTGAGAAAATTTATTTTTCTATTTACAAAATTGAAAATGGCACTAGCAGCTGTCTTTATGGTTGCGGCGCTAATGTCCACACTTTAGCTGATTTAGCCCAAACTGGCGCTGAGTTACCGGCTAACCAATTTAGCTTGGCTCCTGGTGGCCAGGGCAAATTATATTTTTCGGCCACTATGGACTCTTTGGCGGGCAACGAGTACCAGGGCAAAGCAGCAACCTTTACTTTACTGTTTGGCTCTTTGCCAGTAGCCACGCCGACGCCGACCCCAATCTTGACGCCTACCCCAACTCCAACACCAATTGTAACTTCTACCCCCACACCGACGCCAGCGACGACGGCTACATCTTCGCCAACAACCACCGCTAATGGGGGCGGGAAAGCTGGAACAACTACTTGTTCAGATACTGCTCCGCCCGCGCCGCGCAACTTAACTGCTGTCCCAGCTGGCTATGGCCAGGTGTTGCTCAGTTGGCAGTCGGGAGGCGGCTCGGTGGACCACTATGCCATTGTTTATGGTTTAGCTAGCCACCACTATCTTTATGGGAATCTTGATGTTGGCAAAGCTGAGCGGTATTTGGTTTCGGGCTTAGCGCTTGGTAAACGTTATTATTTTGCCGTTCGGGCGGCCCACGGTTGCGCCTGGAGTGGCGATTCCAACGAGGCTACAGTGGCGGCTGGCGGGGCAGCAGCTGGACCAGCTCCCAACCAGCCGGTGCCGGGTTTCCAAGTATTGGGGAAGAAAACTCCGGAGGGTAAAATTAGTGGGGGAGAAAAACAAGAGGCGGGCTCTACCCTAGGTGCAAAGCGAAAGAAATACAACCTTCCCTGGTTGAAATTAAGTTTAGGCCTAGGAGGCACTGGCTTGGCCTTCTCCCTCTTCTGGCTTTGGCGCCGCCGGCGCTAGATTTTCTTCGCTGAGCTTCTTATAATGGGATGTAATGATCGGAAAACTAAAGGATTGGTTTTTGCCAACAGCTAATAATGGCTGGCGGGCAAAGTTGCTCCATCCCGAGGCGCTAACGGGTTTGGTAATTATTATTCTTTTGGGACAATTGGTTTTTCGCCTTTTCCCTTTAACGCATCCTGGGGTTTTAGGCTATTCTTCCGACATTACCCCAGAAAAAATTGTTGCCCTAACTAATCGGGTGCGCCAGCAAATGGGCCTGCCAACTTTGCGGGTGAATAAGCTGCTTAATGAGGCTGCCCGGCGCAAAGCGGCAGATATGTTTGCTTTTAATTATTGGGCTCATGTTTCTCCATCGGGGCGGACTCCCTGGTCATTTTTTCAGGAAGTAGGTTACCGTTATACTGTTGCCGGCGAGAATTTAGCTAAAGATTTTACTGACGCTGATAGCGTCGTCCAGGCTTGGATGGCCTCGCCAACTCACCGCGACAACATCCTTGATGCTCGCTTTCGAGATATTGGCGTGGCGGTGGTTAGGGGAGAGCTAAATGGGGTAAAAACAACATTAATTGTCCAGCTCTTTGGCGCTCCGATTGGAGCTGAAAATGAAAAAGTCGCCGCTGCGGTGCCGCCGATGCCTAAGATTCCTCAGGCGGTAGCTGGCGCCAAAATCAATCCTTTCCGGGTAGCAAAAGCAGGAGCAATATTTTTGATTGGTATCTTTCTGGGGGTATTAGCTGCCGACAGTTGGTTTGCCCATCGCTATCACCTGTACCGCATGACTGGCCGCAACGCTGCCCATGCTGGTTTGCTTTTAGCTTTGTTGTTATTGGTTTTATTGGCTCCCCAGGGGCTGATTTATTAGGAGAAGCAATGCACCGAGAAATTAAGAAATATCCTCTTGACTTTGCTATCCTTTTTGCTAGCTTTTTGTTGGTTTTGGTCTTCTTCCTTTATTTTCGCTTTTCTCTTTCTGTGGAAAAACGGCTGCTTGTTAGTTTGGTGAGTTTTTATTTGCTTTGGGGAATAGGGCATCATTGGTATCACCGTGACTTATCTTTGCGGGTTTTAGGAGAATATCTCCTTTTTGCGTTTTTGGCTCTTCTTTTGGGCTGGTCAGTCTTTCGCTTTGGTTAAATTTTGACTAGCAAGATAGCCAAGCCGCTGGCAATAGGGATGAGGATGTTGTCATTTATTTTATGACCCCTGATTTTTGGTTCACTAAACTCAAAAAGGGCCGTTACCAAGCTGCCTGATAAGGCTGCTAGCGGGGAAACATAAGGAAGAGCAATTAAAAACGAGGCCCCGGCAGCAGCTAATGTTGCCTCCAGCCGCTTTTGTTGGGGAGGAAGATGGAAAAACGATCCGACCAGAGCGTTCACCGAATCGCCAACGGCAAGATAAAGAATAGCCGCACTAGCAATTGGCGAGGGGAAAAGGAGATAGGCCAGAAAGGCACTTAAGGTAAAGAAAAATGGTCCCCAAAGTTGCTGTTTGCCTGATCGTTCAAAATAATTGATCAATAGCCGAAATTTATGCGGAAGAATAGGGAAAAGTATTATAATACTACAAATTATAATCAAAAGAAGCAAAAATAACCATTGCATTGGCATTTGGAGGCCCATCAAGGCTACTAGGGTAAGGCCATAAAAGAGGTGAAAAATTTTTCGCCGGGCGTTGGCCTTGGCAAAGGAACTGAAATTTTGCCGGTGGCGAGTTAAAAAAATAAGGGCCCAAAAAATGAGAGTAGCTAGGCTAAAACCGGCAATAATGTCGCGGGGGTAATGGAGGCCAAAGTAAACTCGAGAAAAGGCAATAATTGCCAAGATACTGAACCAAAGCCAGCTTAGTTTAGGGAAAAGGTAGCTCATTACCCAGGCAAAAAAGGTTGCCAGGCCAGCGTGGAGGGAAGGAAAGCTGTAGTCACTGGGGATATTGGTTTTTACCCCCAAAATATGAGGGTTAAGTCGGTAAGGCCGGGGCACGGTGGTTATTTGTTTGGTTAGCTGAACCAAAAAGAGGACGAGGGCGTTTCCGGCGGTTAAGAAGCCAACTAAGGGCCAATTATTGCGCCAAAAAGCCCAAAGGAATGGAAGAATGACTAAAGCTATTAGAACTAAAGGGGAATTAAGCCAGGTCATTTCTTAATTTTGATATGCTGTCGCCGCCATTGGTAAATTTGTTGGTGGTTGCCGGAAAGAAGAACTTTTGGGACTTTCCAGCCCTGAAAATTTGCTGGCCGGGTATATTGGGGATATTCCAGAAGCGCGGCTGTTTTTTGCCCTTTTATTTTTTCGAGCCCCGGTGAAAATGACTCCATTTGCCAGGCCGTTTCTGTTTTAAGGACGCCAGGCAAGAGGCGGTTAACAACATCCACCAAAACCATGGCGGCCAGTTCCCCTCCAGAAAGGATATAGTTGCCAATGGAAATGTCTTCGTTTACCAGGTGAAGGCGGATTCTTTCATCAACTCCTTCATAGTGCCCGCAAATTAGAACTAAGCGCGGTAATTGTGCCAATTTTTGGGCTTTTTGTTGGGTTAAAGTTTTTCCTTTGGCAGAGAGCAAAACAACTTTGGTATTTTTAGATGAGGGAAGAGCTTTTAAGTCTTTTAGGGCGTGGTAAACGGGCTCGACGCGAAGGATCATACCTGGCCCGCCACCGTAGGGGTGGTCGTCAACGGTGCCATATTTATCTAGTGCCCAGCGGCGGAGATTGTGAATTTCAAGCTGGAGGATTTTTTTAGAGCGGGCTTTTTTGATCATGCTCCATTCTCGAAAGGGCTCAAAAAGCTCCGGGAAAAGGGTAATAATGTCGATTTTCATTTTGCCTTATATTAGCAAATTTAGAATGAGGAAGAAAATTATGAAGATAATTAAAACAGCAATGATGATATAATTAAGGCAACGGGGATTGGCGCAATTGGTAGCGCGCACGATTCGGGTTCGTGAGGCTGGCGGTTCGAATCCGCCATCCCCGACTAGAAATATATACCTTAAATTCCAAATTTCAAGCACCAAATCACAAACCTGCCCCGACGTAATGTCGGGGCAAATCCTAAATCCTAATGACCCAAATCCTAAACAAATCCAAATTATCTAATGATCAAATGACCAAAACAAAAGAAAGATAATAAAGATGTTTTGAACATTTGAATTTTGAACATTTGATATTGTTTAGGATTTAGAATTTTGGTAATTAGAATTTGCCTGTCCCGACGTTCGTCGGGGCAGGTGTTATACTTGCTTGACGATGGCTACTGATTCTGATGTTGAAGTTTTAACTTTAAACCAAATAAAAGCCGGCCGGGCAATAGCAAGAGCTTTTCCTAGGAAGAAAAATTTAGAGCACTCTTTATGTTTGTTAGCTGCGGCAGGCACGGCGCTTAATTTTATTTTTCAAAGGCGCCTTATCAACGAAACAGAGGCCGACGGAGGACTTTCTTTAGAAAAAATATACCAGGTTCTCTTGCCGCTTAATGGCCGGTTTGCTAATTCTAAGCTGCCGCGTGGTTTTCTTTTGACCGATGCCCTAGGCAATATGTACCACCATGTGGTAATAGCTTTGGCCAATGCTTTAGGTTTGGAAGGCATTTCGGTAGGCAATGTTACTAGCTTAAGTTCTTTAAAGCCATATATCCAGCCGGGAAAAAAGGCTGTGATAGTTTCTTTGAGAAATGATTTTATTTGGGAACAAACTTTAAAAATGCAGCTGCCTAAAACATTGAATTGGCGAAAGGGAAGGCATATAGTTGCTATTTTAGGGTTTAGCGGGAACAAGGTAACAATTGCCGACTCTTTTAATTGGCGGCAGCCTGAAAAGAGAAGAGGGGTGGTGGTGCAGTTACCGCTAAACGTAGCAGAATCTTATTTAAAAGATGAGTCTAATCGCGCTAATCAGGCTATTATTTTTAGCCGCGACATTTTAGGAAACTTGCCCTTTAGGCAGAATAATATTTTTATTCCCCCGGAAGTTATTGCCCACCTCCAAAAAACCCTTAATTTAGAGAGGTTTGAAAGGAAAGTTTAGGTTTGGCTGGCGGTCGAGCAAATTAATATTTTTAACAAATTCGCCTTTTTGGGCTTTGAAAAATGCCGCGATGCCGATCATGGCGGCGTTATCCCCAATGAGGCGGCGCGAAAAAGGAACAAAAACGGGCACTTGATACTTCTTAGCGACCAGGCGTATTTGCTGGCGAACATAAAGGTTATTAATAACCCCACCGCCGAGAAAAATTTGCTTGGGGCGGTAAGTTTCTAGGGCTCTTTTTAATTTAATAGTGATTGCTTTAGCTAGAGTTGCCTGAAAGTCAGCGGCAAAATCGGCCAGAAACTGGCGGTCTTTTTCCTTTTTGGGGATGGCTCGTAGTTTGTAGAGGCAGGCTGTTTTTAATCCCGAGAAACTAAAGTTCAGTGAGGAATCGCGAGCCATGGGAACTGGTAATTGGAAGTGGCGGGGATTGCCTTGGCGAGCTAACTCTTCAATGATTGGGCCGCCGGGATAGCCAAGGTCAAGCATCTTCGCTACCTTGTCGAATGCCTCGCCGGCAGCGTCGTCAAGAGTCTCGCCTAAAAGTTGATAGTCACCTATTTTTTTGACTAAAACCAGCTGGGTATGCCCGCCAGAAATAAGCAAACCAAGGGTGGGCATTTTTTTTATTGACGGTTCTCCTTTGGGAACGTGCGCTTTAGCATTTTGCGCCAAAGGCGAAAGTAGATGGCCCTCCATGTGATTTACGGCGATGAGTGGTATCCGATGTTTTTTGGCTAATTCTTTAGCTTTTTTAATCCCTACTTCAAGGGCAATGGCTAATCCTGGGCCTTGGGTTACGGCAATAGCGTCAATTGTCTTCCAGTTAATTCGCCAAGGCAGCCGAAAACGCTTGCTGTTGGCATTGGCTCTGGCCAGGGCTAATTGGATAACTTCTCCCAGATGCTTTTGGTGTTCTTTCCGGGCTAGGTCGGGCACCACACCTCCCCAGGGACGGTGGACATCGACTTGGGACCAGATAATATTGCTTAAGACCCTTCGCCCAACAGTCACCGCCGCCGCCGTTTCGTCGCAAGAAGTGTCGATAGAAAGGATTTTGTAGCTGCCTCGGTGGTTTATATTTTGCCTAGCCATAGGTTCATTTATTTTATCATTAGGCGCCGGATCTCGAACGAACACCCTCCCGCGTCATCCTGAACCTGCCCCGATGTCTGTCGGGGCGGGTTTCAGGATCTTCAGGGGGTGGTAGGCCAACCATGTAAATCAAACACCCAGCTGAAGATTCTGAACCCCCTCCGACGTAACGTCGGAGGGTTTCAGAATGACGGGGAAGACAGATCGGATATGCCTGAACCATGATTTTTCCCGCTTAGCTTCTGCCTTTAGGGATTCTCATTCTATTAAACTAAAGGAGAAATATTCGTTTGAAACTTGACGGTTAAGCACTTTGTGTGGAGTTATCCTCTTTTGCTGGGGTTACCCTGGAGACGGGCGTGCAATTGGCCACTTCTCCCTTTTTTGCTATAATCATCTTATGATAGACAGAAAGCAAATCATTAAAAAAATTTCTTCCCAGAAAGTCTTTTTGGCAAACAAGTATTTTGTCAAAGAGATTGGTGTTTTTGGCTCAGTGGCTAGAGGTGAACAAAGAGCCAGCAGTGATGTGGATATTTTAGTTAATTTTGCTAAACCTATTAGCTTGTTTGACTTTATTCGCTTAGAAAATTATCTTTCTTCCTTATTAGGAGTTAAAGTTGATCTTGTTTCTAAAACTGGTCTTAAACATGCCATTAAAAATGAAATTTTAAATCAAACTATTTATGTTTAGAAATATTGACGTATATCTTGATGATATTTGGGAATCGATTCGTAAAATCGAGACGCAAGTTGAGAGTTAATTACTACGAAGCGCAGATTATCATAAGTAGTGAAAATAGTTGTTCAATTTGATTGAGTTTAATCTTATGGAGTATAATGCTTTATATTAAAATAAATAGAAACTTGATATCTTGTTGAAAATTATGATTGTTCACATCTTTATTACGATACTTTTATATCTTGTTTTAATGTCAATAAGTGCAACTTTATTAGGTATTTTGGTCAGAAGCTTTTTCGTTGGGTCAAGTTTTAACAATAAAGAGATAGGCAATAACAAATATATTAAACGAGAGATAAGAAAATACAAGCATATCGGCGGATGGACAGGTATTGTAGCGCTGTTTTTAATATTTGCTTATTTTTATACAACTTTCTATTTTTGGAACATAGGGGTGACCATGGTGGCTTTAGTGATTATGCTGGGAAGATTGCCGGATCTATTATGGGAAATAAAATCTGGTCGTTTGTTAAAAGGAATGACGTTTGGTCAGGCGAAGTCCATATTGCCAAATAATAGGTGGGCTCTTATTGTCAATTTCTTAGTTTGGGCTTCTCTTCCAGCTTTATATTTTTTTCTTTATCTTTTTTAGAGGTGGGCTTTTATTTGAAAAACGAAAATAGGGCAAGATGTTAGAGAAAAAAGAGGATGCGCAGACCACGTTTTTTAAAACTCTTACTTGGTATTTTAGCAGGAAGCAAACACCAATAGGATTTTTCCGCACGATCGGTGATATTAGAGATAAGCTGCAAGAGTTGAACAAAATTTTAGATGAGGCAAATCAGTCACAAGATAGATTAACTTCCGCATTAAATAAGATTACCCTTTGGGGTGTTATTATTGCTGCTGCAACCCTAGCGTGGTCAATGGTAGAATTTTTCCTAAGTAGGGTTATACTAAGGTAGAATTGGCAAGAGTGAAGCCAAAAAAATACAAGGATTAGGAAATCTTTTTGGTAATTATTTGTATAGCAACAAATATAAATAAATAAATAAATAAATAAAATGAAATGTTTGCTAGATTGTTTTAAATGACCAATTGCGTTTTTTGTAAAATTGTTGCCGGAGAGCTTCCTTGTTTCAAGATTTATGAAGATGAGCATTTTTTGGCCTTTTTAGACATTAATCCCTGGGTGGAAGGCCATACTTTGGTTATCCCCAAAAAGCATTACCGTTGGGTTTGGGATTTGCCCAGTAAGGAGACGGCGCGGCCAGGCGAACCGACGATAGAGGAGTACTTTGCTGTGGTCCATAAAATCGCTAATCATTACCGCCAAGTTTTAGGGACGGAATTTGTGATGAGTTGGGTTTATGGTTGGGATGTCCCCCACGCCCATATCCACCTTTTTCCGGCCTCGCGGGGCAAAATTGCTTTTTATCCCAAGCAAAAACTTCCCGGACTTTCTCCCGAAAAAGGCCGCCAATTAGCAGAGAGGCTAAAGGTAGAGAATTAGTCTGTAAAGTGAATCCGGCGGCGGCGGGGGCCGAGATGCCTGATGTCAACCCAAACAATTTTTACTTGCTGATTCTTAGCTAAGTTTTCCAGGAAATGCTTCCCCTTTTGGATCCACTCAATGGCGATAACATTGCCGGGGCGAAGATAGTCGGTGAGAAAATTAAGGTTTTCTTGCCGGCCGGCAATCCGCCAGGCATCAATATGGTAAAAAGTGCCCTTTAACTTCCCCGATTTATAGGGATATTCTTTGGTAATAATGAAAGTGGGTGAGGTAATAGGTTGGGTGATGTTCAAAGCTTGGCCTAATCCCTTGGCAAATTGGGTTTTGCCAGCCCCAAGTTCCCCTTGAAGAGCAAATAGGAGTGTTTTCTGCTCCAGGATATGGAAATGTTTTTTGAGAAGATGACGGGCCAATTTTTGGGTTTCCTCGGGAGAATTGGTGATCACGCTTTTGGTGCCTAATTCAGCCAAATCAACTTTGCCCTGCCGCAGGATAGTTGGTTCATTGAGAGTGGTATCCACTACTGCTGAAGGAGGTCGCGGCGGCAAACGGCCAGAGTCAATAATATAGTCAACTAAATTTTGCTTTTTAGGAGAGAGCTGGCCTAGAATATCATCGATTGTGTAGGGGATTTTTCCGCCGCTAGTATTGGCGGCCGTGGCAGTGATGGGCTTACCGAAGGCAGCAATAAGTTCTTGGGCAAGAGGATAAGCAGGAATACGAACGCCTAGCGTTTTGTTTTTAGCCTCCAAGCGGGAATCGACCTTGCCCCGGCTGAAAGAAATTACAGTGATGGGGCCGGGAAGAAGATTCTGGTAAATGTTTTTGGCAGTGGCGTTTATTTCGACATAACGTTTGGCCATGGTTAAATTGGCAACGGCTATCGAAATTGGCCCCGGCCGGCGTTGGCTTTTAAAAGCTAAAATTTTATCCACGGCTTTGGGGTTGGTAGCATCTCCTCCCAGGCCGTAGCAAGTTTCGGTGGGATAGACTACAATGCCGCCGTTTTTTAGGCTTTGAATTATCTTGTCTTTAGCGGAGGGGCCCTTGGCTAAATTTTTGGCGGAAACTATTTTCATTTTGCAAAATTATACCTTAAGGGGTAAGATGAAGGAAAATGGAAAAGCAAAAAAAGCCGGTCGCGGTGGTCATCATTCCCACCTACAATGAGGCCAAAACGATCGGCAAAATGGTAAAGTATCTTTTCCGGCGGACTTTTCCGATGATAAAACATTGGCAGATGAAGCTGTTGGTTGTGGACGATACTTCGCCTGACGGCACTTACAAGATTGTCCAAAAGCTGCAAAAAAAATACCCTGACCTTTACCTTTATTTAAATCCCCGCAAGATGGGTATTGGTTATGCCTATGTGATGGGTTTTAAGTATGCCATGAAGGAATTGAACGCTGATGTGGTTATCGAATTTGACGGCGATTTCCAACATCCGCCGGACACAATTCCGGCAATGCTGAAAGAGATAGAAAAAGGCGCTGATTATGTTTTAGGATCGCGAAAAATTCCCGGCGGGTCAGTTCCCAAAGCTTGGGGGTTTAAACGCAAACTGTTTACTTATGTGGGCGGCTTTGTGGCTCGTCTGATTCTCTTTTTTCCTAGCAAGGCATTTTGGCAAATTACCGATCCGACTACCGGCCTGAAAGCTTCCCGGGTAAAAGGTTTTGTGGACCGCTTGGATATGGATCATCTTTATTCGTATAAATTTGGTTATAAACTGGAATTTCTTTACAAGATGGTAAAGTTGGGGGCTAAAGTAAAAGAAATTCCTTTAAAATTCCAATTGCGCCGGGCTGGGGAATCGAAAATAGCGCCCGATACGGCTAAGGACATTTTCCGGACGGTTATCCTTCTCCGTTGGCATGACCAAACGACCCAAAGTTTTCTTAAGTTTGCCACCGTGGGCTTTATTGGCTATTTGGTTAATGCTGTGGGCTTGGAAATTTTTTATCGGTTGGGGCTCGCCCCAAATTGGGCCGCGGCGGCGGGGGCCGAACTGGCCATTATTTCCAATTTTACTTTCAATAATATTTGGACGTTTTCCTATAAAAAGATTACCGGCTTAAGGGCAGTTATAACTAAATTTATAACTTTCAACCTTACCTCGGCCGGGGCGGTAGTTATTCAATTTTTTGTGGTTGGTTGGGGAACAAAATTGACTGGCGACCAATGGCGGCAGCTATGGCTAGTCATTGCTATTGTTTTCTTCATTGTGCCTTATAACTGGCTAATGTATAACAAGATCATTTGGAGAAAGCAGCGTCCCTAGAAATAGGGTGTCCAATCGCTGATGGGGGCGATGTTGAATTGGATGAAGTGGATAGCGTAAAGGTAAATTGCGGGCAGAAGGAGAAGAAAAACAATTTTGAATTCTTTCTTGGCTAGAACAGGGGCAAAGGCAATGATCCAAAAGGGGTAAAGAGGGGCAGAATAACGGGAAATGTCGCGGTGGCCGATGAGTAGGGTGGCGATATAAAAGAGGAGGGGAAAGGTGGCAATGATATCTGCCCGGTATTTCTTCAAAAGATAAAGTACCGCTAAACCGCCCAATAAATAGATATAAACGATATCTTCCAGCCAAATTGTTCCAATCCAGCGTTGGTGAGGGGTAATAAAGACTTGAAAGGGCAGCCAGGAGAGGTGAATGTTGTCGCCGGAATGGAAATAAGCCCAAAAATCGCCGGTTTGTTTTTGGTAAAGAAAGAAAATAGGAATAATAATTGCCGGGCCGAGGAGAAGAGGCCATTTTTTAAGCCACTGGCGCCAATGGAATCGCTCTTGCAGGAAAATTGTTAGGGCGAAGGCAGTAAAAAGAATAATAGCCGGGGTTTTGACAGCTTGGGCTATGGCTAAGCTGATGCCGGCAAGGAGATAATTTCTCTTCTTAAATTGGAGAATGGCCAAAAGGAGAAAGCCGATAAACCAAGGTTCAGGGGCGCCAATGGTATGCAGAACCAACATTCGGGCGGGGATAAAAAGAAGGAGGCTAGCGAGCCAGAATGGTTGGGGCAAGTTTAAAAAATGGAGAAGGTGGTAAAAAACAAGGACCATAAAGAGAGTGCCCAGAAGGGTGCTAAAAAGCATTGCCCACCAGCCGGGCATTACTGATCGAAAGAGGCGGATAGTTAGAGGAAATCCCGGCAGATGGGCCGGGTAGTATTCCAAAGGCAGGGGAAGAGAAAAGTGAGTTCGGATACAAGCGGGATTATAGCCGCATTTGGCAATAACCATATAGTTGGGACCGTCATAGTTGGCATAGAGATGGGTTAGCTGGTGGCGGGAGGCAAAATAACCCCAAATAGGAAGGACACTTAGAAGAGCTAAAGCTAAGAGGAGAATTGGTTTCATGGTTGATTTATGATAGCATAAAGGGGAAAAATGGGGGCTAAAAATTGGCTTTTGCCAGAACTTTCGGTTTTCTTTCCGGCTTACAATGAGGAAAAGAATATTGGCTCAACGGTGCGTAAGGCAATTAGTGTTTTAGAAAAAATAACTCCCCGTTGGGAAGTGATTGTGGTTGACGATGGCAGCCAGGACCAAACTGGTGCGGTAGTCAAAAAAATTGCCAGTAAATACCCACGGGGGAAAATTCGCCTCATTGTCCATCATCCTAACCGCGGCTACGGGGCAGCTTTAAAAAGCGGTTTTTACAATGCCCGTTACCAGTGGATTGCTTTTACTGATGCCGATGGCCAGTTTGATTTTCGGGATATTCGTAATTTAATTGCTAAACAAAAGAAAACGAAAGCCGATCTGGTTATTGGCTATTATCTAGGCCGCAAAGTTCCCTTTTATCGCGTTTGGGGATCACGGGTATGGGAGTTAGCGGTTTGGCTGCTTTTTGGCCTCAAGGTAAAAGATATTGATTGTGGTTTTAAATTAATCCGAAAAAAGGTGATTGCTACGATTCCTCATCTAGAAGCGGAGAGGGGGCCGTTCATCTCGTCAGAATTTCTTATCAAGGCCAAGCGGGCTGGTTTCAGAATTGTTCAGGTTGGCGTGCATCATTTTCCCCGCCGCGAGGGAGCAGCAACTGGGAGCAGTCCCAAGGTAGTCTTGGCTGGTTTGCGCGATTTATTGGTCTTTTGGTGGAAACTGCATTTTCGAAAAGACAGATGAAAGCTTTTTGGCGAGAATCTTGGTTTTGGCTAGGGTTGACCCTCTTGCTAGCTGCTTTCTTGCGCTTTTATCGCTTTCCGGCTTATATGGAATTTTTGGGAGACCAAGGGAGGGATGTTTTGTTGGTGGCCCGCTTTCTAAAGTATGGCGACTTGATGTTTATCGGCCCGCAAACATCGATTGGCAATATGTATTTGGGGCCCTGGTATTACTATCTCATGGCCCCGTTTCTCTGGCTAGCCCATTTTAATCCGGTTGGTCCAGCCATAATGGTAATTCTTTTTGGCCTGGTGGCAGTTTGGTTAGTCGGGAAAGTGGGCAAGGAATGGCTAGATGAACAGACAGGCTTTATAGCCGCTCTTCTTGCTGCCGTTTCTCCGGTACTTGTTTATTATTCTATTTTTTCTTGGAATCCAAACATCATGCCTTTTTTTGCCCTTTTATCGATGTGGCTGCTTTGGCGCATTTGGCAGAGACATGAATATTACAAGTTAATTTGGCTGGCTGTTTCTTTGGCAATGGTTCTTAACTCTCACTATTTAGGCTTGCTTCTATTTCCCATAGTGGGATTTTTTTGGCTTTGGGCGTTAAAAGATGTCTGGCGCGAGAGAGAGAAAAGAAAGCTTTTTGCGCGGTTTTCCATTATCGCCGGCTTGGTATTTTTATTTTTCTTGTCTCCGTTGGTGCTTTTTGACTTAAAGCACAATTTTACCAACGCCCGGGCTTTTGAAAAATTTTTTGCCGCCCGACAAACAACAGTAAATTTTAAATTTTATAAGGGGTTTTTGCGTTTGCCGGCAATTTTCAACCAACTTTATAGCCAACTTTTAGTTCGGCAAGATTATTGGCCGCTGGCTTTTGGGGTTTTTCCTCTGCTCCTGTGGGGAATTTGGCGAGAAAGGAAGAATAAGGCTGTTTGGCTGTTGACTCTCTGGCTGGCAGTCGGTCTTTTAGGCTTAGCTAACTATAAACAACATGTCTATGCCCATTATTATGGCTTTCTTTATCCAGCGGCGGTTATTCTTTTGGCAATTTCTTTGCGTCACCTTTGGCGATTTTTGCGTTGGCCGTTATTAGTAGGGTTGGTGGGTTTATCTTTATGGCATTGGCACGGCCGTTTCCCGCCAAATTATCAGCTTGCCCGCGCCCAAAAGGTAGCCAGTTTTATTTTGGATAAAAGTCGGGGGGATAAATTCGCTCTGGCTTTGATTGCCGAACAAAATTATGATGCTCCTTATCGCTACTTTCTCCTTTTACACAAAGCGCCATTGGTAGAATTACACCAAGAAATGCCGCGACAGCTTTTTGTGATTTGTGAGCCATGGGGGAAGGTAAATTGTAATCCGATTGGACATCCAAAATGGCAAATTGCTGCTTTTGGTTGGGCGAAAATTGAAAAACAGTGGGAAATTAGTGGTGTAAAAATTTTTCGCTTGGTACATTTAAAACATTAGAGTACTAAAATAAAAAAACAATGGAAAACAAAAAGTTTCAAATGGATTTAGCTGCTATTTACAATAAGGATGCAGCAAGGAGAAAGAAAGCTAGCGAAAGACCTCTATGGAAGAAGCGTTTACGAAGCATGTTTGCTCATCTTTTAAGAAAACGCGGGAAAACGACTATTTTGGAGTTGGGTGCCGGGGTGGGTTGGGATACTAGTTGGTTTCAAAAGCAGGGTTTTGAGGTTTTGGCAACCGATATTTCTCCTGCCATGCTGGAAAAGTGTCGCGAACAAGGTTTGAAAACGCGCCTCTTGGATATTTACAAACTTTCTTCGCTTTCTTCTTTATGGGGAGGAGTATACACCTTGAATGTTTTGCTTCATATTCCACGTCGCGATTTGCCCGGAATTGTAAGGCAAATATATAACCATTTAGAAAGCGGAGGAGTGTTCTTTTGGGGGTGCTATACTCGGGGCAAAGATGAAGAGGTGTGGCTAGAGGATAAGATACAAAACTTGCCGCCGAGGTTTTTCTCTTTTCTAAGTGACGATACTCTAAAGCAATTAGCTGAAGAAGGTGGATTTCGGGTCATCGATTTTCAAAAGTTGGGAGGGGATGTTATTGGGAGAACGCCTGCCGAAAAGAAAACATTTGCTTTTCAAGGGTTGTTTTTGGAAAAGAATTCGCTGTGATATAGATATCTCTTGGCTAGAATTTGATCGGGCGTTCTGGATATGGGGAGCTCTAGGAGGCGAGGACAAATTACTTCTCCCAAAAAATTCGTAACAGTGCTATGCTAAAGATAGCTTTTAGTAATGGATGTTTTTAAAATGTACCATGTTGCTATTTTGAATAAATCGTGGCATTTATTGGAGAAGATTGCCTCTGGAGAGAAAACGGTTGAATCGCGATGGTATAAATTCCGGTATCCGCCGTGGAATAAAGTGAAACCCGGCGACACTCTTTGGTTTAAAAATTCGGGAGAACCAGTAAAGTTAAAAGCTAGAGTAACCAAAGTATTACAGTTTGAAAATTTGGATGAAGAGAAAATAAAAAAAATAAGAGAAAAATACGCTAGGCTGTTGGGATTAAGTAAAGAACAGGCTAGCGTAATTGGAGATTATTTTCGGGGCAAAAAGTATTGCATCCTTATTTTTTTTGATGATGTGGAGCAAGTAAGACCATTTAGGATAGATAAGCGCGGTTTTGGTAGCGCTGCGGCTTGGTTGGTGGTGGACAATATAGAAAAGATTAGATTATAATAATTAAATCAGGTGAAGATCTTGTTGGCTAGTACCAGTAAGCATAAACTAAGTGCAGTGAGAACAGCGGCAAGCAAACTGTTTGCTGGTGATGTTAGGGTGGAGGGTTATGCGAGTTCTTCGGCAATTGGTGAACAACCAGTGGGATGGGAAGAGACAATAAAAGGAGCTGTTAACAGGTTGAGCTTCTTAAAAAGAAAAATAAAGAGAGAGGGGCTAGATTATGATTATCTGGTTGCGATTGAAAATGGAATAGTTCCACTAGAAGTGAAGAGGCAAAAGAGATGGTTTGATGTGGGAATTATCTTGGCAGAAGATAGGAAAGGTTGCTTAGGTGCTGGTTTTACTTCATCAGTAGAAATGCCAAGAGAGTTGGTGAGTAAAGCTAAAAAGTTGGGTTTTGCTGGGAATACAGTGGCTAAACTTTTGGCGGAGGAAGTTGGTGGCGATGCAACCGATCCCCACGCAATTCTAACAGGAGGCAGATTTACCAGAATAGATTTCCTTTCTCAAGGATTAGAATCTGTACTAAGCCAGCTGTTAGTAGAATATTGATTATTTTATCTTTGATAAATCATTGTTTATGATTATTGGTTCCATGGCGAGAATTTCTTCCTTATAGAATTCAAGTTCTGGTATTGGGTGGAAAAGAAAAATTTTCTTTCTTAAAACATAAGCGAAGCCCATTTCTAAGAACGAATTAGCTCCAATGTAGTTTTTTACATCCTTTTTATTTAAATTTACTACCAAAATGGCGTCACTAGCTTTTATTTTCTGATAGTGTTTGCGGATAAGATTATGCTTCTTCTTTCGCTCTGCCCCTTCTTCTCCATGAAGAGTTCCGGGGACGAAATTTAATTTCCCCTCGATATGCTCCTTTACGCCTTCTGGTAAATATACCTGGTGGCCTAATTTTTCTAATTTTTTGGCCACCCTCCACATTTCGTCAGCGAATTTCATGGAGCCGCAAATAGTGATTCTCATTTTAAAAATTATAGCATGGTTACGGGTTCTTTTCCGTTCATGCTAGAATTTTTTATGAAATGGCGGCGACTGTTTGAGATGGATGTTATTAGAATTATTAGGAAAAATAAGTGGTTAATTTTGCTTTTGGTGGTTTGGTTAGGCGGATTGGGGGTACGGGTATATCGGCAAGGAGATTTGCTGGGTTTTTATTATGACCAGGGGCGGGATGCCCTTCAGGTGGCTAAAATCCTTGCTGCTAAAAATTTTCCGGCAATTGGGCCGACAACTGGCCTAGCAGGTATTTTTCTTGGCCCTTTTTGGTTCTATTTTTTGGCCCCCTTATACTTTATCGGCCGGGGCGATCCAGCCGTGGCGGCGGCTTTGGTGGGGGTAGTTGACAGTTTAACAATACTTTTGCTTTATGGGCTGGGGAAAAAATTTGTCAATGAAAAGGTGGGGTTGATAGCAGCTTTTCTTTGGGCCTTTTCTTATTGGCTCATTCGTTCGGCGCGGTGGTTTTCGAATCCGTCTCCTTTACCCTTTTTTACCGTCCTTTTGTTTTGGAGCTTGGGAGAATGGCTCTTGCGGCAAAGAGCAAAATGGTTTTTGGCTGTTGCCCTTTGGTTGGCAATTAGCCTACAATTGGAAGCGGCGAGCGCTATTTTTTATTTCCCGGCCATTTTTCTCTTAGCTCTTATTTTCCGGCATCGGGTAAAATTCGGTTCTGCGAACAAGTATCTTTGGGGCGGAGTTGCCGTTTTCTTTTTTTCCCTTTTGCCGCAAGCTGCTTTTGAAATAAAAAATAAGTTTTTAATGACCCGGAATTTTTGGGGTTTTTTGACTGGTAAAGTAAATACCGAAAGCGGCCGCAGTTGGGCTTGGCCAACATTTTCTATCATAAAGGAGCGTTTGATTTGGTATCACCATGTTTTCTTTGCCCAATTTGACCCGAATCTCCGTTGGCCTTTTTGGCTGGTTTTACTTTTTTGGCTTTTCTTTTTGTTGGTGTTGCTGCGGTCCCGCAATAACTTTCTTCGCCTGATTTTTCTTTTTGTTTTAACGCCGCTGTTTTTTCTGCTTTTCTTTGTTGGCAATTATGGCCATCTTTATGATTATTATTTGACTGGCTTTTTGCCGGGATTTATTTTCCTTCTGGCTTATGTTTTAGCCCAGCTGCCGCTGGCAATTTTGTTTATCATCCTTTTGTATTTTTCCTGGCAAAATGGGCTCTTAACTCGCAATTATTTAATTGCCGGTGTTGACGGGCCTACCCACATTACTCTTGGCAACCAAAAGCAAATTATCCGTTGGGTTTGCCAAGATGCTGGCCGGCAAAGCTTTAATGTTGACGTTTATGTGCCGCCGGTAGTTCCTTACGCTTGGGACTATCTTTGGCGGTGGTATGGCTGCCAAAAATTGCATTGTTGTCCGGCCAAAAAGCACGTTTCCCGGCTTTATACCATTTGGGAAGTGGACCCTCCTCACCCAGAAAGGTTAAAGGCTTGGTTGGAAAGACAAGCGGGAATTGGTAAAATCGAAAAGCAGGTAAGATTGGGAGGCATTGGTGGCGAAAGACGAAAACGCTATGAACAAAAAAGTTTATCTATCGGTAGTCATCCCTTGTTATAACGAGGAGGCAAATTTGCGCCGGGGCGTCCTTGAGGAGGTTTGGCAATTTCTTAAAAAACAAAAGTTTTCTTGGGAAGTTTTGGTCTCTGATGACGGCTCCTCGGATAAAAGCCTATCTTTAGCCCAAAAATTTGCTCGTCATCATCCTGGTTTTAAAGTTTTAGCCAATGAACACGGCGGCAAGCCATGGGCTGTTTGGCAGGGGATTAGGGCCGCTTCTGGGGAAATAATTCTTTTCACCGACATGGACCAATCGACGCCTCTCAAAGAAATAAAAAAACTGTTGCCCTGGTTTAAAAGGGGTTTTGATATTGTCATTGGGTCGCGGGGGAAAACTCGGAAGGATGCTCCTTGGTTGCGCAAACTCATGGCTTTTGTCTTTCTAACTGGCCGGCGATTGATACTTTTGCGGGATATTAAGGATACCCAGTGTGGCTTCAAGGCCTTGCGGCGGTTGGTGGCTCAGCGATTATTCCCCAAGCTGCAATTTTTCCGCCGAAAACAGGAAGGGATAAAAGGCTGGCGAGTTTCTGCTTTTGATGTCGAACTTTTATTTTTGGCTAAGAAAGCTGGTTATCGTATAAAGGAAGTAAAAGTAGCCTGGCAAGACCGTGATATTACCCAAGGGAAAGGAAAAAATTTTCTCCGCGAGTCAAAAGAGATGCTTTCGGAAATTTTGCGCATTAAATGGAATAATTGGCTGGGGCGTTATGGCTAAAAAGAAAAAAATTTTTCTCCTTCTTTTGGCAGCTGGCCTATTTCTTTTTAGTCGGCTTTACAACCTAACGGCGTTCCCTATCTTTTGTGACGAGGCTATTTATATTCGCTGGGCTCAGGTGCTTAAAAGCATCCATTCGCTTTGGTGGGTTCCTCTTTCAGACGGCAAACAGCCCCTTTTTATGTGGTTGGCGGCGATTACCTTAAGCATTTTTTCTGATCCATTATTTGCCGGTCGGTTGGTCTCTGTTCTTGCTGGACTTGGAGAAGCCTGGCTGGTTTGGCGATTAGGCAGATTACTACATCTCCGTCGCTCCTGGCTAGCTTATTTTATTTATCTTCTTCTCCCATTTTTCCTCTTTTTCAACCGCCTGGCTTTAGTTGATAGCCTGCTTTCCTTTTGGATTACCCTTTCCTTTTACCTGGCCTTTCTCTTAGCAGAAAAGCGGAAGAGTTGGTTGGCTATTCTTTTGGGAATTAGTTTAGGCGCCGCCTGGCTAACTAAAAGCCCGGGGGAAATTTTTATTTTTGTTGTTCCTCTGGCAGGAACGTTGTGGCTGCTTCTAGGACAGGAGATAGGGGAAATGCGCCGCCGTTCGTTTTGGTTGCTCGAGGGTCTATTTGCCTTATCGTCACTAATTGCTTTTAGCCTTTACAACCTTCTCCGCTTAGCGCCAGTTTTTTATATGATCAGCCGCCGTAACCGGGATTATCTATGGGGTTGGCAATATCTCCGCCAGCATCCCTTTGGCCCCCTTTTGGCTCATTTGGGCGATCTCGGTCGTTATTATCTGCATTATTTGACCTGGCCAGGAGCGCTTTTTGCCCTTTTAGGCTTTTTGCTTTTGTTAAAAAAGAAAAATTGGCCGGTTTTGGCAGTTTTATTGCTTTGGTGGCTGCCAGTTATTCCCATGTTGGCGGTGGCAAAAGTTTTTACTGCCCGTTATGTGCTTTTTTCGGCTTTGCCTTTGCTATTGTCAATAGGAATAGCTGTTGATTGGCTTTGGCGTTGGCAATGGGGGAAAGGCTTGATTTTAGTGGCTGCTTTACCAGCATTAGTTTTTATGAAAAATTTGTGGCAAGTAAATCCCCATTTATCTCTTCCGCGAGATGAATATCGTGGTTACCTGGAAGCCTGGACGGCCGGAGAAGGCATCCGGCCAATAGCCCGCTATTTGCAAAATTTACCGCCCCAAACAAAAGCAGTAGTTGGCACCGAGGGCTTTTTTGGCACCTTACCTAATGGGTTGCAAATTTATTTTGACCAATCGCCCAATATTACCGTTATTGGGGTCGGAGTGGATATCGATAAGGTTTCCTCCTCGTTGCTGAATGCCAAGAAGGCCGGTAACCGCGTTTTTCTGGTGGCCAATGCTAGCCGTTTCCATCTCCAAAACCCCCAGAAAAAGGGACTGGTGCTGATAAAAAGTTTCCCTAAACCGGGTGGAGACAAGTTATTATTTTGGGAATTGAAAAATGTTCAAAAAATGTGAGCATTGGCGAAAATTGTTGTTGAGGCCATACTATAAAATTTGGACGATTATGCAAAGTCATGCCTATTTGAGTGGCATTTTCCTTGTTATTTTAGCTAGCCTCTTGGCAAGCCGCTGGCTGTTTAAGCCGGGTTATTTTGTTATGCACGATGACCTCCAGATGATGCGCCAGCTAGAAATGGAAAAGTGTTTCTATGATGGGCAATTGCCATGCCGCTGGGTACCGGATATGGGTTTTGGCTACGGCTATCCGCTTTTTAATTTTTATCCACCGCTGCCGTATTATGTGGGAATGCTCTTCCGTTTTTTGGGATTTCATTTTACGACTACCGCTAAGCTCCTTTTTTCTCTTCAATTTGTTCTTTCGGGAATAACAATGTTCCTTTTGGCAACTGATTTGTGGGGCCTGGCCGGCGGAGTGCTAAGTGCTATTTTTTATCTTTGGGCGCCTTACCATTCGGTTGATGTTTTTGTTCGTGGCGCCATGAATGAGGCCTGGGCTTTTGTTTGGTTCCCGCTGATTTTTTGGAGTTTGCGCCGGCTTATCCAAACCGGCAAAAATAAATATCTTTACTGGCTCAGTTTTTCCTATGCTGCTTTGCTCTTAACCCACAATATTATGGTGATGATTTTTACCCCAGCCTTGTTGCTTTGGGCTTTATATTGTTGGTGGGAGAGCGGTCATTGGCCTTGGCGTGATTGGCATCTTTTCGGGAAACAAGTTTTGGCTGGTTTTTGGGCTTTAGCCTTGGCGGCATTTTTTACCATTCCTATTCTTTTTGAGAAAAAATTTACCCACATTAACAGCATGTTTTCTGGTTATTTCGACTGGCGGGCGCATTTTGTCTCTCTTTATCAATTGTTTATTACTCGATTTTGGGGTTGGGGGCCTTCCCTTTGGGGGCCAAAAGATGGAATGTCGTTTTCTTTAGGGCATCTACATTGGTTGGGAGTTGTTGGCGTAGTTTTAGTGGCTGGCTGGTTTTTCTGGCGGCGTAAGTTGAGCAAAACCACTTTTGTTTTCTTGTGGGGGGGAGCATTATTGTCTCTGGGTTATGTTTTTCTTTGCCACGAGCGGTCGGTGCCGGTCTGGAAAATCTTGACCCCTTTGCAAATGGCCCAATTTCCTTGGCGGTTGCTAGCCGGGTGGGTTTTCTTTTCCTCCTTATTAATTGGTTTTTTGGGAAAAATTTTACCGCGTTGGGTTCTGGCATTACTTATCCTGGCGGTAATTGGCTGGAATTGGTCTTTTTTCCGCCCGGCGGCAATGGGGCCATTAACTGATGCGGAAAAATTTAGCGGCAAGGCCTGGGAATTCCAACAGACAGCCGGCATTTATGATTATTTGCCCAAAACTGTCCCCCGGGCGCCAACTAGCGCCCCCAAAACAAGCTGGGAATTGTTGTCCGGCCAAGCTGAAGGGCAGGTGGTGGTTAAGAAAACTAATTATTGGCTTTGGCAAGGGAAAGCCAAAACCAAAAGCAAGCTACGTTTTAATTTATTTTACTTTCCTGGCTGGCGAGTTTGGCTGGACCAAAAACCTTGGCCCTGGCAAGTTGGCAAGGACCTAGGACGGATTATTGTCGATATTCCCCCCGGCAAACATCGTCTCGATTTGCGCTTTACCAATACTCCGGTGAGAGCAATAACTAATTTTATTTCTTTGTTAGCTTGGTGGGGGTTACTTTTTGTGGCTACGAAAAAATGGTTTCTGAAAAAGACTTGGGAAAAATAAAAAAGAAAGCTTTTCGGGGAGCCGGGGTATTAATTCTTCGCAATCTTATCGGCCAGCCAATTTCTTTTTTGGGCTTCGTTTTTCTTTCCGCTCTTCTTAAGAGATGGGAACTGGGTATTTTTTGGGCCGTTTCGGAAGTGGTTGGTTTTTTGGGTTATTTTTCTGACATTGGCTTGGCCGCGGCCTTAATTCAAAAAAAAGAAAAGCCTGGATTAAAAGAGATAAGGGCTACCTTTACCGTCCAGCAAATCCTTGTTGTTTTAGCAATCATTGTTTCTGTTTTGCTTCTGCCCTGGCTGGAACAAAAGTTTCATTTTGGCGGCTCAGCGGTTTGGCTGTTTTATGCCCTTTTGGGAGGATTTTTTTTAGCATCTCTAAAAACTATCCCCTCGGTGCTTTTAGAAAGAGAAATGGCCTTCGAGAAAATTGCCCTAGTAGATCTAAGCGAACAGATAACCTTTACCACCCTGGCGGTAATTTTAGCTTGGCAAGGTTTTGGGTTGTACAGCTGGGCGGCGGCGGTAATTGGCCGGGCAATTGTCGGCGTAACTTTAATGTATCTTTTCGCCCCCTGGCCCCTTGGCTTTAATTTTCATTTAAAAGCAATCAAAGATTTGCTCCACTTTGGGGTTCCTTTTCAAACAAACTCCCTTTTGGCGTTAGCAAAAGATCGGGTGATGAATATTGTTCTCTGGGGTATTTTAGGGAGCGATGGAATCGGAATTTTAGGCTGGTCGCAGCGTTGGGCCCAATTTCCGCTGCGCTTTTTTATGGACCAAGTTATCCGGGTAACTTTTCCCGCCTATTCTCGCCTTCAAACTCGCCGGCAATGGTTACGCCGGGCTTTGGCCAAGAGCATTAGCCTGCTTGCCTTTTTGGCATTTCCTTTATTGGCGGGCTTAGCGTTAGTGATGCCTTGGGTGGTCCAGCTTTGGCCTAAATATCATAAATGGCAGGTGGCCTTGGTGCCTTTTTGGTTTTATATTGTCAATGCTGGTTTTGGTTTGGTAACCACTCCAATTACCAACGCTTTTAACGCTATTGGTAAGGTTCATTGGACTTTTTATTTGATGGTTTTCTGGACATCGCTGACTTGGCTTTTAGTCCCTTTTTTGGCTAAGTTTTGGGGGGTAAACGGGGCCGCTTTCGGTTTGATGCTAGTCTCGGCAACTTCGGTGGGCGTTTGGTATTGGGCGCACCGTTCTTTGGGTCTTTCTATCATCGCTGTTCTTTGGCGCCCGTTTCTGGCTACGGCAAGCATGATGGCAATAATTTTGCTCCTGATGACAAGTTTGCCGCCGACATTAGTTAATTTGTTGTTAATAATTGTTATTGGCGGTAGCCTTTATCTTAGTTTGGCCTGGTTGCTAGCCCGCGATGAATTGTTTTGGCTTTATTCTTCTCTTCGGCAGACGCTTAAAAATGAAACTTAAAGAAAAATTGCTTTTGGCCTTTTTGATTTTTTTAGGTAGCGGCATTTGGTGGTCAACTATGGCCCGCAGCGGTTATCTTTATAGTTTTGGACTGGGGTTTTGGGGGCCAAACGGGCATGATGGCGTTTGGCATTTGGCGTTGATGCAGCAAACGGTGCGCCACCTTCCGCCCCGCAATCCAGTTTTTGCCGGAACAATGCTGCAAAACTATCACTGGGGATTTGATTTTCTCGCTGGCTGGACGGCTAAATTATTATCGCTTTCATTTTTAGATGTGTATTTTCGCTTATTTCCCCTCTTTTTAGCCATTTCGATTGGCCTTTTAAGTTTTTATTTGGGGAAGATAATTACCAAGGATTATTGGGTCGGTTTTTGGTTTGCCTTTTTAAACTATTTTGCCGGGTCTTTAGGATGGGTGGTAACTTTACTGCGCAATGGCACTCTTGGCGGCGAATCGCTTTTTTGGTCAATGCAGTCGGTTTCAACTCTAATTAATCCCCCTTACGCTTTATCGCTAGTTTTTCTACTGGCAGGTTTCATTTTGTGGTATTGTTGGTATCGCCATTTAACCTGGATAAAGCTTTTTTTGTTAGGCGTTATGTTTGGGAGTTTGGTAATAATAAAAGCTTATGCTAGCGTTTTGTTTTTTTTGACAATTGGCACTTTAGTTCTCTTTGCAAGCGTGCGAAAGAGATGGCAGGAAGCGAAAATCTTTTTAAAAATTCTCATTGCTAGCGGGATATTTACCTTTTCGATTTTGCTTTTTGAGAGTCAAAAAGGTAGCTGGCCATTTATTTGGCAACCTTTTTGGTTTGTGAGAACCCTTTTTGAGGCGAGAGATAGGCTGTACTGGCCCAAGTTGGGGATGATGTGGTGGACATTAAGAGTAAGGTGGTGGACAAGCGAAAAGTTGTGGCTATTAGTATTGGGCGGCAGCATTCTCTTTCTATTAGGTAATTTTAACACCCGTATATTAGGGGCACTTAGGAGGGTGAATGAGGGATGGGATTACGTTTTTGGTGTTTTGGTCTTTTGGGGAATTTTTATTCCTCTGTTTTTTGTCCAAAAAGGGACAGCCTGGAATACGATTCAATTTTTCTACTATGCCTTATTTTTTGCTAATTTATTTTTGGCTAATTATTTGACTAAATTGACCAGGAAAAGGCATTTTCTTTTGGCTCTTCTAATACTTCTGCCGCTTTTACCAGGTAATTTAGGCACAATCAAAATTTATCTTGGTTTTCCTCCACCGGCAATGTTGTCAACGAGAGAAATCGAGGGTCTGAAGTTTTTGGCTAAACAGCCAGAAGGGGTAGTTTTAACTTTTCCTTATAATAAATTTGCCCAAAATGGTCTGCGACCCCCTTTGCCGCTTTATTTATACGAAAGCACTAGTTATGTGGCCGCTTTCACCGGCCAGCCGGTATTTTTAGAAGACGAGATGAATTTGGATATTACCGGTTATCCTTGGCAGGAAAGGAAAACCCAAGTTAAGCAGTTTTTCCAGAGCCGGGATGCAATTTGGGCGCGCGGGTTTCTGATAAACAATAAAATTAGTTATATCTATTTAGTTGGTGGGCAAAAGTTCCCCTTGCCTCCGGGTGATTTGGGAGTGAAGATGATTTTTAATAACGGACAGGTTAAAATATACCAGGTGATGAGATAATCACTAATTGTGAAAATGAGGCCGCTAATTTCTGTTGTTGTCAATACTTTAAATGAGGAAAAGAATCTTCCCCGTTGCCTCCAATCGGTGAAGAACTTTGCCGATGAGATTGTGGTGGTGGATATGCACAGTGATGACCGCACCCGGGCGATTGCCGAAGAATTTGGGGCTCGGGTATTTCTTTACAGCCGAGTAGGTTATGTAGAACCAGCCCGCAATTTTGCCATTAGCAAGGCAAAAGGGCGCTGGATTTTAATTTTGGATGCCGATGAAAAAATTGGCCGCACTTTAGCCCGCAAACTTCGCCAAATTGCCAGCAAGCCCCGCCAAGATATTGATTATGTTCTGATTCCTCGGAAAAATATTATCTTTGGCAAGTGGATTCAAAATTCGCGCTGGTGGCCTGATTATCTGCCCCGTTTTTTTAAGAAAGGAAAGGTAAAATGGCCCAAGCAAATTCACCAAAAACCGATTTTGAAAGGGAAAATTTATACTTTGCCTGACAGCGAGCGCTTTGCCATTCTCCATTATAACTATCGCACTCTCGACCAATTTTTAGACCGCAGCCGCCGTTATGCTGAGGTGCAGGCAAATGAGTTGATTAAAGAAAAAAAGTATGTTTTGAATTATAGCGACTTACTCTTAAAACCCTTGGGTGAATTTTTAAGCCGTTTTTTTGCCGGCCAGGGCTATCGCGATGGTGTTCACGGCTTGGCTTTAGCCCTTTTGCAGAGTTACGCCACGGCTTTAGTTTACTTAAAGGTTTGGGAAAAACAGCGTTTTAAGGAGCGCAATGTCGAACCGCACAAATTAAGCCAGCTTTTCCGGCAGGCCTTGGGGGAGGCGCTTTATTGGTTTAACCGCTGGCGGTGGGGTGACCAGCAGGGGTTAAGGCAGTGGCCGGGCCGGCTTTTGGCAAGATGGCAGCAGTGGTGGCTTAGCCGATGAAAACAAAGATTGCGATTATTCTCCTGTCGTACAATGCCGAACGGTTTCTCGAAAAAGCCCTATTTTCTTTTCTGGCCCAATTTTCTCCCCAGCTTTGGCAAAAATTGCCAGAGGTGGAATGGCGCCAGAAGATAAAAATGCCCCAATGGCCGCTAAAGCATGAGGTGACTTTGGTAGTGATCGATAATGCTTCCCAAGATGGGTCGGTTCTCGTTGCCCAACGGGCCCAAAAATTGGCTGAGGTGATAAAGGGGGCTAACATTCACCTTATTCGAAATGCGGCCAATTTAGGCTTTGCTGCCGGTAATAATGTTGGCATTAATTGGGCTTTGCGGCAAGGTTTTGAATATATTGGCCTTCTTAATAATGATGTTTTGGTGGGCAACCGTTTTTGGGAGCCGCTAGTCCAATTTTTAGCTAAGCATCGGCGAGCAGGGGTGGCGACTACTAAGATATTTTTTGCTCCCGGTTATGAATACCAACAAAAATATCGCTCCGCCGAAAAAGGTCGAGTTGTTTGGGCGGTGGGGGGCAAAATTGACTGGGCCAATGTGGTGGGAACCAATAGGGGAGTGGATGAAGTTGATAAGGGGCAATACGAGAGGCCAGCCGAGGTCGATGTTGCCAGCGGCTGTTTGCTTTTAGCAAAGAGAGAGGTTTGGAAAAAAGTTGGGCTTTTAGATAATCGTTACTTTATGTACTACGAGGATGCCGATTGGTCGCAACGAGTTAAGCGGCAGGGCTGGCAGGTCTGGTACGTACCTGGGGGCGTGATTTGGCATTTTAATGCTGGCTCATCCCAGGTGGGGGGATCCTTGCAGGATTATTTTATAACCCGGAATCGACTGCTTTTTGGCATGCGTTGGGCGCCTTGGCGGGCAAAGTTGGCCCTTTTGCGGGAAAGTGTCCGCCTACTGTTCTCGGGGCGGGAATGGCAACGGAGGGGAATTAGGGATTTTTATCTCCGCCGTTTTGGCCGGGGGAGTTGGAGATAAGATATTTTTGAATATGCTGAACAAATTGAGAAAGATCGGCTAGTTTCTTGTCCAAATCGTTATAAGCAAGCTGATAGTCGATTTGAGTGTATTCGTGGACAAGGATATTTCTTAGCCCCACAGCTTTTCCTAATTGTTTTGCCAATTGGTAGGGAATAATATTCTGCTTGGCTAGTAGCTGAAACAAGGCAGCAGAG
Source organism: Candidatus Shapirobacteria bacterium (assembly GCA_027039485.1). Lineage (GTDB taxonomy): Bacteria > Patescibacteriota > Microgenomatia > UBA12405 > UBA6130 > S016-97. The sequence continues at coordinate 60,004 of JALWDZ010000016.1, forward strand.
GTTTCTGCCGGGCCCAATTTTTCAGTAGCTACAATATGGGCGGCAATATCAATACATGTTTCGATTGCTTTTTGCATTCGTCGATCGACAAGATCCCGAATGTCTTCGTCGCCGGTAATCATTTCCATGGTTAGGTCCATATTTTTTAGTTTTCTAATTGAATGTTCGAGGTTTTCTAGGTAGCGATAAATGATATTTTTATTGACCATAAGTACCTTCTTTGAGCCGCTGGTTTAAATAATGATGAAAGATATCACGCAAATGTTGACTATCGTAATAAAGTTTCATAATTCGTGTTTCTAACTGGATCCGCTCTGTTTGGTTGCGGGCAAAAAGGAGCTTTCCTTTTAGTAATTGGAAAAGGAAGAGGGGGTCAGTATCTTGAAGATTAGCAATTCTAAGATCAAGATTGGGATGGCGAACAAACTGACTAATCTTTTGATAAAGGGAACCAAAAGAACGGGGGTCAAAATTTTTGTCGACCAACAAAACGATGTCGAGGTCGCTGTCATTACGCTCTCGTTTTTCGGCTACCGAGCCGATGAAATAAGCGGCCAAAACGCTGGGATAGTTTTGAAGGACGCCCCCAAGAGCTTTTTGGTTAATAATCCTATTGACTCCCATAATTTATTGTAACAGAAATGTGGGAGATTGAGAATAGAAATGTTAAACTACAACTGTGAGATTGAGCGTAATAATTATTGCCAAAAATGAAGAAAAGCTAATTGGGGATGCTATTCGCTCGGCTAAATTTGCTGACGAGGTCATTGTCATTGATACCGGTTCCAGCGACAAAACTCCATTGATAGCTAAAAAATTAGGCGCGCGGGTAATTAAAATGCCCAGCCAGAAATTAGCCTTTGCGCATTGGCGGACTGAGGCAATTAAAAAGGCAAAGGGCGCCTGGATTTTTTATCTTGATGCTGACGAACGGATTACGCCGAAATTGAGAAATGCAATTCTAAAGATTATAAAGCAACCCCCTGAAAAAAATGTGGTTGCTTACGCTGTTCCCAGAAAAAATTATTATTTGGGCCGCCGGGTGCGTTGGGGAGGTTCTTGGCCAGATTATGTTAAGCGCTTGTTTTGGAAAGAAGCGTTAAAAAAGTGGTCGGGCAAACTTCACGAAGAGCCTGTTTTCGAAGGCAAATTAGAAATTTTGCCAGCTCCGTTAAAACACTATACCCATCGCGATTTGACTTCGATGGTTGCCAAAACAATTGCCTGGTCCCGGTTAGAAGCCGAGGAATTATACCGGGCCCATCATCCGCCGGTGACTTGGTGGCGGATTTTAAGAATAATGTTAACCGAATTATGGCAGCGGGGCATTAAGCAACAAGGTTTTCGCGATGGGACGGTTGGGGTAATTGAGGTAATTTTTCAAATGTTCAGCCGTTTTGTTACCTATGCCCGATTATGGGAGAAGCAAAATTCTAAATCCTAATTACCTAAATCCTAAACAATGACCAAATACCAAAATTCCAAACAATATAATTTAGAAGAGAGGACTTTTATTTTTGCCCAACAAGTAAGGAAGTTTGTTTCGCAGATTAAGAAGGATTTTGGGGTTATCGATGATATCAAACAATTGGTTAGATCATCAGGCTCGGTAGCGGCTAATTACATTGAAGCTAATGAAGCTTTAAGTAAGAAAGATTTTGTGCATAGAATCAAAATTTGTCGCAAAGAAGCTAAAGAGACTAAGCTATGGCTTAAACTATTACGGCTTTCTTCATCCATGGAGGAAAAAGAAAGAGAGAGGCTAATAGGGGAAGTTACTGAATTGATGAAAATTTTTGGCGCCATATTGGAAAAATGTCGCTATAATTAGTTTAGAACATTAGAAAATTTGAAATTTGGTTATTGTTTAGAAAATTAGAATTTAGAGATTAGGATTTTTGCCTTTGATGAAATCTTTAATTTACGATCCTTATCTTGATACTCTTGGCGGCGGGGAACGTTATTGCCTGACGGTAGCCGAGTGCTTGCTTAAAAAAGGTTGGCAGGTGGATTTGTTTTGGGATAGCGACGCCGAAATAAAAAAAGCTCTTAAGAGGTTTGATCTCCGAATAGAACAAGTTGGCTTGGTAGGCAAAAAACCGACGGCTTTATCTTTGTGGGAAAAATTTGAGCTGGAAAGGCACTACGATTTGATTTTTTGGCTTTCTGACGGCAGCTTGCCTTTTCTTTGGGGAAGAAAAAATATTCTTCATTTCCAAGTTCCTTTTAATAACATTAAGCCGCAGGCACCTTGGCGAAAAATTTGGCAAAGAATCAAATTGGGGCGGATAAAAGCAATAGTTTGCAATTCTCAATTTACTAAGCAAGTTGTCGACGCTCAGTTGGGTGTAAATTCTATTATTCTGTATCCTCCCGTCGATGTGGAAAAGTTTGCCTTAGGGAAAAAGAAAAAGAAGAACATTATTTTAGCGGTAGGACGTTTTGAAGAGACAATGCAGGCAAAAAGGCAGGATATTTTAATAAAGGCGTTCCAAAAAATGATCGATAAAGGAT
>JALWDZ010000016.1:62527-97357 GCA_027039485.1 Candidatus Shapirobacteria bacterium
ATAAAGGATTAAAAGGTTGGCGCTTAGTGTAGCTAGGAGGAAGTTTGGTTAACCCGCGGAAAAATAAATTTTTGCAACGGCTAAAGCGGATGGCGGCGGGATACCCAATAGATTTTGCCGTAAATGTGTCGTTTGAGCAGTTGCGGGATTATTACCGCCAGGCCAAAATTTTTTGGCATGCGGCAGGCTACGGGGTGGATGAGCAAAAGCAACCTTACCGGGTGGAACATTTTGGCATGACAACGGTGGAGGCAATGGCCGCTGGTGGTGTCCCGGTAGTAATTGATAAAGGAGGCCTACGCGAGATTGTGCGACGTGGAGTGGGGGAGAGGTGGGGAAGTGTTGCTGAGCTGATAGAAAAAACAGAACAATTAATCAAAAATCCAACCCGTTGGCAGCGCTATTCTTTGGCAGCCATTGAAAGATCGCAAGAATTTTCTAAGCAAAAATTTTGTTGGAAGTTAGAAGAAATTATCAAATGAAAAACCAAGGTTATCGTATTTCTGTGGTTATTCCCACTTGGAACGGGGAAAAATTGTTGAGAAAAAATTTGCCCTCAACATTATCAGTTTTGCCGGCTGGAACAGAAGTCATTGTGGTCGACGATGGTTCAGTTGATGGTAGTCAGGAGTATCTAAAAACCCAAGTAAAGCAGGCGGGAAAAATGAAGCTTGTTTTTCGCGTCATTGTCAATCGCCGTAACCGCGGCTTTATTTATAGTTGTAACCAGGGCGTCAAAAGAGCTGCTGGTGATTTGGTTGTTCTCTTAAATAATGATGTTGTGCCTCAAAAAGGATTTTTGGCGCCGGCGTTAAGGCATTTTTCTGACCCTAAAGTTTTTGCGGTTACCTTCAATGAAAAAACTTGGGGCTGGGCCCGCTTGTTTTGGCAAAATGGTTTTATTCAATTGGGAGATGGCGGTCAGAGTAATAAAGCTCATTTTAGCGCCTGGGCCTCGGGAGGGAGCGCCGTCTTCCGCAAAACCATCTGGCAAGAATTAGATGGCTTTGATCCAGTGTACGAGCCTTTTTATTGGGAAGATGTCGATTTAGGCTATCGTGCTTGGAAGTCAGGTTATAAAATTTATTGGGAACCTAAAGCTAAAGTGGATCATCGCCACGAATCAACAATATCTAAATTTAGCCGCCGTTATGTGCAAAACATTCAAGAGCGCAATCGGTTGCTTTTTATCTGGCGGAATATTAATGATAAAAGATTACGGTTGCAACATTGGCAGGGCCTGGCGCGCCAAGCAATACGCCATCCTGGTTATGCAAAGATTGTGGCTATGGCGTGGGGTCGCCTTTTGCGTTATCATCGCCCACCTAAGCGGACCGATGTTAGAAGCGATCGAGAGATTTTAGCGTTATTCAATGGAAAATAAGCCTCTCCTCTCTATTATCATTGTTAATTACAACACTAAGGATCTCCTCCAAGAATGCCTCAACAGCCTTTTTAGGGCTGTAAATTCCAAATCCCAAATCCCCTGCCTGCGCAGGCAGGGAAATTACAAACAATATCAAAATTTAAATGACCAAATACAAAACATAGAAATTATCATCATTGATAATAATTCTCATGATGGCAGCAGGGCATTCCTCAAAGATTTGACTGATAAGACCAATAAATCCAATAAGGCTAATATCTCTCTTAAAACCATCTTTAATAAAACAAACCTTGGTTTTGCAAAAGCTAATAACCAAGGAATAAGAATTGCCAAAGGCAAGTATATCCTTCTTCTTAATTCAGATACTATTGTTAAGAAAGGAGCCTTAGAGAGGATGGTGGGCTTCGCCGAAGAGCATCCCGAAGCAGGGGTAATTGCCCCGCGGTTATTGAATGCCGACGGTACCGTTCAGCCATCGTGTTTTCATTTTCCTACCCCTTGGAGGGCGATTCAAGAATTTTGGTTGGGCAAGAAAGGTTCTTTTTTGAAATATGCCCCTAGTGAGAAAAAACCATTGCCGGTAGATGCGGTGGTCGGGGCAGCTTTTTTGCTTACTCCCCAAGCGCGAAAAAAAGTCGGCCTTTTAAACGAACGCTACTTTTTTTATTTTGAGGATTTAGATTATTGCCGCCGAGTCCGACAGGCAGGCTTAAAGGTTTATTATTTGCCGGAAGCAGAAATTGTCCATCTGCACGGGGCTAGCAGCAAAAAACTTGCCCAAGGGCCAAATAGATGGCTTATCGAAAGCAGCAAAATTTATCATGGCCATTGGCGATATTATTTGATTACTGCCATAATAAGGGTAAGTCAAATATGGAAAAAATTACTCGGCCGCTAAGCTTGGAAGAAATAAAAGCTCTGCAGAAGCGGTATGGCTCTTATGTCAAAGTGGTAGTAGATCTTAGTCGTGGTGTTTTGGTGATTGGTTGCGAGCTTCATATTGATGGAGTGCGGGTGTTGGTTAATGATGGCAGTTCAGAAAAAAATATTTGGGGTGGTGGCATAAGTTGGCCAGAGCGGAAGGTGGATACCACCGCCGTTTTTAATTTAAGGCCATCTTTGGGGAACGAAAGTATGGAAATTTTAAATTCAACAAAAAGAAAAAAGTTTGTAGAGATTGTTACTAAATATTTGCTAAAAGAAAGACCATGAAGACAAAAGTTAAGAAGGTGTTGCTGGCAGATGCAGTGGGCAATTTGTATCGGGCGGCTTTCTTTTTGGCCCGCAGTGCCCGGGGAAAGGATTTAGCAGAAGAAATGCTCGATAAAACCGAGGCAATTTTTGCTGATGCTGGTCTGGCTAACCAAAAAATTACTTTTTTGAAAAAGCGGCTAAAAACGGTCGTTGGCAAAAACGAACGGTTAGTTTTAGCCGAACGGATTCTAGATGAATATCAAAAATTTAAGAAGTTGATTTAAGACGGACAAATATTTAAGGCTTAAATATTTATTAGAATGAAAGTTTTAAAAAAGCTATTATTTCTAGCGACATTAGCTGCGGTATTATTTTATTCCCATGAGTTTTTCTTCTTGCGGCGCTTGGCCTTAGCCAAAATTCCAGTTCCAGAGATCCTAGATGAGTTTGATTTTGTTTGGACAGGGAAAAGCTTCTTGCAAACAGGGGTACCTACGGGGTGGTCTGATCTTGGTGCATATAATAGTTCTAAATTAGGCGTTGCCTATGGTTCTCTTGCAGGCTTTTCCATGAAGCAAAATGGTGAAAAAATCAGCTTGTTTAATTATATTAATTACCATTTTCCGGTAATTTCGATCCGAAAAATAGATTATGGTTTAGGCGATAGATATATAAGATTTGTAACTCCTTATTTTGACCATCCTTTATTAGCGGCAGTAGTGTATGGCCTAAACACAAATGCAGATTCCATAGAGAGCGTTGCCCCTAGAGAATTTCGTGTTACTAGCATTAGTTTAGCTGTTTTAACGGGGGTGTTGGTTTTTCTGGTAGGTAGTCAATTTTTAAATGTAGGGGTAGGTTTTTTAGCATTCTTAGTTTATAGCCTTACACCCACTTTTGTTTTTACAGCGCGTTTAGCACTAGCGGAAAATGTTATGGCTCCTTTATACCTTTTGTCTTTGCTTTTCTTGGGGGTATATCAGCATAAAAAGAAAAGGTTTTTTGTAATACTATCTGGAATTTTTGCAGGTTTGACAGCATTAACGAAATTGCCGGGATGGTTTATTATCGCGACGATAGTATATTGGCTGTGGCGTATGCAAGACAGAAAAGGATTGTGGATTTTTGTGATGTCAGCTTTGCCAATAGCATTTTCGTACCCTTTATACGGTTTAATTTTAGCGCCTAATTTGTATTTGCGAGTAATAGCTAACCAAGCCAACAGGCCATTTTCTGCTGCTATGAATTTATTGACACAAATATCAAAGCCCACTTTTAAGGACTGGTTTATAGACGGTTGGTGGAGCGGAAGCTGGATGGTTACCTTTTGGTATGCCTCAAGAAAGTTAAAAGAAAAACAAAAAGCTATTTTAAGTCTTGCTTTTTTTGTCTTACTGGTTACCACTATATTGATGTCGTCAGCAAATTATCCGTGGTATTTTATAAGTGCGTCACCGTTGTTAGCGATTTTTACGGGGATTTTTTTATGGGATTTGCTGAGATCTCCCTCTCTAGGAGAAATTTTGATTTTTTTCATATTTTTCTTTTCCTCGAGCTTTTATTGGGGATTCAATGTTATCAATGTTAACCATAACTATAAGTGCAAGTTGATTTATAAGGTCCTTTTATCTATTTTATTTGGAGCAGGCCTATTGCATGATTTCTTAAAACGTTTTGGTTGGTGGCGGTGGCTTTGGCGCTTGTTTTTAGTGATTCTCCTTTATAAACTTTTTCTTTGGAATTTTCGATCAATTATGTATTTAGTGGCTCATTGGGGAAATTGGTTAAAGTGAATATCAAAAATTGGTTCGGGAGTTTTAAATTTTGGTTGCTGTTGGCATTTTTGTTGCGGTTGACCTTGGCCATTGTTGGCGGTTACCATCCCGACATTTTGAATCATGTTGATTGGGGCAATAGATTCTGGCAGTATGGCGCTAAGAATTTTTATGAGCAAAGCATTTGGGGCGTCTCCTGGCCTAACCAGCCTCTCGGTTCGATTTATTTGTTTGCTCTTATTGCCAAGCTGGCCCATTGGTGTTTTGTGGTAGCTTGGTGGTTAAATCTCAAGTTGCCTCTTTTTCCCTCTTTTATCTTTCCGTTTTTGGAAGCTAAGCTGCAAATTATTTTGTTGAAAATGCCTTTTATTTTAGCCGACTTGGGGTTGGGCTGGCTTGTTTACCAAGTTGGGCAGCAATTGACAGGGAGGAAAAAACTAGCCCTTCTCGGCATGGTCCTTTTCCTTTTTAATCCGCCACTTATTTACAATTCGGCGATTTGGGGACAAACCGATTCGCTGGTGAATTTTTTGGCGCTTTGGGGCTTGTGGCAGTTTTATCGCCGCCACTATTATCAAGGTTGGTTGGGATTTTTGTTATCTTGGTATTTCAAAATGTCTTTAGTTGTTTGGGCGCCCGTTCTTTTTATTTTAGGGTGGCTTTACCGCCGCGATTTGCCAAAGATATTTTTAGCTGGTTTCTTAATAGGAGGTTCTCTGGCGGTTATTTCTTTGCCAGCCGTGCACCATGGCAATGTCTTTTCTTGGCTTTGGTATCTTTATACTAACCGCATTTTCCCCCGCCAGGGACATATGCTTTCCGGCAATGCCTTTAATTTCTGGAGCTTTCTTTATGGCATCGATTTAAGCCTGCGAGAGAATATTCGCCTCTGCGGTATTTCTGCCAAAACGATTGGTAGGGGAATAAGCCTGGTGATAATTATCGCTATTAGCGGTTTGTCTTGGTGGCAGGTGAGTCGAAAAAACAATAATTTTAGATTCCAGAACGCTTTGTGGCTAATCTTATTAATTTCTTTTGCTGCCTTTTTGTTTTTAACCAATATGCACGAGCGTTATCTCTACCCAATTTTTGCCCCCCTTGCTATTTTAACTACAATGGGTGAAATAAGCGTAGGATGGTACGTTCTCTTATCTTTAATCCATTGGCTTAACCTTTATAATTTGTGGTGGTATCCCCATTGGCAATGGCTGGAAAATATTTTGCAATGGCACCAATTTTTCTTGCCACGAATTTTATCGTTGATTTTAATATTGATTTTTGTTCGCCTCTGCCTTTTTGCGTATAATAAAGGTAATGAAAAAGTATAAGCTATGGTTAGGCATCATCCTTATTTTGGCTTTATTTTTGCGCCTTTACAAATTAAACCAGCTGGAACTTTTTGGTGACGAACTTGATGTTGGCTATCATGCCTATTCACTCTTGCTAACTGGCCGAGATTATCGAGGTCAAAAATGGCCAGTTTATATCCATTCTTTTTCTGAATGGCGGGCGCCACTTTTAATGTACGCCGCTGCTCCCTTTGTGGGCGTTTTTGGACTTAACGAGTGGGGGGTGCGCTTACCGGCAGTCTTTTTTGGCATTTTGGATATAATTTTTCTGGCGCTTTTTGTTTGGGAGCTTAGCCGAAAAGAAGAACTGGCCTTAGTGAGCGCCTTTCTTTTAGCAGTGGCCCCGTGGCATATTCATTATTCTCGGGCTGCTTTTGAAGTAACCCTTCTTTTGTTTCTTTTACTGGCAGGAGGCTGGGCTTTGCTGCGTGGCTGGCGGCAGCATCAGAAAAAAATGTTTTGGTTGGCTGGCTTAGCGTTTGCTCTCACTTTTTACACCTACAGCACTGCTAATCTTTTTACCCCCTCATTCCTTTTGGGGGTGGCAATAATTTACTTTCCTAAAATTAAGCGCCAGTTTTCTTTTTGGATGAAGTGGGGTTTGGTAATGGCAATATTGGTAACCCCTTTGTTTTGGATGGTCATTAGGGGTCCGGCCGCTGGCCGTTTTGAATTAATTAGTATTTTTCATGACCCCCAAGCTCGGGCCCAAATTATTTTCAAACGAAATACTGGTGTCGCCTCACCTTTGGTAGAAAGGTTTTTTCACAACAAGGCAACTGCCTGGGGCAAAAGTCTTTTGGCTAATTATTTAACAGCATTTTCCCCTCAATTTCTTTTCTTGACCGGTGATCCTCGGCCGCGTCACAACCTGCCCCAATCGGGCGAGTTTTTTTGGCCATTGATTTTTTTCTTGGCGGCTGGCTTTTGGCAGCTTAAAAAATGTTTCTCCAAAAAGGAACGCCGCTTATTGCTCCTTTGGCTTTTGTTGGCTCCTTTGCCGGCAGCTCTAACGGTTGGTGGCGGCAACCACGCTACCCGCCTATTTCTTCTTTTGCCTCCTTTGGCAATCGTTATGGCGAGCGGCTTGATGTTAGTATGGCAAAAAAGGCTGGGAGCTTTGGTGGCGGTCGCCGCAATCTTAATTCTTCTGCTTTTTTGGGAGCATAACTACCTGGTTCATTATCCTCGGGAGCAATACCGTTATTGGCATTATGGCTACCGTGAAGCAATGACCTGGTTGAATGATCATCAGGGTAATTATTCGCAAATTATTATCAACAACAGCCACGAGCCGGCGCTTATCCGTTATCTTTTTTGGATCAAAAGGGATCCAGCTTGGTTTCAAAAACATTTCCATAGTGACCAAGAAAAGAAAGGCATTTTACCCAACTGGCAAGGTTTTCGTTTAGGGAAAGTATTTTTTGGCCGGATTAGCAAGCGGGATAAGGTGGCTTGGTTACAGAAGCATCTTTTGCCTAAAACAGCCTATCTTGCTTTTCAAAAAGACGAAATTCCCGGCGATTGGAATTGGCAGAAGGCGCCGCCAAGGGGGCTAAGGGTGTTAAAGTTAATTCATGATCCTTGGGGTAAGCCTTTGATGGAGTGGATCACGAAGCAGGGACCAGGAAATCAGGGTATCAGGGAAAGGAATTAGAGAATCAGGAGACCAGAGGCAAAAACAGTCTCTTGATATTCTGAGCTCCGATGTTCTTTCCCAGGTACCCGGGTGTTCTGGTACCCTTTTAAAAATGAAAAATAAAATAAGAATGAAGCACTGGTTGTTATTAGTCATTTTTATTGGTGGCAGTTTTCTGCGCCTTTGGCACTTAGATAAAATCCCGCCGGGGTTTACGCCGGATGAAGCGGCCCAAGGTTATACGGCTTATTCCCTTTTAAAAACTGGCCGCGACGAATGGGGTGTAAAATGGCCCTTTAATTTGCGCTCTTTTGGCGATTTTAAGCCGCCCTTGCAAACATATTTAATGATTCCCGCCGTGGCAGCGTTGGGATTGAATGAAACAGCTGTCCGTTTGCCCAATGCCCTTTTGGCCAGTTTTACCTTGGTGGGTGTTTTCTTGCTTGCCGGTGAGCTTTTTTCTTCACCTGTGATTGGTCTCATCAGCGCTACTCTTCTGGCTATTTCGCCTTGGTATTTGCCCCTTTCGCGGGGAGCCTTTGAAGCTAACCTGACAGTTTTCTTCTTTAGTTTTGGCTTCTATTTCTTTTTGAAAATGCTAAAAACGCCGCGTTGGTCTTGGCAAATTTTAGCAGCTCTTTTTTTGGGTTTAAATCTTTTTTCTTACCATAGCGCCAAATTAATTACTCCATTAATTGTGCTTATTTTCCTGGGTTACAAATTTTGGCCCCTTGAAATTAAAAGACAAAAATGGCCGCAATTAGTTAAAGAGGCATTTGCTGGTCAAAGATTATTTTGGCTTGCTTTTGGTTTGGTTTTTCTTTTGGCCTATGCCTCGTTTTTCAATGGAGGCCAAACGCGGGGGACAGATATTGCCGTCTTTCATCCGACTGATAATTGGCAGGCGGTGAAAGAAGAGCGTTGGTGGGCAATAAAAGCTGGTTTGCCGGCGCCCGCAGTCCGCCTTTTTCATAATAAGTTAACCTATTCTTTGGTCCATTTCAGCAAAAATTACCTGAGTTATTTCTCGCCGCAATTTTTCTTTTCCGAGGGGCCTGGCGAGGGCACTTACGGGATGATTCCCGGTCGGGGTGTGCTTTATTGGTGGGCTTTGCCCCTGTTGCTTTTGGGGATTTATTGGCTGATAAAAAGTCCCCAACCAGAAATGGTTTTGCTAATCGTTATTATTCTTTTAGCCCCTCTTCCAGCTGCTTTAGCCAAAGGCACCCGGGCGGCCAATCGGGCGGCGGTGATGATGCCCTGGATAAACATCTTTTTGGCGGCGGTAATTTGGCGTTTGTTTAAGATTATGAAAGAAATGCGCCAGCTGAAAAGAGCGATAGTAATTATTGCCTCTCTTGTGGTTATTTTTTATTTTGTCGCTTCTTTTGGCGAAGATTATTTTATCCAAAGCCCGCGTAAAATTGCCCCGGCCATGCTTTATGGCCGTTGCCAGGCGTTGCGTTGGGTGGCAAAACATTATCCTCAGGCAAAAACAGTTGTCGTCTCGCGCCGCCTTTCAGAACCGCAGGCCTATGTAATGTTTTGCTTGCATTATCCGCCGCGGAAGGTCCAAGAAGCTAGCCCGGCCTGGCGGGAATATTCTCGGCGCCATTTGAGTTTCTTAGACCAACTGGGCGATTACCACTTGGGCAAATTCATTTTCCGGGAAATAAATTGGACTTCTGACCACCAGCTTAAAAATGCTGTCCTGGTTGGTAAACCGGAAGAATTTCCCGGGGAGGTAAAAGTAGATAAAATTATTTATTATCCCAACCATCAGCCGGCGATAAAAATTTACAAGACAATAAATTATGAAAAATAAGAAAACGCTTATTTTGTTAGCAGCAATTCTCTTTTTGGGATTTTTTCTTCGCGGTTACCATCTGGCTGCTAATCCGCCGTCTCTAAATTGGGACGAGGTTTCTCATGGTTATAACGCTTATTCAATTTGGCGAACGGGCCGGGATGAGTGGAGCCAATTCTTGCCGCTCATTTTCCGTGCCTACGGCGATTACAAATTGCCGGTTTATATTTATTTAACGGCTCCAATTGTTGGTTTTCTAGGGCTTAATGCTGTTTCGGTGCGTTTAGTCTCTGTTTTGGCTGGAGGAGGGTTGGTCTTGATTCTTTATTTTCTCGGCCGCCGCCTCTGGCCACAAAAAAATTGGGCTTTTTGGCTTGCCTTTTTGGCAGCAGTATTGCCTTGGAATATTTTTATTTCTCGGGCAGCAATTGAGGCTAATTTGGCTTTGCTTTTCTTTACGATTGGCCTTTGGTTTTGGCAGCGCCGTGAGGCAGCGGGAGCAATTATCTTTTGGGGTTTAGCCATGGAAACTTATAATGCAGCTCGAGTGGTCGTGCCGCTGATTTTCTTTTATATCCTCTTGGGTGCTCTCCGGAACCGGCGTTGGTGGTCCAGCGCTAAAATGGCATTTTTGATGCTTCTGGTAAGCTTGCCTTTTCTCTGGCAAATAGGGAATAAGACTGGCGAAGCGCGCTTTTTTTGGACAACCCCGGTAGACCAAGGGGCGATAAACCGCATTATCTGGCAGCGCCAACATGCCCACCCTGCTTTTTTAGCCCGCTGGCGATATAACCGTTTTACTTATTTTGGCCAGTATGTTGCCGGCCATTATTATCAGCACTTTGGCCTCAATTTTCTCTTTCTTCGCGGGGGAACCAACTACCAATTTTCTCTTCCCGACCATGGTTTAATTTTTTTGGTTTTGGCTCCTTTCTTTTGGCTGGGAATATTGCTTTTTTTGCGTCAAAAGAAATGGTTTTGGCTTTTCTTGCTTTTAGTGGCTTTTTTGCCCTCGGCTATGACCCGGGATTCGCCCCATGTTTTGCGGAGCATTTTGGCTTTGCCGGTTATTTTGGTTATGATTGTGGCTGGGCTTCGGGCTATCAAAGTGTGGCTGGAACACCACTCTGGCTTGGGGGGGCAACTTTTCCTTTTTTCTTTGGTGGTGGCAATATTGATTCAGTTAGGGTTTTGGTGGCGTGATTATTGGCGAATTTATCGGCCGGCTTATTCTTGGGCTTGGCAATATGGCTATCAACCGGCAGTTGATTATGTTAAGCAACACTACGGGGAATATGGGCAAATAATCTTTACTAAAAAATATGGCGAACCCCATGAATTTGTGCTCTTTTATTGGCCTTGGCCGCCGAGTTATTATCAACATGACCCTCGCAAGGAATGGAACTATCACGCCCATTGGTATTGGGTTGACGCTTTTGATAAATTCCAATTTTGGAATGATTGGGAGATAAGAAAAAAGTTAAAGTTAAAAGAAGTGAAAAGTAAAGGTGAAAATAAAAAATTATTGTTGATAACATCGCCAGGAAATTGGATGGAGGGAGGAAAATTGCTGAAAACGGTAGGCTTTTTAGATGGAAGCCCAGCGTTTGAGATAATAGAATATTAGAGGAGAATATGAGAAAAAAAGAAAAAGTTATTTTAATAGCCATATTTCTTCTCGGTTTTTTGGTGAGAATTTGGCGGGTGGGGGATTATCCGCCTCTTCTTTGGGACGAGGCAGCTTTAGGCTACAATGCCTATTCCGTCCTCCAAACTGGCCGCGATGAATATGGCAAATTTATGCCTTTAATTTTCAAATCTTTCGGCGACTATAAGCCTGGTCTTTATGTTTATTTGGCGGTACCCTTTGTTTTTGTTTTTGGCCTTACCCCTTTGGCGGTGCGTTTGCCGAGTATTCTCTTTGGCGCCCTTATGCCTTTGGGGCTTTACTTGTTGGTTCGCCAGCTTTGGGACGACGAACAACTGGCCTGTTGGTCGGCTATTGCTTTAGCATTTTTGCCGGCGGCAATTCATTTTTCTCGGGGAGCTTGGGAAGTTAATGCGATGACCGGTTTTTTGTTATTAGGCAGCTGGTTTCTTTTGCAAAAGCCAAAGCATTGGCCTTGGGGGCTGGCTAGTTTTTTATTGGCGCTTTTAACCTACCAGGGAGCAAAATTGTTAACCCCTTTGCTTTTACTTTTCTTTATTTGGCTTTATGGCCCGCCTTTCTTAGGGGGCAAATTAAAAATTAAAAGAACAACTTGGCTGTTCTCGGGAATAATTCTGGTTGCCATGGCCGGCTGGTATTTTTTTAGCTTCTCTGGCCCAGCGCGCAATCGCCTCCGGGTTATGAGTTTATTCTCATACCATCGCCCGACTAAAGTAATTCAGGCAATTTTGCAAGAAGATAGATTAACTCACAAAAATTGGCATTTTTATGTTTTTCATGGCGAATGGCTGGCTTTTGCTCGGGCACTTGCCGATCGTTATTTTAATTATTTTTCCCCCCGCTTTTTAGCTTTTGCCGGCGATTGGACTGATCCCCGTCATGGTGCTCCTTATTTTGGTTTTATTGGCCACCTTAATTTTTTATTGATGATCATTGGCCTAGCCTTTTTCTTAGCCCGTTCCCATTCTCGCCGAAACTATTTCCCTCTTTATTGGCTCTTGGTAGCTCCTTTGCCGGCAGCTCTATCTCGCGACATTATCAGTGGAGTGAGAAGTTTGCCGATTATTATTCCGATAAGCATTTTTATTGGCTGGGGGGTAAAAGCAATAATGGCTTGGCGGCCACTTTTCGCTCGAGAAAAAATTTTTGCCTGGTTTAAATATGGGATTTTGGGATTGTTTTTCTTTTTAGACTTTTTTTATTGGGGTGACTTATATTTTGTTCATATGGTTAGAAGAAGGCCAAAAGATTGGCTCTATGGTTATCAAGATGCTATAAAATATGTAATAAGCCACAAAAATGGATCGAAACAAGTAATTTTCACCAATTTTTACGGGCAACCGTATATTTATTATTTATTCTATAGTCGCTATCCGCCAACGAAATACCAAAACCAAGCTTATTTGCAAGCCAATAAATTTGGCGATGTTGGCCAAGTTAATAAGGTTGATAATTTATATTTTCACTCTTTGGATAAGGGGACTTTGCATAATTGTCAAAATTGCCTTCTGCTCTTTGCCGACGACGAGATTTTGCGATCGGGCATCGATAAGGATAAACGAATATTTTCCCAGATGACACCGCTGGGGAAAATAAACCATCAGGCGCTTTTTTATGCTTACCAAACGGGACAAAAACTAAAATGAAAAAGAAAATATTTTTGGGGCTGGTTTTACTATTGGCGTTTTTTTTACGCTTTTATCATTTGGGGTCCTATCCGCCGCTAAATGCCGATGAGGCAGCTATTGGTTATAATGCCTGGTCATTAATAAAAACTGGCCGTGACGAGCATGGCGAAAGTTGGCCATTGCATTTTAAATCTTTCGGTGATTATAAGCCAGGCGGTTATTTTTATATTGTTCTTCCGTTTGTAAAATTTTTTGGCCTAAATGAGTGGTCGGTTCGAGCCCCGGCGGCTTTTTTGGGAGTAATGACGGTTTACTTAGTTTACCTTTTAGCTTGTTTAATTTGGCAGGATGAAATTTTGGGAATTTTTTGGGCTTTTTCTCTAGCAGTTTCGCCCTGGCATCTCCAGTTTTCTCGTGGTGGTTGGGAAAGTGATGTGGCTTTATTTTTTCTTACCCTAGGTGTCTATTTCTTTTTTGTTTCTTTGAAGAAGAAAAAGAAATACTTTGCGGTAAATATTGTTTTTTCCTTTCTGAGTTTTCTGGTGGCAATGTATACTTACCACAGCGCCCGAGTAATCGCACCAGTCCTCTTGGGTGGCCTATTCTTATTTAAGAGCCGTCAGCTTTGGCAAAAACGCCGCCAATTAATTTTGCCTTTCGTTTTTGGCGGATTGCTTTTGGTTCCTCTAATTTTTTCTTTTTTAAGGGGTGGAGCGGAAGCGCGTTTTTCTGGGGTTGGGCTTTTGGCTGATCCGGGCCCAATTTGGCGGGCTAATGAATTGATAAACCAGCATCGCCATATAGTGGTGGCAAGAATTCTTCACAATAAACCGGTGCTCTACAGCATCCTGTTTGCCAATAAATATTTTTCTCATTTTAGCGGCAACTTCCTTTTTATTGATGGCGATAGTGTCCCCCGAAGCAAAATTCCTGATATGGGCGAGATGTATCTTTTTGAGGTTATTTTTTTGGCTATTGGGATAGTTGGCTGGCTGCGAATGAAAATAAATGACAAATATTTGCCCTGGCTTTGGCTGGGAGTAGCTCCCTTGGCGTCGGCCTTAACTTTTCAAGCCCCCAGCGCCTTGCGTGCTTTGCCCCTGGTGGTGCCTTTAACATTTTTTGTGGCTTTAGGCTTGAAGATTATTTGGGGATTTTCTGTGCAAAGTTTACCCCGGCTAACGCCTTATTTTCTTCGGAGCTTAGTAATCACTGCGTATTTTTGGGGCGTTTGGAGTTGGTGGAACCAATATTTTATCCATTATCTGAAACATTATCCGACAGCTTGGCCTAATTTTCGGCCAGTGGCCCGGTGGTTAAAGCAAAATCAAACCAAATACCAACGCATCTGTATTGCCGGTAAATTTGACCAACCTTATATTTTGACGCTTTTTTACTTGCAATATCCACCCCAAAAAGCCCAGCAAGAAATACATCTGACTCCACGCGATAAATTTGGCTTTTCGACGGTAACCCATTTTGGAAAATATTGGTTTGGCGATTGCAGTAAATTGACATCAAAGCATTTTGATGCTATCCTAGGAAAATGAAAAACTTAATCGCCAGGACAACTATCCGCCTTGATAAGGAACTCAAATATCTGGTAGAAAAAATGGCTTTGGAGCAAGGTATTCGCCAGCAAGACGTTATCAGAAATGCACTCCGGACTTATTTGCGGACCCAAAGCCAAAAAGAGGCCAAGAGAATAATTCTGCCGCGCCACGATTTGGGGGTAAAATTGGATAAAATAACGAGAAAAATGATTTATGACCTATGAAGGCAATTTTGGCCGACTCTAATATTCTCATTTATGCTATTAACACTAGCTCGCCGAAGCATACCCGGGCTCGATTATTCTTAAAGCAAGCAATTAAAGATAAGAAGCTTTATCTGGCCCACCAAAATATTTTAGAAACAATGCGGGTTCTAACCCACCCTAAGTTTCCTCATCCGATGTCCATTCGGAAAGCTGCCCGGATGTTAGCTACAATTAGTCGCCAGGCATTTTTAATCAGTCCAGTGCCGGTAACTTATTGGCTTTTTATTTCTTTGTTGCAAAAGTATCCCCGCGGAGGGAATTCTATTTTTGATACCTATTTGGTAGCCACAGCCTTGACTGCGGGGGTAAAAGTAATTGCCAGCGACAACGAACGGGACTTGCGCGTTTTTAAGGAAATAAAGGTCATAAATCCTTTTAAAAAGGTACAATAGGGAAGGAATTATGAAGAAGAAAATAGCGCTTTCGGTGGCTATCGCCACTTATAATGAGGAAAAAAATATTGCCCAGTGTTTAAGGGCGGTCAAGGGGTGGGCTGACGAAATTGTGGTCGTCGACGGTTCTTCACAAGATCGGACTCGAGAAATTGCGAGGGAATTTGGCGCCCGTGTTTATAAGACAACCAATAAGCCAATTTTTCACGTCAATAAGCAAATGGCCATCGACAAGTGCCGCGGCGATTGGATTTTGCAGCTCGATGCCGATGAAATTGTTAGCCCGGCGTTAAAAAAGGAAATAGGGCAAATTATTAGTAGGCCCGAAAATAGCCCAGAAGCCTCTTCTCCAGTTGCCTATTGGATTCCGCGTCGGAATTTCTTTTTGGGCCGCTGGTTAAAAAAGACTGGCCAGTATCCTGATCCGGTGATTCGGTTTTTCCGGCGCGGGAAGGCCCATTTGCCTTGCCAAAATGTCCACGAACAGATGGTGGTTGATGGCCCAGTTGGTTGGCTACAGGGCCACCTGTGGCATTATCCTTACCCAACTTTTGCTGAATATCTGAAGAAATCAAACCGTTATACCACTCTTACCGCCCAAGAATGGCGGGCGCAGAAAAAGAAACCGGGTCTAAAAATGCTTCTCGGGGTTATTTGGCAGGGTAGTAAGACGTTTTTGCTCCTATTCTTCCGCCATAAAGGTTTTCAAGACGGCTTTCCGGGTTTTGTTTTCTCTCTTTATTCTGGCCTCCATTATCTAACTGCTTATGTAAAGTTTTGGGAACTTTATTATCAAAAAAGAAATATTAGTCTTAAGAAAGATTGGGAGTGAAAAAAATAAAAGTTGGTTTCGATGTCACGCCTCTTTATTCTGGCGATAAAATTCGTGGCATCGGTTTTTATACCCAAAGATTGTTGGCGGAGCTTAAAAAAATAAAAGACGTAGAGATAGTAGAGCTCAAAAATAAGGACGAAAGGGAAAAGGCTAGTTACGACATTCTCCATATTCCTTATTTCCGCCCCTTTTTTGCCACCTTACCTTGGCGGAAGCGGCACCCCTGGGTGGTAACTGTTCACGATCTTATCCCCCTTAAGTATCCGCAACATTATCCTCCTGGCTGGCGGGGGCGCTTAAAATGGTGGCGGCAGAAGTATTTGTTGCGGCGGGCTGATTTTATTATTACTGATTCTTTTGCGGCCAAATATGATATTAGTCGTTTGGCGGGCTACCCTCAAGACAGTATTTATGTTACCTACCTGGCTGCCGATGCTCGTTTTCGCCCCTTAAAGAATGATAAGAATTTGATGGAGGTAAGAAATAAATATCATTTGCCGCCAAAATTTGTCCTTTATGTGGGCGATGTCAATTGGAATAAAAATATTCCGGCTTTGGTCGAGGCCAACCGTCGAGTCGGCTTAGATTTGGTAATAGTGGGAAAGCAGGCTCTGGCCAAAAACTTTGACCGCCATCATTTGGAGAATCAGCCTTTGGTGTGGCTCCAGAGGCAAGCTAAAAAGGATAAGCATCTGCATTTGTTGGGGTTCGTGCCCACGGCCGATTTAGCAGCTTTATATAATCTGGCAACAATGTATTGCCAGCCTTCTTTTGATGAGGGGTTTGGCTTGCCCGTGGTCGAGGCGATGGCTAGTGGTTGCCCGGTAATTGCCAGCCGGCGGGGGAGCTTGCCCGAGGTGGTAAAGGATGCTGGCCTCTTGGTAGAACCGGATGTAAGTAGTTTGTCTCAAGGTATGGCAATGCTTTTAAAAGATGCTGGACTGAGACGGCAACTAGTTCACCGGGGCCGGCAACGGGCCCAAGAATTTTCTTGGGCCAAAACAGCCGCGGCAACAGTATCAGTCTATCGAATGACTTCTCAACAATTATAAATTTAGCAAAAAACTACTGCTTCTCCTTGCTTTCGGAAAGGGCGGTTCGTATAATGAGGATACCAATGAAATTTATTGTTTTATTGTGGCTCTTTTTGCAGGGGATTTGGTTTTTAGGGTGGGAGGTTGGCCAAAAGTTATTGCCATTGCAACCAAATTTTCTTGGCCGGGGCCTTTTTGGCCCTCGAGCTCCTTATCCTCTCTTTTGGTCGCGGGCCAATTTTGACGGCTTTTATTATGTCAAAATTGCCCGTGACGGTTACCAATATTTGCAACAGGCTTTTTTCCCGGGTTACCCCTATTTCATTCATTTTCTTCACCGCCTGAGCGGCGTTTCTTACCTTTTGGCGGCGTTGGTAATATCTAACCTTAGCTTCTTGTTGGTTCTCTATTTCCTCAGAAAACTGCTTCAATTAAAAGGGTATCCTGCTAACTTAATTAAAAAAACGCTTTTGGTTTTAGTGCTCTTCCCCACCTCTTTTTATTTTTTGGCTGCCTATACAGAGTCGTTATTTCTTCTTTTTGTCATCCTTTCTTTTTATCTCTTGGAAAAGCGCCGTTATTTTTGGAGCGGCTTTTGGGCAGCTTTAGCGGCTTATACCCGGCCAGTGGGCATTTTTATGATTCCGGCTTTGTGGATGGGGTATTACCAGCAGGTGAGCCGGCGCCAATTGAAGCAACGCTTGCAAGCAGCCCGAGAAAAGATAAAAGGCCATCGCTGGCGTTATCTTTGGCAGGCCATCGAGCGGCGTTGGCATGCATTCCGCGACCTATTTTGGCTTACTCTGGGCGGGCTTGGCTTTTTAAAATATGCCTATTTTTTGCAAAAAACTCAAGGCGATTGGCTTTATTTTGCCCATGTCCAGCCTGGTTTTGGTGCCCAGCGGTCGATTAGCAAGGTAATTCTTATCTACCAGGTTTTTTGGCGTTACCTTAAGATGATCGTCACCGTTAATTGGCACCAGTGGCTTTACTTTAATGTCTGGTTTGAGTTTCTCATTTCTTTACTCTTCTTAGGCCTCCTTTTGTGGAGCTGGTACCGCTGGCAAAAATACCGCCTTTCTTATGGTTGGCTAACTTTTGCTAGCTTTGCTTATTTGGTGCCGACCTTAACGGGAACTTTTTCTTCTATGCCCCGTTATGTTTTGGTATGTTTTCCTGCTTTTATCGTTTTGGCGGCCCTTCTCGAAGAAGGCGGTAAAACTACTTGGGGACAGAAAATTCATTTAGAAAAAATCTATTTTGTCGCCAGCGGCCTTTTGCTTCTTTTAACAACAATGCTTTTTGCCCGCGGTTACTGGGTTAGTTAAACGATGAAACGGCTTTGGCGGCTCACTCGGCATCCGCTTTTCTGGGGAAGTTCATTGCTAATGGCCGGCAATGTTCTGGCGAGTTTGGGCAATTATCTTTTTCATCTCCTTAGCGGCCGCTTGCTTTTGCCGGCCGAGTATGGCGTTTTAGAAAGTTTTTTTGCCCTCGTTTATATTTTAGGAGTTTTAACTGGGGCCATCTCTTTGGCAACAACCAAAATTATTGGTGAATTGGAAGAAGAAAAAGTGAGCGGGGGAATAACTTTCTTGGAAAAGAAAATTGAAAAAAATAGCTTTCTCGCGGTGGTGGCCCTCTTTCTGTTAGTTCTTTTTTTGCGCCCCTTTCTTCATATTTACAGTCTCTGGTTCTATTTAGCTTTGTTGGTTTTCTTTCTCCTGAGCCTCTGGGGGGCAATTTACAACGGTGTTTTTAGCGCTCGTCTCCGTTTTGATTTGGTGGCCGGGCTGGGAGTTTTACAATCATTCTTGAAGCTAATTCTGGCAGCAGCCTTTTTATACTTGGGCTGGCATCTGGCCGGCGCCTTGGGAAGTATTATTCTGGCTGCGGCCATTGGTTTACTTTTGGCTAATCGTTTTAGCCATCGCCTTTGGTCATCAAAAAATAAGCGGCTGGAAATTACCGATTTTTGGCATTTTTCCCTCTTAGCCCTGGGGCTAAATTTTTTCTTGACGGCTCTTTATAGCAACGATGTTTTGCTGGTCAAACATTTCTTCTCGCCCCATTGGGTGGGGCTTTACTCGGCGGCAGCAGTTTCTGGCCGGGCTATTTTCTTTGCCGCCTCGATGGTTTTGGGGGTAACCTACCCGCTTTTGGTCCGCTACCAGAAAAAGCCTCGCCGGCGCCAGCTTATTTTTGCCCTCACTTTTTGGTTGATGTTGGCTATGGCGGTGGGTGGGGCCATAACGCTGGCTCTTTTGCCGCGATTATGGTTGGGTTTGCTTTATGGCCATCGTTATCTAGCCGCGGCCCCCTTTTTGCCCCTTCTGGCTTTGGTTATGGGCGAATTGGCATTACTTAATTTGTTTATGCAACTAGCTTTAGCCAACAAGGACCGGCGGGGGCTGATTTTTATGGGATTAGCTTTTGGGCTTCAACTGGGGCTGATTTTCCTTTGGCACCCTTCTTTGCAGGCAGTGGTTTGGGATTCTTTTTTGGCGGTTACCAGCGGCCTGTTGTTAGCCCTAGCTTTCTATTGGCGCTACCCAATATTAATCCGGAAATTAAGTTCGGGATCGTAGCGCCAGCGGCGGCGGTTATTATCAGCGTAGTAGCGGCGCAACCGGAGGCGGTAAAAAACGGCCAGAGTGTCAATTAACATTTCCCAAACAGTTTTCCAGCGGATGGTGGAAGTAAAGCGGAAATTTCTGGGGTCAATGCGGACGGGTGCTTCATAAATGCGTTGATAGCCAAGATAACGGGCGACTGCTAAGAGTTCGATGTCGAAGGCAAATTTTTTGACCAAAAGGCGGGGCAGCACTTTGGCTAAAACGGGGCGGCGGAAAATTTTAAGGCCAGTCTGGGTATCGCGGAGATTAAGGCCAAAAAGAAGATGGACCAAAAGCTGGTAGCCGCGGCTATAAAGGCGACGCAAAAAGGGGTATTCAACCTGGGAAACGGGATGGCGCTTTGAACCGACAATAATGTCGGCTTGGTACCATTCCATGTGGGCGATAGCCATAATGATACCGTTGGGGTCAATATCCATGCCGGCGTCGATAAAGGCGATGATATCACCGCGGGAGCGGGCCATACCGTAACGAACAGCATAGCCTTTGCCGTGGTTGGTAGGATAGCCATAAACACGGATGCGGCGATTGGCTAACTGGCGGGCCCGCTGGTAAGTTTTGTCAACTTGACCATCAACAACGCAGATAATTTCGTATTTATAGGGAGTTTGTTGGAGAGTCTGGTCGAGGCGTCGCAGATCACGGCGGATGGTTTTTTCCTGGCGGTAAGCCGGGACAATGACGGAAAGGAATAAGGGTTGGCTTTTCTTCATAAACTGGCTAATTATAGGGGAAAAATTTTGGAAGTACAAATGGAACTAGGAATAACAAATCCTAAATCCCAATAACTAAACAAATCCTAATTACCAAAATCCTAAATCCTAAACAATGTTCAAATGACCAAAATCCAAATGTTCAAAACATCTTTATCATCTTTCTTTTGTTTTGGTCATTTGGTTATTTAATCATTTGGTAATTGTTTAGGATTTGGGTCATTAGGGTTTAGGATTTGCCTGCCTGCGTGGGCAGGGTGCTTGGGATTTAATATTTATCTGATTTGGCCAGATGCTAAAATGGGGGGATGAAAAGACAATGGCCATTGGTTTCGGTGATTATAGTTTGTGAAGGCTGGAATCACTTCCTGGCCGAAGCTTTGCCCCATTATCGGGAATTAGATTATCCAAATTTCGAGGTTATCGTCTTCTCAACAGAACCGATTAAGCGCCAATTTCCCCGGGTGCGTTTTCTTCACGATGAAAAAACCCGCCACCAGCCAGCGTTAAAGCGCGACCTGGCGGCTGAGGCTGCCCGCGGCGACATTCTGGCTTTTATTGACGATGATGCCTATCCGGCGCCGGAGTGGCTCAAAATGGCCGTGCGCCACTTTGCCGATGAGCGAGTTGTGGCTGTCGGCGGGCCGGGGGTTAATCCGCCCCAGGCCGGGGCCTTAGAAAAAGCCGCCGGCTGGATTTCGGCCAGCCCTTTGGGCGGCTGGGGGCAAACTTACCGGTTTATTCCCCAGCAGCGACGGTGGGTCGACGATTACCCTTCGATGAATTTTCTAGTCCGCCGCCAAGACTTTCTTCGCGTAGGCGGCTTCGACTCGCTTTATTACCCCGGCGAGGATACTAAACTTTGCTTGGATTTAACCCAGAAACTAAAGAAAAAAATTCTTTACGATCCCCAAGTTCTGGTTTACCATCACAAGCGCCCCCTCTTTTGCCGTTATTTAATCCAGAATGGCCGTTTCGGCCGCCACCGGGGTAATTTTGCCCGCTTTCTGCCGGCTAACTCGCGGCGCTGGTTTTATTTTATCCCGCCGCTTTTTGCCCTTGGCTTTTTTGGCGGCTGGCTTTTATGGCTGTTGCCAAAATGGCCCTTAATCCTTTTTCTTCGCTACATTTATGAATTTGCTTTGGGGTTATACACTATTCTTTTGGTGGCCAACGCTTTTTGGATTGCCCGCAAAAGCCACTCGTTAAAAGTGGCGTTTTTGGCGATGCTGGGCGTTTTGCCGATGCACCTTTATTACGGCTTCCAATTCATTCGCGGTTATTTCAGCCGACGCCTTAATGACACCTACGGCCGAGCGGAGTGATAAAAATGGTAAAAGGAATATTTGTTTTAGAAAAATTAACCTCGGAAAAGATTCAAAAGCTAGTGGATCTAGGCGCTGGTGCTATTTTTGTGAATTATCAACATCTTAATAAAGATGTGGCTGCCAAATTACGTCAAGAGGGTATTAAAGTTTACATTGAAGTGGGCATTTTCGTGGGTGAAGAGCTGTGGCAAGAGTATCCTGATGCCCGGCCCGTGGCTAGGAATGGCCGGCCGATGGAGAAAATTGACTGGTATGTTGGTGTTTGTCCAAATCATCCCCAGGTACGTAAGGAAAAATTGGCCTTGATCAAAAGAATTGCTAAGACGGGTATAGCCGATGGTGTTTGGCTGGACTTTATTCGCTATCCGGGTCACTGGGAGGAAGTAAGGAACGCTAAAATGCCAGAATATTGCTTTTGCCAGAACTGCCAACGGAAATTTGCCCATGATGTTGGCGGAGCAGTGGAGGGAGAGCGGTGGATAACTTGGAAATGTCAGCAGATTGCTGATTTTGTGGCCCGGGCGAAGGAAATTATTAAAACCATTGACAACAGCATTCAGCTGGGTATTTTTTCTGTCCCTTGGCGCGAAGAAGATTATGACGGGGCGATTAGGAAAATAATTGGTCAGGACTTTCGACAATTGGCACCTTTTGTGGATATTTTTAGCCCGATGGTTTACCAAAAAATGACTGGCCATAATGAAGCCTGGATTGGGAAAATAGTCCGTTATATGGATAAAGTTACCCGAAAGCCAGTTTTGCCAATTATCCAGACTGAAAACAAGCCAGGGAAATTATCCCCAGCCGAATTTGAAGATGAGTTGATTTTCGCCTACCAAAAACCATCCCAAGGCAGTATTGTGTTCTTTTGGGAAGATTTGCAGAAAGACCAAGCAAAGCTGCAGGCACTTAGGCATTTTTGGCAAGAGTTATCTTAGCAAATTCCTCTTTTAACTGATGCTTAATTTCCCTTAGTGGCAACCGGCCGTCGATTTCTATTACCTGAGTTATTCGCCTTTCTTCACTAGTGATTTCCTCGATTTGTGACTGAAAATGAAGAATACTGGCTAGTTTTTGGGCGGCGTTCCATTTTTCTCGCCCTTTTAATGTTACCCGTCGGGCAGCTATTTTTGGCGGGACTTTGATCCGAATAACAACTGGTTTGGCGTTAAGTGCTTGAGCTAATTGATAAACGGCTTGGCGATTTCTGATGGTGCGGTTATTATCGTCTAAAATAACAGAATAACCTTGTTGGAGGTAAAATCTAGCCAGGACTTCCTGGTACACATAGGCTTTATAATAGTCATCTTTGATTAGATGGCGCAGCCAATGAAAATAAATGGCATCTGAGCGAAGAGTGACACTGGGATGTATTTTGGCAATGAATTTGGCAAGGGTTGTTTTTCCTGACCCGGGGACACCACAAAAGATCACTACTAGCTGAAGTGGTGGTTTTTGTTGGGGCAGTGTTGGCTGGAGGATGTTTTTAAGTTTAGCCAAATTACGGGTAAATTCGGGCGATTGGGCGTATGCTTTTAACCGTTCCCGCCAAGCGTTGTCGAATTGCTCTTGCTGTTTCTTTTTGCTGGCCATCTTTATTATTATAGTGATCATAGTGGGTTAAGATTAATATGCTAAGATAAACTATGCGAGTTGTAATTGGTTATCCACCGCTGGAATCAGAAAAGGGCATCCCTTTGCTTAGCCAAAACCGCCAGTTTCAGTGGTTCCATGATCCAACTTATATTTATCCGGTGGTACCGGCCCAAGCGGCCACCTTAGCCAAACAAGCTGGTCATCAGGCTACCTGGCTGGATGGTATTGCCAGCGAATGGACTTATGCTGAGTGGGAAAAGCGCCTTTTGGGGACTAAGCCTGACTTGCTTTTCGTCGAAACTAAGACGCCGGTTGTCAAGAAGCATTGGCGGATTATTGATCGTTTGAAGAAAAGAACCCCGAAACTTCTTATTGTTTTGGCCGGCGACCACGTGACGGCTTTGCCGGAAGAAAGCTTCCAAAAATCGGCGGTGGATTTTGTTTTGACGGGCGGCGATTATGATTTTCTTCTTTTAAATTTGTTAAATCATTTAGAGAAAAAAGAAAAATTAGAGGCCGGCATTTGGTACCGGACGAAAAGGGGATTGAAAAACACCGGCCAGTTTGTTTTGAACCACGACTTAAACAAACTACCATTTATTGACCGTGATCTAACCCAATGGCAACTTTATGCCTATAAAAATGGCAATTATAAATATTTGCCGGGGACCTATATTATGGCCGGGCGGGATTGTTGGTGGCGCAAAAATGGCGGTTGCAAATTTTGCTCCTGGACCACTCTTTATCCCACCTGGCGGGTCCGGTCGGCTAGAAATGTTCTCGATGAGATTGGCATGCTGATTGAGAAGTATGGCGTCCGGGAAATAATGGACGACACCGGCACTTTTCCCATTGGCCCTTGGCTGCGCGAGTTTGCCCAGGGGATGATTGACCGCGGTTATAACAAGAAAATAAATTTTGATATCAATATGCGCTTTGGGGCGTTAAGCAAAGAGGATTATGCCCTGATGGCTAAAGCTGGTTTTCGCTTTCTTCTTTATGGCTTAGAGTCAGCTAACCAGAAAACCGTTGACCGGCTTAACAAGGGGACCAAAATCGCCGCCATTGAAAAAGAACTGGAAATGATCCAGGCAGTCAACCGGGAGACAGGCGGCCATCTTGAACCTCATGTCACTTGCATGGTGGGTTATCCCTGGGAATCGAAGGAGGAAGCCGAGGCGACGGTAGCCATGACGCGCCGCTTCTTTGACCGCGGCTTGATTAGGACTCTCCAGGCAACGATAGTCATTCCTTATCCCGGCACCCAGCTTTTTCGCGAATGCTTGGCGAATAATTGGCTGAAAATGAAAAACTGGGATGATTATGATATGACCAAGCCGGTGATGAAGACGCCAATGAAAGACGAGGAAGTTTTGGCGCTAACGCGGGGGATTTATACTTCATTTTTAACTCCGCGTTTCCTTTGGCGGCAGATTGCCTCAATTAGAAATTGGCAAGATGTTAAATTTATGCTCCGGGCGGCCAAAAAGGTAATTGGCCATTTTTTAGATTTTCGGTGCCGCTAATTCTTGACACGTTGCCAGAAACCCTATAATATATAGATTATATGGAAACGTATAATTTAGCAGCCATTACCCACAAGCTACACGATTCAGGGTTGACCTTATTTACAACTACCACTTTAAAAATTATTTTGGCTGTTAAAAAAGAAAGCTCCTTTTTCAATTTGCTAGCCAGACTGGCGCAGGGAAGAGTGTTGGTAAGATTAGAGAGGGGTAAGTATGCCTTGGCAGGAGAAAATATTTCTGATTTTGCTTTGGCAAATTTCTTGTATTCGTTTTCTTATATTGCTTTAAAATTAGCTCTTAATTTTTACGGCATTCTTTCCCAGTTTCCCTATGAAATAACCAGCGTGACGGCTAAAAAAACTAAAAGGAAGTTTCTTTTTGGTAAGGCCTTTTCGTATGTTCATGTTAAGGAAACTTTGTTTTGGGGCTATGAAAAAAGAAATGGATTTTTAATTACGGTTCCCGAAAAAGGCACTTTTAAATCAATTGTATTTGGCAGCTAAAGGCTTAAGGGGTGTTTCGTTAGATGAATATAATTTGTCTTCTCTCAATTTTAAGAAAATGCGGTCTTATCTTAACAAATATCCTCATTTCTCGCAATTTGATAAAATTATCAGTCGTTTAGGCATTTTTAATAAAAGATGATCACCAGGGACCAGGTTGCTTTGTGGGCACGCAAGCAGGGGGTTGATGAAATAACTGCTTTTAGAGAATACCTGCAGCTTTTATTTCTGAGTAAACTTTATTTTTTACCTAAGAGCGACAAGATTTTTTTAAAGGGAGGGGCGGCGCTTCATTTGGTTTATCAGGCGCCGCGGTTTTCAGAAGATTTGGACTTTACGGTTGAATTATCCCAGCCAACCTTTTTGTCCGTAATAAAAAAGGCATTTCAGGAAATTTTTAAAGAAGCAGAGGGTAACGCTAAAGAATATAAGGTGGTAACGGGAAAGAAATTTCTTTTGACATTTTTGCCTGGTGTTTTGCCTTATAAAGTTTTTATAGATTTAGATTTCTTTTTTGGGGAGCGAGTATTAGAACCCTCTAAGTCAATTCTTAAAACTAATTATCCGGCGATTTCTGCATCTTATGTGTATCATCTTTCCAAAGATGAAATTATTGCTGAAAAGATAAGAGTAATTTTAACCCGGGAAAAACCCCGTGATATTTTTGACTTATGGTTTTTGTTGAAACAAGGAGCTGGGATTGATTGGAATTTAGTGCGGACGAAGATGGTATTTTGTCCTAAAATAGCTTTTAGCCAAACAATTTTGAAGAAGAGAATTAAAACAATCGGCGCTGGCGCATTAAAGAAAGATGTTAGTCAATTTTTACCACAAAATTATCGTAATTATGTTGCAAAAATTCCTGGAGAATTAGAGGTTTTGATTAAATGAGAAAAATATTGGTTCGTCTTTTCCAACATTTCCTTTTATCCCTCTTGGTGGGCGCTTTTAGCTGGTGGGTGGCTAAAAGTTGGTGGTGGGTGGCCGTTGGTATGGCGGTTAATATTTTTATGGATTTAGACCATGTCTTGGAATATGTCGCTTGGGCCCGCCGCTTCCGCCTGGGGGAATTTTTACTGGGGCGTTATTTCAAGGAAAAAGGATCCATTATGGTTATTTTCCATGGTTGGGAATATGTTATTTTGGCGTTTGTTTTTTGGTGGCTCACTGGTTACAATGGCTGGTTAATTCTAGCGGTGGCTATGGGTAGCCACCTGCTTTTTGATCAGCTAAGCTGGGATCTTTATCCGCTGGCTTACTTTATTATTTACCGGGCGAAAAATCATTTTGCGATTACCAAAATTTGCCGAGATGTTCACCCTGTTAAATAATTTTAAATTTTGCTTATGTACTATGTTTATGTTCTATTAAGTTTAAAAGATAAGAAAAAATACGTGGGCTATACTAAAAATTTAAAATTAAGATTCAAGCAGCATCAAAAAGGGCTGGTGAGATCTACTCGAAACAGGAGACCGCTAAAACTGATTTACTACGAAGCATGTCTTCATCAACAAGATGCAACACACCGCGAAAAGTATTTAAAGACTTTTTACGGTAAGATGTTTATTAAAAGAAGATTAGCGAGATGGTTTTTAGAAAATGAATAAATCACAGCTGCTTGAATCTTATTTAACAGGGTAAAGATGAAAATAACGTCAAGAATCCCGCTGGTATCGGTAATAGTGACCACTAAAAACGAAGAAAAGAATATTGGCAACTGCCTGGAAAGCATTAAGCGCCAAACTTATCCGCAGGAAAGAATAGAAATTATTGTTGTTGATAATAATTCGACCGACAAAACTAAAGAAATTGCCCGCCGGTATACCCGGAAGGTTTATAACCGGGGGCCGGAGCGCTCGGCACAGAGGAATTACGGAATGATTGAGAAGGCAAAAGGGAAATATGTGATGTATCTTGATGCGGACATGATTCTTGCCAAAACGGTGATTGAGAGAGCGGTGAAAAAATTAGAAATAGATAGAAATATACTCGCTTTGCTCGTGAAACATGTCCCGATTGCATCGGGACGAAATATGTCCCGCAAGCGGGACGAAATAAAGGGAAATAAAATAGTTGCTCTATATATTCCTGAGGTAGTACTGGGTAACTCCTTTTGGAGCCGGGTGCGGCGGTTTGAGAGAAGTTTTTATGACGGAACAGTGATTGATTGTGCCCGAATAATGCGAAAAGATGTCTTTGAAAAGGTGGGTGGTTTTGACGCCTCACTTACTGGCCCAGAAGATTGGGATTTAGATAAAAAATTAAGAAAGATGGGAAAAGTGGAGCTGGTGGGGAGGTATGATTTTGAAGAAATAAATAAAAAAATAGAAAAAATAGAAATAACTAGAAATATGGTCGCCAAAGGTGACCGAAATATGCCCTTCGGGCGAAATAAACTCGCTGGCGCGAGCGAAATTGAGAAATTGGTAAATTTGACCGATGAGGCGGTGATTTTCCACAATGAGGCAGAATTTAATTTACAGGAATATTTGCAAAAGAAAGCTTATTACGGCCAAAGCTTTGCGAAATATATTAAGAAATGGGGCAAAGATGACCCTGATATCAAAAAACAATTGGGTTTTTGGTACCGCTACTTCGGTGTGTTCACTGAAAAAGGAAAGTGGAAGAGACTAATTCGCCATCCAATTTTGGCAATAGGTATGTTCTTTTTGCGCTTCTTAGTCGGATGGCAATATTTAAAGGGAAAGGTGCATAGTAAAAGTTAGAATATCGCTAGCAATGGCTGAGATATAAATGATAAACTAAAATTCAAGAAGAAATTATGAAAACAGACAAAACAAGAAGTTTAAAGTTTAGTATTTGCATGCCGGTTTATAATGGAGCGGAGGTGGTGGGCGATACTCTTCGCAGCATTCTTGCCCAGGGATTTACAAACTATGAAATTTTGATTAGTGATGATGCCTCTACGGATAATACAGTTAAAATTATTAAACAGTTCCAGAAAAGAAACGGGCGAATTAAACTTTATAGAAATAAGAAAAATGTGGGGTATTCTAAAAATTTAGAAAGCTTAAGAAAAAAAGCAACAGGCGACGTTATTTATCTAATGGGACAGGACGATATTCTAGCCGAGGATGCACTATTAAAGACCAATGATGCATTTATGCTGTCTGACAATATTGGTGCCGTAACCAGGCCTTATTTTTGGTTTTACAGCGATATAAAAAAGCCGGTGAGAGCTAAAAAGA
This sequence comes from Candidatus Shapirobacteria bacterium, assembly GCA_027039485.1. Lineage (GTDB taxonomy): Bacteria > Patescibacteriota > Microgenomatia > UBA12405 > UBA6130 > S016-97. Next base: position 90,570 of record JALWDZ010000016.1, read on the forward strand.
GAATTAGCAGCAAGAAGAATATTGTTCTCACAATAGATTCGCCTCTAAACCAAGTAATAACAATGTTTAGCACCCTTGATCAGCTTTCAGGTTTAGCATATAGGAGGAAATATATGGATTTGCCTTTTCACGAAGATATTTTCCCTTGCCATGTTTATCCTTTTGCCTCTATTTTTAAGAAGCATTCTGTGGTTTTTTTGAAGGATTATTTAGTTGCTGTACGGATTACTAGTAGTCAGGCAAGAAAAGTTTCTTGGATTTATGATAAGTCACCAATTCAAAGTTGGGTGGATATGTTTAATTCGGTTTACAAAGAAAAGGAATATAAGAAATTTAGAAAAGAAATGATAAAAAAATTTGTAGCTACTAATTATGTGGGGCTTTTTCAAATCAAAAATTATTCTCGACATAATTATCGCTATACCCTGAGGGAGATTTTTTATCTAATTAAATATAGGTGGGAAAATATTTTTAATCCTCTCTTTTGGCTGATTTCTATATTTGTCTTGGCGGTACCGCCTTTCGTTTTGATACCATTAATTGATTGGTATAAGAATAAAGTTTACTCTCGTACCATTGAAAATATTAAGTTTAATTACAAGCTGGCATGAGCGTGGCCAATAAAATAATTAACAAATTCCATAGCTCGAAATTTTTAGGAAAAATTTTCCATACCTTAGATTATTGTTTGCAAAGGGAATTGAAGGACTGTGAAACTGTTTTGGATTTAGGTTGTGGGCCTTCCTCGCCACTGCAGCATTGTTCGTGGATAAAGTATTCGGTGGGGGTAGAAATTTTTAAGCCGTATTTGGAGCAATCTAAAAAAGCAAGAATTCATAGTGAATATTTGAATAAAAACATAGAGGATCTAAACTTCAAAGACAACTCTTTTGATGCAGTGATAATGATTGATGTGCTAGAGCATCTCGATAAAAAAACTGGGTTGGAGATTTTGAAGAAAGCGGAAAGATGGGCAAAAAGGAAAGTGATAATCAATACGCCCAATGGTTTTATTGGCCAGCCGGCTATAGATAAAAACCCGTATCAAAAACACCGGTCTGGATGGACCCATCAAGAAATGATGAGGCTCGGTTTTAAATGCCATGGATTGGCGGGGCTGAAATTTTTAAGAAAAGATAAGGAAGAGGGGGCGGATATGGGAGACAACTTAACAGTTTCAATTAGATTTAAGCCGAGGTTTTTTTGGTTTATTATTGCTACTTTCAGCCAAATTTTTACTTATTACTTCCCAAGGTTAGCTTTTGAGTTATTTTGTAAAAAAAGTAACCAAAGATGAAGTACGACATCATAATTGTTGGCGCAGGGATATCCGGTGCAACTTTGGCGGAGAGGTATGCCAGAGTATTAAATCGAAAGGTTTTGGTAGTAGAAAAACGTGACCACATAGGAGGCAATTGCTATGATTATTACGATAAAGCTGGTTTGCTTGTTCCCAAATACGGTCCTCATTTTTTTCATACTAATGATAAGACTGTTTGGAATTATGTTAGTAAATTCACAGAGTGGATACCATACCAACATAGAGTATTGAGTTTTGTCGACGGATTGTTAGTACCTATCCCTGTCAACATAAATACTGTAAATATTTTATTTGGTACTAATATTAAAAATGCGCAAGAAATGAAAAAGTGGCTCAAGGAAAATACCGAAAAAATCAAAGAACCGAAGAATAGTGAAGAGGTAGCATTAACGCGGGTAGGAAAAATTCTTTATGAAAAAATGTTCAAAAATTATACAAAAAAACAATGGGATATGTGGCCAGAAGATTTGGATGCATCGGTGATGAGCAGAATTCCTGTGAGGATGAATTTTGATGATAGGTATTTTACTGATACCTACCAGGCAATGCCCAAGAGTGGGTATACTAAAATTTTTGAAAATATGCTTAACCATAAAAATATAAAGGTGTTATTAAATACTGATTTTTTTAAGATAGCCAATAAAATAAAAACATATAAGAAACTTTTTTATACTGGGCCAATAGATAAATTCTTCAATTATAAATATGGCAAGCTACAATATAGATCTCTAAAATTTAAAACTCAAACATTGAGAATGAAATTTTTTCAATCAAGGGCACAAATTAATTATCCCAATGAATATGATTTTACTAGAATTACGGAACCAAAGCATGCAACTGGACAACAGAGCGACTGGACAACAATAATAAAAGAATCCCCAACATGGGATGGCGAGCCATATTATCCCGTTCCGTCAAGGCAGAACAAAATAATTTATAAAAAATATGAAATTGATGCTTTCAAATTAAATGATAAGAACATATTTTTTATAGGAAGACTGGCAAATTATAAATATATAAATATGGACCAAGCATTTCGAAACGCGCTAGATTTGTTTAACAATTTAGCGAAGGACTAAAGATCTAATGAAACAAAAGACTTATTTGTATCATATAAAAAAGCATCGTTTAAAGAAAACCGCTAATATTCAAGTCAATATCCCCACATATAATTCTTATGAAACTACAAGAAGAACAATCAAAATTCTACTCAAACAACAAGGTATCCGTTTTGATATTCTCGTAATTGATGGTGGAACAAGCGACTATGAAAAATTATCTAAAAATTTTCCTCAAATAAACTATGTTTTACTCGATGATAATTATGGGAGTGCAGGCGCTCAAAGGATTGGTGGGGAGCTGGCTCTTAAATATGGTTATGAATATGTGATTTTTACCGATAATGATGCAATATTATTAGATAAATACGGTCTCTTAAAAATGAAAAATAAATTAGATTCTGACCCCAAAATAGTGGCTATCGTTCCACAACATACGGAGTCCTTTAACAATTGTACCCAAGAAGGTTTTTTTATTGATAGTTGGAGTTTTCATTATTTATTTGTTAAGACAAAAGTGTTTAAAAAGATTAATTTTCATAATTTTTATTTGTTTCTATATAGCGACGATTTATCTTTAACCTTGAAATTGAGCAGCGTCCATAAAATTCTAGTTTGTAATAGTGTGAAATACTATCATTATGGTTTTAATCCTAAGTCATTACAGAACTTTTACAATTTTTTTTATTTGAGAGGCTTATTAACAATAATATTTAAGGAAGATAATATATTATTTAATACCAGATTAAAATTAATAATTCAATTCTTATATAAAATTGCGCAGATGACATTCCATGGTTTAATGCTTTTGGACTTATCTTATGCCAAAACCATTCTTCTCTCTTTTATTGCATTTCTAAAGTTAAAGAAAGACTTTAGAAATAAAATTCCGCAAAATAAATATATTTTAAGCGAAGTCGATCGCTCTAATATTAAAAGCGATGATCTAAAGAGATATGTGAATATATCATCCAGCCGTTTAAATTTACTATTTCCACCTAAAAAGTGCTTTATTCATTCTAATTATTTAAATAAAGACATTTATTTTAAAAGAGTTAAAAATTTCAAGGCAGATGTCAAACTGTTTAATTAGTCAGAATAGAATATGAAAAGCCAAAAGCTAATAAAAAATTTTATTGCTATTGATACTGCCAAATTAAATACGTGCTGGTTTTCTAAAGGTTTGAGTGGGCGCCCAAATATATAATGTTCTTTTACAAAAAAGCCTTTTTCCTCAACAGAAGAAGTGGCGTTTATGAAAAGAATAAGAATCTACTAGCAGCTACAAGCTGCCTATGCAAAAATAAATAAAAAACAATAATAGACATGAAGCAATAAATCTAGAAAAGGAAGATGGGTTAGAAATTCTTTTCTTAAAAGATATTTAAAAATTGGGTATTAATTTCTAAAAATTTATTTGTTTGGAAGCATTAAAAGATGAACCCTAATAAGAAAGTGTCAGTGGTAATCCCAACCATGAATAGGGCTGATGATGTAATAAATTGTATAAAGTCGGTGTTGGCTTCCACATATAAGAATATTGAAATAATTGTGGTTGACAATGCATCTAGTGATAATACAACTGCTCAAATTGAGAGAATTTTTTCAAAAAATAACAAAATTAAGTTAATCAAAAGTGCAATTAATTTAGGGGCTGCTGGCGGTAGAAATAGAGGAGCGAAAGAAGCCACCGGAGATTATTTATTATTTGTAGATAGCGATAATGTTGTAGATAAGGAGATGATAGGCGAATTAGTACGTTTTTTTAATAATCATGAGAAATGTGGAATGGTTGGCCCTCTAATGCTTTACAAAAGAGACCCTAAGATTATATGGCTATATTTCGCCGATATAAATATGTTCACCAGCCAAGCAAAATATAAGGGGACAGGGGAAAGAGATAGAAAACAATATAGCAAAGTTATCGAAGTAGGACATTTGCCCAACTGTTTTATGGTGAAAAAAGATGACTTTATAAGAGTTAGCGGATTTGATAGCAAGTATATAATAATGTACGAGGAGGCTGATCTTGCAGAAAGAATAAAGAGAGAGTTAAATAAAAAGATTTATCTGTATTCCGCAGCAAGAACATTTCATAATGTAGAACTTATAAGAAATAAAAAGAAAAATGGGTTTCTGTTTAGCTCAGAGCGCAGGGCCTATCTTACAGGACGAAACAGGGTTTATTTTATGAGAAGAAATGCTTCTCTATTGCAATTATTGTCTTTTTTCTTTGTATTTAATCCACTTATATTACTTTACTATGAAATCAACTTGCTAAAAAGCGGTCAGATTAAGCAGGCATGGGCTTATCTCTATGGCAATATAAAAGGGTTTCGGCTATGAAAGAGCGCAAAAAAACATTATTGGTTGTTTTATTATTTATCTTTATTACCCACTTAGTGTTGTCAAAGATCCTTTTTAATGACCGACTACTTGGAAGGTCAATAGATTTTTCCGTTCCTCCAGTAAGTTTTTTAATGAAAAATGTTTATTTGACAAGCTTTTTTCAGTGGTGGATAAAGCCAAATGGTGGTGGTGTTGGTGTTTTTCCGGCTACACTGATTCCTGTGAATTCTATCTTATATTTTCCTCTTTTATTTAAACTGGGGTCTTGGTTTATTGCTAGATATCAAATTGTCTTGACAGTTTTTTTTGCGATGTTTTCTTTTTATCTCCTGTCTAAAAGAATATTGAGAAAATATGCGCTAAAAGAAGAACACAAAACTTTTTTGTCTATTGCTGGGGCTCTTTTTTTTACTTTGAATAATTACTTATTTTTGGAAATTATATTTGGGAGCAGTGTAATGTATCTAACATTTTCTTTTATTCCGTTGCTATTGTACTCGGTGATTTCTTACCAAGAGGGTAAACGGAAAACATTCTTTTTCGTTCTCTCTCTCTTATCCTTGCTCATAATATCTTCAACATTACAACATTTTATTCTGGCTTACATTTTATTATTGCTGCTATCTTTTATATATGACGATATAAAATTATTTTTTAAATTAGCATCAGTTCATTTTTTATCTAGTCTTTATTGGATTCTCCCATTATTAAATGCCTTCTTTGGGGCTAGTGGTTTAAAAATACCAGTTGCAACAAATTGGACTACTAGCCTGAAAATATCGAGTTCAAAATTTATAGATGCTTTGGTAAACAAGGAATACTTTTCTAATAGGAATATCTATAGTTTAGCTCTTGGCAATCGTTTCCTGCAATTATTATGGCTTTTTAATGCGTTTATTCTATTAGCAATTTCCTTATCCTGTTTATGGCATTTGAAATACTATAGTAAAAAAGAGAGAAAGACGGTTTTTGGTTTATTCATGATCTTTTCTTTCTCCCTCTTGTTTATTAAAGGCGCTCGTGCGCCTTTTGGCCATTTTGTTTGGTTTTTATATAACAATTTCAAAATGTTTGCCCTGTATAGATCTCTTCAGCACTATATTAGTTTTTATGTAATATCTGTGTCCACTCTGTTTATATTCTCCGGAGTGTATTTAGTTAAAAAAAATAAATATTTCCTTTATTTCGCAGGTCTTTTGGTTTTTGTAAATAGCATGCCTTGGTGGCTAACTCGCGATCTAGGGACTAAAAATATTGTTTCTACAAATAGAATATCATCCTATTTTGGGCAGTTTTATCTAACAAGAGGGGATATTTTAATGTACGAGCTTAATAAGCTGCCGTCGGATTTTGCAATTATGCATATCCCTCCCGCTTTTTCTGTTAATTTTTTAGCCGTCGGGAAAAATAATTTTGACTATATAATACAAGGAAATAAAAAAATAAAAAGCCAAGGCGGCGATGCTGGTTTAGCCTATGGGAATAAGCGTTTTTTCTCCGCAGAAAATTCTTCTATTTTCAAGGATTTATTAGATTATCTAGAGGAAGGAGTATATACAGAACAAAGTTTTTTTAATAAAAATAAGTATATATTTCCCTTGCTAAATATTAGGTATTTTGTCTTGCGGAAAGATGTAGCGCCGCTTTTTTCCAAGAATGCGAAACTTTTTAACGCACAAAAAGTTGGAAAATCAATTTTGGGAGCCAGCATTTTCTCGTTAGTAGAAAGCCACGATTTTATTACTATTGCAAAAATTGATGATAAATATTTTCTTCCCCATTTCTACCTCCCCCATCACATAATTTACTCTCCTAATGACATTAATGCCTTGCCGGAGATTGTGGGGATGCCGGGGTGGAAATTGAGGACGGCGATATATTTGGCTGCGAAGCAGCCGGATACAAATAGAAACATGCTCGCTAGCGCGAGCGATACAAGCTCGCCCCGCCACAGCGGGACTCGCGAAATACGCCCTACGGGCGATATAAAGAGAAACATGCCCCGCAAGCGGGGCGATATTGATAGAAACCTATCGGGGCGGGATAGGGAAATTTTGGAG
>JALWDZ010000017.1 GCA_027039485.1 Candidatus Shapirobacteria bacterium
GAAAAAATAATTCAGATGACAACGCTTTTATTATTGAAGATAAATTTCTTTCGTCTACTCCTTTAATATATGGCAAGTTTGATTCTGGCAACATCGGTATTGGGACGACGAGCCCAAACGGGAAACTTTCAATTTTTGAAAATGAGGATAACGATGCTCTTCTTTTTCGGAGCGGATCTTATGATAGATTTGCTTTACAAATGCATGTAACGGGGGATGATTTAATAAAATTGCGTTCGATTGCAGAAACTCCTCAGGATATAATGATATGGAAAGCTAATGGCAATGTCGGTATCGGGAGGACGGGACCGTGGGGACATTTTTCGGTTACAGGAACAGGAACAGGCCAGCATTTTACTATTTACGACAGTGGAAATAATAACTTAATAATGTTCTCTCCCAGCAACACAGCAGGTTCCTACAGTTCAATGGCATTCAGGTCAAGAACTGACAGTGGAGAATGGAATGTTGCAGGAGTAATCGGCGAAGAAGGAGGATTAGGATTTGCAACCGGAGCAGGTAATGTAAGTTCTGTTGGGCCCTCTGATATAGACGTTTTCATAAAATCAAACGGCAACGTCGGCATCGGGACGACGAGTCCAGGGGCGAAGTTAGAGGTGGCCGGCAATTCACTTTTTGGTGGCACAAATGCAGGTTCTGTTGGTAGTGTTGAGATAACAACTGGTGGTACATCTCCAATAAGTAATCGTCTTACATATGGAACTGATGGAACTGGCTGGAAGTTTGCAATTGGTAAAAATCAAGCTGGAACAGTAACGGACCAATTAGTTATACAAGACAATGGCAACGTTGGTATCGGAACGGCGAGCCCAGACGAGAAACTAGAAGTAAATGGCCAAATTAAAGCTTTAAAAAATCAAGAACTGGGTTGGCGACAATTTGCTCAATGGGCTTCTTGGGATGGATCCAATCTTCACTACTACTGGAATAGACTCTACCAGATAACAGGAAATGAAGGATATGTAACATTCCAAGTATACGCCCGTGAGGATATAAATTACCCAGGTTTTGCTCTTTACGATGTTTCTGTCCATAAATTCAATGGCGGCAACAGTTATTCCATATCCGTAATCCCAACTGCTGTTAACAGACACATTACTGGCAAACCTCGAATTTTTGTAACTCTTGATTCTAACGGTTATGTTTGGGTAAAAGCACAAGTGGAATGGAATAGTGAGGCGGATTTTAGAACCATTGTCATGGAGGGTGCTTCAGAACTATCTACCATAACAATCCAAGAATCTAACCCAAGTGCTTTTATAGCAACAGATGGTGAATCCAAGAGAGCAGACTCTAATTTATCAATTACCCAGTCTGCATTAATGTATCCATTTATAAACTCTTCTGGCAATGTTGGCATCGGGACGACGAATCCAGGTTCCTATAAACTCTATGTCAATGGTACTGCTTATTCAACAGGAGGTTGGCAGAGTTCAGATATTAGGTTGAAGAATGTCCAAGAATATCTTAGTAATGCTTTGGATAAAGTTGAGAAACTAAAACCATTTACCTTTACCTGGAAGAGAGACCAGTTTCCTAAAAAAGGCTTACCATCAGGAACCCATATTGGAGTTGCTGCCCAACAACTTCAAGAAGTTTATCCAGAATTAGTTAACACCGACAATGAAGGCTACCTTACCGTTGATTATGCTGGCTTATCAGTTGTCAACCTTGAGGCCATCAGAGAACTAAATGCCAAGGTGGCCTCGAATTCGAGTGAGCTGGATCAAATCGGTCTTAATAAGCTAAACCTGCTTATTTCCACCGCCAGCGGCGATCTGGTTAGTCCAACTCCAGTTGCCAGTCAAACCGCTTCGGCATCTGGACAGGTAAAATTGTCGCTTATCGAGACAGTTAAGGGCTGGTTGGACAAGATTCGTAGCCAGATAAGCGAGCTGTCGCAAGAACTAGCTACCCTCCGCCAGGAGCTTTTCCACCTTCGCCATTCCCAAGCCAGCGGCCAGGTAGCAGCTCAGGCTGGCGTTCGGAGGGTGAGGGTTGATTTTGCCGAACCCTTGAACCAAGCGCCGGTGGTTTTTGTCTCCAATCCTCAGGGCAGTTTGCCGGCTTACCATCTAGAAGAAGTTAGCCAAAACGGCTTTACTATCGTCTTTAACCACCCCTTGGCCAGTGACCTGGCCATTTATTGGCTGGCGGAGACTAGTTTCCAAAGTGGAGCCAGAGTCCAATTTGGAAACCAAAATGCGACGCCAACACCAACTTTAAGCCCGACTCCAGCTCCTTCTTCCTCAGCTACTCCCACGCCGGCACCAACAGCAACTCCAATCCCAACCGTAGCCCCGTCGCCAACAACAGCTCCTTCACCCACGCCAACGCCAGAGATTACATCCCCAACTCCTACTCCAACTTTGGCTCCCACCGTTCCAACTCCAACTCCGACGGTATCACCAACAGCCACGCCAACACAGTAGTAATTGGAACTAGGAACTAGGTTGAAGAAAGCACAAAATCACAAATTTCAAGGATACAAACAATATCCAAATTCCAACAACCAAATAAAACCTTTTTAGGAAGTCATCCAAGTCCCGAGGTGTCAAGTGCATTACACCTCGGAGGTGTTTTACACTATGCACCTCGGGATTTCTAACGATTTTTATACCTAGACACCCACCATAAATCTAGCTCCTAGTTCTTGGCTTTCTTTGCCGTCTGTAAATAGAGGCGGCTCTGGCCATTGCTGATGAGCTCGATGGTCCCGTTTTGGTCGGTCCGCCAAACGGCGATGCCTTGCTGGCGGAGAAAAGCAAGCAGCTGGGGACTGGGCTGGCCAAAATGATTGGGGCCCACAGAAATAAGGGCAATTTTTGGCCGGACAGCCCGGTAAAGGGCTGGCGGGTTGTCGTCCCGGGCGCCGTGATGGGGAACTTTTAGAACTTGAGCCGGGGGCATTTCCCGCTGCCAAACTAAGGGCAGGCTCATTTCCCGGCTAAGGTCGCCGGTCAGGAGGGCAGTAAATTGGCCGAAGGTTAGCCGGAGGGTGACGGAATAGTTGTTGGCATTGAAATCGCGGTCTTGGATAACCGGAAAGCCAAACCAGCGCGGTTTGTTGGCCAAAAGGGCCTGGCGCTCTTGGAGGGCCAAATCATCCGGCCAAACTACATCAAAATCCATCAAACCGAGGCGAATTTTCATCCCCCGGCGGGGTTGGAAGTGCCTAATTTTGTGGTTGTTGATGGCCATCGCTAGCCGCCGAAAGACAGGTGTTTGCTTGCCAAAGTCGTTCATAGCTAGGTTGGCGACTTGGTAGTGGTTGAGGACGGAAATTAAGCCGGTGAGGTGGTCGGCCTCGGGGTGGGTGAGAACGACTAACTCTAGCCGCCGGTCCCAAAAGGGGAGGTGGTTTTGGAGGCAATTAAGGACGCGCTGGTCGGGGCCGCCGTCGATGAGAACCTGGTTGAAGCCCTGGGTGATGAGGATGGCGTCGCCTTGGCCGACATTGCAGACGATTAGGTGGAGCCGTTGGTCGGGCCACTGGCGCCAGAGGAAGAAGAAGATGCCCAAAAGGGCCACCGCCAGCCAGCCTTTTTTCATAATTCAATATAACATCAACGATAAATTCCAAACCTCCTGTTTACACAGGGAAATCCCAAGCACCAAATTACAAATCGCAAACAATACCAAAATCCAAAATCCTAAACTCTAAACAAATTCAAATGACCAAAATTCAAATGTTCAAAACATTTCTTTTTCTTTGTCTCTGTCTTTTGTTTTAGCCATTTGGTCATTTGAATTTTGGATTTGTTTAGGATTTGGGTCATTAGGATTTAGGATTTGCCCCGACATCCGCCGGCTGACGGCGTCGGGGCAGGTTTGTAATTTGGTGCTTGTGATTTGGTACTTATATCGATATCTCCCGAGGTGTCCCGATGCTACGTCGGGATGCATTCCACCTGGGAGGTGGAAGTTTTTCAATCTAGCCCCCTTCGTGCTATACTCGTTTGATGTCCATTGGGCAATTTTTTGAGAACCGCTACCGGCAGCAAAAAAACATTTTCGGCGAGAAGCCGCTTGACTTGGTGGAAAAAGCGGCTGAATTATTGCCGCCAAAGGCAACCGTTGCCGACCTCGGCGCTGGCGAGGGTCGTAACTCCCTTTTTCTGGCCCGCCAAGGCTTTTCTGTTTTGGCCCTTGATGCGGCCCCAACGGCGGTTGAGCGGCTCCGGGAAATTGCCGCCAAGGAGAAACTGCCCCTTCGGGCTAAGGTGGCCGACGTTAGCCAGTACCAATTTAAACAGGAATTTGACCTGGTTATTGCCGTTGGCCTGCTCCATTTTTTGCCCCAAGAAACCGGCCACCAATTGGTTGCCCGGATGAAAGCGGCTACCAAAAAAGGCGGCTTTAATGTGGTGGCAGCCTTGGCTGAACAGCATCCCTTTAATCCCAAGCCCCATGTTTATGCCCAAGGCGAGCTGAAAAAGCTTTATACCGATTGGAAAATTTTGGCCTACGAAGAGGTTTTGGGCCATTTTCACGGAATGGCTGCCCGGCTTGGCCAGCAGCCTAATCTTCCCCGCCCCCGGGTAGCAAAAATCCTCGCCCAGCGCCCCTAGCGTGCTATACTAAGAAAAGTCCCCGTAGCTTAATGGATAGAGCGCCGGCCTCCGGAGCCGGATATGAGGGTTCGAGTCCCCCCGGGGACACCCGAAATGGACCAAATTGCCGAAATTAAGGCTAAAACTGACATTGTCGAGCTGATTGGCGAATACCTTCCCCTGAAAAAGGCCGGTCGGAATTATGTTGCCCTTTGTCCTTTCCACCACGAAAAAACGCCTTCGTTTACCGTCTCGCCGGAACTGCAAATTTTCAAATGCTTTGGCTGCGGGGCCAGCGGCGACGTCATCAAATTTCTCCAAATGTATGAGCAGATGGATTTTTGGGAAGCGGTAGAATTTTTGGCCCGCCGGGTGGGGGTCAAGTTGGAGCGGCGCCAATTTAGCCCCCAAGAAAAACAGCGCCGGCAAATTTATGCCCTCAACCAGGCAGCCGCCCAGTTTTATCACTTCCTTCTCCAAAAGCACCCCTTGGGAGAGCCAGCCCGCCGCTATTTGCAACAGCGCGGCTTGCGGCCGGAAACAGTGGAGAAATTTCAACTGGGTTTTTCGCCCCGCCAGGGGACAGCTTTGACCCAATATTTATTGCAAAAGAAAAAATTTTCTCCGGCGGAATTGGAGCAAAGCGGCATCTTCTTTCGCCTTCAGCGTCCGGTTAATGGTTTCCAGCTTTTCGACCGTTTCCATGGCCGGTTAGTTTTCCCCCTTTACGACCACCGCGGTAATATTGTTAGTTTTTCCGGCCGGCTAATTCCCGGCCTCTTAGAAAACGAAGACCAGCGGGGCAAGTACATCAACGGGCCGGAAACTTTAGCCTACCACAAAAGCCGCCACCTTTTTGGCCTTTATTTTAGTCGGGAAGCTTTGCGCCAAGAAAAAACAGCTATCATCGTCGAGGGGGAATTTGACTTTCTTTCTAGCTGGCAGGCGGGGGTGCAGAATGTTATCGCCATCAAAGGGACGGCCTTTACCAGCGAGCAAATCCAGCTTCTGCGGCGGTTCGTTAGCCGGCTGAATTTGGCCCTCGACGCTGATTTTGCCGGCAACCAGGCGGCCCTGCGGAGCATTAATTTGGCCGAAAACGCCGGCCTGGAAGTCCACGTTATCCACTGGACCGGTAAGGCCAAGGATCCTGACGAGCTGGCCCGGAGCGATCCCCGGCGCTGGCGCCAGGTGGTCCAAAAAACGGTTCCGGTTTGGGATTTTGTCATCCAAACGGCCTGCCAGCGTTTTGGCACCCAGACGCCGGCGGCCAAAAAACAAGTCCTGGCGGCAGTTTTGCCTTTTTTGCGGCAAATTGACAACCAGGTGGTCCAGCTGGATTATTACCGGCGGTTAGCTTCGGCGTTGGATACCGAGGTGGAGGCAATTATCGCCGAAGCGAATAAGTTAGCGGTTGAAACTGCTGCCCGGCCGGCCGAAAAACCAGTCCCAGCTACTCCGCCGCCAGACCGGGCGACCTTGTTGGAAGAATACCTTTTGGCCTTAATCCTTTCTTCTCCCCAGCCAGCCCGCTACCGTTTCCGGCCCCACGATTTTGCCCTGAAGCGAATTTATCGCCAGCTGCGAAATTTTCTCAAGAAAAGGAAAGCCTGGCGGGTAGGCGATTTTGTTCAGACCTTGCCGGCGGAGTTGCAAACTAAAATTCAAGACCTGCTTCTCCGTTGGCATGATTTACCAGCCGATTTGGAGCGGGAGATTGAAAAGACTAAGCGGGAATGGCAAAAATTGCGCTGGCGGCAGCAGTTGGCTGATTTGAGCCGCCAAATTGCCCAGGCCGAAAAAGGGGACCGCCAACAGCTGGCCGCCCTGGAAGAAAAATTTCAAAAAATTAGCCAGCGCCTTATTGCCTTAGAAAAGGAAAAATGATACTATTAAAAAAGCCATGCCACAAAAATTTTCCTTTGCCAAAGCCCGGCGGCAGTTGCTAGCATTGGGGAAAAAACAGGGGTTCTTGACCCAAGATGTTATCTTGGAAAAAATTCCTGAACCCCAGAAATATGCGGCCGAATTGGATAAATTTTATGATTATCTCTTTAGCCACGGGATTGATGTCTTTGAAGGAGTCAGCCGGGAGGATTTGGAGGCCGGCAGCCGCTTGCCATCCCTTAAGGCTTTGAGCTATCTTAGTAGCGGCACTTCGACCGATCCGGTCCGGATGTATTTGCGGGAGATTGGCAAGGTGCCCTTGTTGAGCGCTGCCGATGAGGTGCGCCTAGCCCAGGAAATTGAACGGGGGTCGGAAGAAGCCCGGGCCAAATTGATCGAGGCCAATTTGCGGCTAGTGGTTTCCATTGCCAAGAAATATATCGGCCGGGGGCTTTCTTTTTTGGACTTGATTCAGGAGGGGAACCAAGGCTTGATGCGGGCGGTGGAAAAATTTGATTGGCGACGGGGATTTAAATTTTCCACTTATGCCACCTGGTGGATTCGCCAGGCAATTACCCGGGCCATTGCCGACCAGGCTCGGACAATCCGCATCCCTGTCCATATGGTCGAGACGATGAACAAAGTCTTTAAGGTCTCCCGCCAGCTTTCCCAAAAGCTAGGCCGGGAGCCGAAGCCGGAAGAAATTGCCGCCGCGGCCGATTTGCCGGTGGAAAAAATTCACGAGATTTTCCGCATTTCTCAGGGGACTACTTCTTTGGCCGCTCCAGTTGGGGAAGAGAAAGATTCGTTTCTTGGCGATTTCATCGAAGATGTTACCTCGCCGTCACCTTATGAAGAGACTTCGAAAGAGCTTTTGCGGGAATCGATTCAAGATGTTTTGAAAACTTTGGATCCCCGGGAGGCAGCGGTTTTGCGGATGCGCTTTGGCTTAGGAGGCAAACCGCCAATGACTTTGGAGGAGGTGGGGGCAAAGTTCAATGTCACCCGGGAGCGGATTCGCCAGATTGAGGCTAAGGCCTTGCGGAAATTGCGCCATCCTTCCCGCCGCCAGGCTCTCAAGGATTATTTATCGTAATGGAATTAGGAACTAGGTTATTAGAACTCGGAGCTTGGAGCTTGGAACTTAGAAAGTGGAAAGTCTAAGTGGAAAGTGAAAAAGAAGTGAAAGTGAAAAGTTAAAAATGGAGCTAGGAGCTAAGTTGGAGGAACTAGGTTATTAGAACTCGGAGCTTGGAGCTCAGAACTTGGTTATTAGAGCTCAGAACTTGGAATTTGGTTAGGGTATCTGGGGATTAGGTTAACTCTCTCTGTTTTTCTGATCTCTGATTCTCCCTGATATTCTAGCCTAATATTTCTTTTTCCTTGCTAATTACTGAGTTCTAAGTTCCAAGTTCTAAGTTCTAAGTTCTGACCCTCTTTAATTTTCACCCTCGGTTATGCTATTCTGGATTAATGAAGGGGCATTTCTGGGAACTACTGGGGCTTTTGCTTACCTTAGTCGCCGTAGCTAGCCTTCCGGTCGGCGTTTATTTGGTCAAGCATCGCCAGATAGTCCGCCAACGGGCGGCTTGTCGCGAAGGAGAATTCCAGGATCGCTGTGAGGAAGCATGTGTTGCTGACAACGGGATTCATACAAGGGTTAAAAGAACTTACCGTTGCCATAAAGGCGTTTGGCATTATACAGGAATGGAGCATTGTGACTACATGTATTGCGGTGGAGCTCAGCCTCCCGGTCCGCCGCCACCACCGCCGAACAACCAACCTCATTGGGCTTGCGGGGCTGATGACCGGGGGATTTGGGTTAAAAATGACGGTAATGCCGCCGGCGATGTCGAAATTCACTGGTTTGCCAGCTATTGCTCCCACAATTCTGGCTGTGTTTGCGGTGGGGGAGAACTAGTTAACCGGGTGCATCTAGAGCCAGGCCAAAGCGTCCAATATGGCTTTACCAACCGCCGACCCCGTTGCTCTTGGTCCTGGCAAACCGATGTCCATGTCCCTGGTTGCGACCAGGCTGCCCACGGTTGTGGCCGGGAGCCGAGCGAATGCGTAACGCCAACACCGACGCCCAGACCTACTCCCACTCCAACACCAAGACCAACACCTACCCCGAGACCAACGCCAACCCCCACACCGCGGCCAACGCCAACACCGACGCCCAGACCTACCCCTACCCCTAGGCC
>JALWDZ010000018.1 GCA_027039485.1 Candidatus Shapirobacteria bacterium
CTCTTGGTTGGCTGGTGGTTGGCAGTTTGGTTGAGTAACTGGTATTGGCAGCGCTACCGTTCATTTTTTTGGTATCCTTCGGGCAAAATTGGTTTTCTGCCTCTGGTTGATGTTTTGCTTCTCGCTGTGGGGGGTGGGGGAGTGGCCTTCTGGCAGCATGCCTATTGGTGGGGTGGAATAATGGTTGGGTTTGCCGCCGCGGCAGGCTTGTTAATTTATTTGCTTTCAGGACGGAAAATTGGTAATATTGGCTTATGAAAAAGAAAGCAACGACTAGCGAATCGCGCTGGACAAAAAATCTGCGCTTGCCCCAAGAAGTTCTTCGACCGGTTCAAGGATTTTTGCAGGCAGAATTGCACCGGCTGCTGGCCAAAGAAAAAGCTCTCAAAAAATCCGACCCTTTTGCCAATCCAGATCGCACCTTAGATAATGCCGCCGATGATACCGACGCTGCCGAACAATTTGGCCATGCCCAAACAGAAGCCATCCAGAAGCATATTCGGATGCGGATTATCCAGATTCGCAAGGCCTTAGCCCGGGTTAAAATTGGCAAGTATGGCATTTGTGAACGCTGTGGCCGCTTTATCGATACCCGCCGCCTAATGATGTTCCCGGAAACCACTCTTGGCGTTGAATGCGAGCGGGAATTGCGGGCCAAGAAAAAGTCTAAAGCCGGGGCATGATCCCCATCCTCAAAAAAACTTCTCAATTTGTAGTTTGGGATAAGCCAAGCGGATTGGTGGTCAACCGGGCCAAAACCGTAGCCGGTCTAAATTTAATGGATTACATTCGCCGCCGGCGGTTAATTGCCGAGCGCTATCGGGGGGCAACGACTTTTTGGCGGCGCCAGGGAGTAGTCCATCGCCTTGATAAAGATGCCTCGGGGATTGTCCTTCAAGCCCGCCAGCCCGGCCTTTTTGCTTTCTGGCAAGAACAATTTCGCCGGCACCGGGTGAAAAAAAGATATTTGGTTTTGGTTTGGGGCGATATTGACCGCCAGGGGGCGATTAATTTCCCGCTGCAAAAACAGCCGCCTCAGCGCCGCTATCCGATCCAGGTGGCGAGCCAAGGTAAGCCGGCCCGGACTCTTTATTGGCGCCAGCGCCAGTGGCGGTGGCAGGGAAAAACCTTGAGCTTGGTTCTGGTGCAAACTCTCACCGGTCGAACTCATCAAATCCGGGCCCATTTCCGCTATTTAGGCTTTCCGTTGTGGGCCGATCCCATTTATGGCCTTTACCGCCACCAAGAGCGCCAATTGGGTGGCCGCCTTTTCCTCCACGCAACATTTTTACAAGTTGCGCTGCCAGATGGGCGGCAATTAACTGTGGCGAGCCCCTTGCCAAATGATTTAAAAGAGATTATCCTAAAACTAGACAAAAATGCGGTCGCGAAAACGACAGACTAATTGGCGGCCAAGGTTATTCTTGGCCATTTTCTTTTTAGCCCTCCTTCTTTTAGGCGGCGGCCGGCAGCTTTGGCATATTTGGCATCAAGGTTGGGATGGCCAGCCGGTGGCAGTTTTCATCTTGGACCGGGAGCAAGGTTTGCTTTTATTGGTGCGCCCCGAAGAAAAAGAAGTTTGGGGCTGGGTCTGGCCCCGCGATTGGCCATTAACTACGGTTGGCGATTACGGCCGGTTGCCCCTGGTTGGGGTAGGGCGGTTGGCACGGGAAGAGAAAGCACCCCGGCTTTTGGCGGGATCGTTAATGGCTAATCTAAAAGTGCCAATTCAGCTGGTGCTTTTTCAGGATCAAAAGACTTGCCTGAGCAAATCCGACTGGCAACATTGTGCGACATCTTGGTTGTGGTACCAGGGGATTTTGCGCCATGCTAATGTGGCCGTTGGTCGGCGGATTGACTTTGTCAAACTATTTTTGTTTCTCCACCGTCACCGTCTTAACTGGCAGGTTAAACCGGTGGCGGGCAATAATGGGGGAGTTAGAAATTTTGATTGGCAATTGGGTCAGTGGCGGGAAGAGAACTGGCACCTTTTTCTCTTGCCTGTTGTGCGGCAGGAAGCTATGAGTTTGGCAGTTTATAATGCCGGCGGCCGGGCGGGCATTGCCCAGGATGTCGCCCCGGTTTTTAAAGCCGCTGGAGCCCGAGTAGCTCGGGTGGGGGATAAAGAAAAACAAACCGGCTGTTCTTGGCTGGTAAGCCGCGCCGTCCGAAAGACAGAGACTTTCCGCTACTTCTATCGGCTTTTCCCTTGCCCGGTTACTCTCTCTCAGAAAAATTTCTTTGACGATACTAGCCAATTGCAGCTTTGGTTAGGCAAATTTTGGTTCCGCTTTTCCAAAAATATTCCCCACTCTTAAGGCGGGGGAGAGGGGAGCGGTGCTATCCTATAATAAATAGTAAACAGCCTATAATATAAAACTAGTTTCACGATAACTATAGGATATATTTCACGCGTTAGCAAAAGCTAAGCCATCTTAGCAAATCTTGATAGTGTTTGCTAAACACCCCAAAGTGGCAATCTTTTACCTATCTATAGGGATAAATAAATTGCAATATTTTGATATAGTTTACTGCTCCCTTCTTGCGGTTGGGTTCGGCGATTAAAAGGCTACAGGGGGCCTATTGTGGAAAACTGCCGCCACTTCTCTTGGGACTACCCAAGCTATTTACTATTTTATTTAGGTTTTTTAAAGACACTTTTGCTTTTCTGTTCAATATAGAAAAGCAAAAACTGGGAGTAATACTTCTCTTATTGGACGATTTTGGGGCGCAATGGTTTTGGCAGGTCTGCTTATTGGGGGAGAAGGATTAGACAGATGTCGCATAAGATAACTTTTACGACATCATCGAGATCTGAAAGAAGAAGTGGCTTCTGGCGGCGATTTTTTGGTTTTTCTTTTTATTTTTAATAACAAAAAATTTTTGCTGGTTTTAAAATGCTTTCTTTTTTTTAATTTTTCTAGTCTTGGATCCGGCCGCCTGGTCAAACCTAAAATTGCTGTGACGAGAGAAAAGTGGTCGGGGACAGAGAAAATTGGCCTGCCGGAGGCTAAAAACAAAAATAAGTAGTTTTAGGTTCAAAAACCGACCTCATGAGAGGCGCTCAGAGGCGCGTTTTTTAACCAACCAGTATCCTAAAGTCATCGGGAAAAGGGCTAGGGACTAAGGGCGAAGGGCGAAGGAAGTGGAAAGTGGAAAGTGAAAAGTGAAAAAATGGAGCTAGGAACTAAGAACTAGGAACTAGGTAATTAGAACTCAGAGCTTGGAACTTAGAACTTAGTATTTTAGGAAGCCATCCTGAACGAAGCCGAAGGCGGAGTGAAGCCCCAGGACGTTCCGCCTCCGCCAGCTGGCGGACGGCGGAGTCGGGGCAGGCCTGCCTGCGCAGGCGGGTTTGTGATTTGGAATTTGGTGCTTGGGATTTAATAATTTATGAATGTTTGATGATGTAGAAAACTACGCTATAATTTCTTCTCTACTCCACCACGTCGTAAAATGTAAGTTAAAGGCGGGGGCGGGAAAAAATTTCTTCGGCGGCGAAAAGAATAACATCTTTGATGTCAGTTTTGTTGGCCAAAATCATTAGGAGGCGGTCCACCCCTACTGCTACCCCACTGCAAGGTGGCAGGCCGCTGGCTAGGGCCCGGAGAAAATCTTTATCTACCGGATGAGATTGGGGCAACTGCTGGCTTTCCCGCTGGAATTCGCGAGCTTGTTCTTGGGGGTCGATGAGCTCGTCATAGCCATCGGCAAGCTCGATGCCGAAAAGATAAATTTCAAACCGGCGGCGGAAACGCGGATCTTTTGTGTCTTTTTTGGCTAAAGGAGCAAACTCAGCCGGAAAGTCATAAATGATGGTGGGCTGTTTTTGGCCCAAATGGGGCTCGATTTCTTGAAGATAGATAAGATTGTAAAGCTCGGCCCAGGTTTGGGTGGCCGGATAGTGGCGTTTTTTGGCCCATTGCTGAAGGCTGGAAAAATCAAAAAGGAGATCCAGGCCAACGCCGGCGTATTTTTGAAAAGCCTGGGCGACGCTAATTTTTTGCCAGCGGCGGAGGTTTAAAGTTTTGCCTTGATAAGTAACTGTTTCCGGCCAGATGGCGCGAAATAAATTTTGGCTGTCGGCCATAGTTTGCCGGTAATCAGCTTGAACGCGATACCATTCGAGAAGGGTGAACTCTGGATTGTGGAAATGGCCGCCGAGGTCTTGGTTACGGTAGCTGCGGGCGATTTCGAAGATGTTGCCAGCGCCGGCGGCGAGCAATTTTTTGTGCCAAAGCTCAGGCGATGGGGTAAGAAAAGCTGGCCAATGATGGCCTTGGCGGTCGGTTAATTGGGTCTGGAAAACATGAAGATAAGATTCGGGAATGAGGCTGGGCGCCAAGCGGGGGGTGCTAACTTCCAAAAAGCCATTTTGGCGGAAAAATTGGCGAATCCGTTCCAAAAGCCAGGCCCGTTGGCGGACTACTTGCCAGAGGTCAGGATTTTGCCTTAACCGTTGCCAGGTGACCATGGGCTATTATAGCAACTATTAACAATTGTTAGCTGCCAGGAACCAATTAATAGCGAACAGTAGGAGTCGGAAAAAGTTAAAGGTGAAAAATAAAAGGTGCAAGCGAGCAACCCAAAACAGAACGGCAATTAAAATGTTCGCCATGGATGTCGAACTGGTGCTTTCAGGGTGGGGAATTTATAATTGATTATGCAAAATTATCTTTTTGATAGCCATTGGTTTCCTTTAATCAATAAATATATTTTGAAAGTTAATTGTGGAGATAATTCAAGTGTGCTAGAGCAAGAACACTTATATACAATGAAAGGGGCTGAGGGCAAAAGAACTCGCTTAATAATGTTGTTTTGGATTGGGCTTTACCTTCTAATAAGCTTCTCAATTGTTTTGCTTTTTTATGAATGGCTATTAATTAAAAATTATTCAATTATTGATATTTTTAGTCATGTAGATTTGTTGGTTATCTTATTGGCTATCGGTTCAGCATTTTTAGTTTTTTTAATTTCAGCTTTAGATTATATAAAACTGCTTTCTACAGAAGTAGAATTTTCCAAGGCAGACCTAACAGTAATTAGAATTAGAATTTTGGGGAAAAACATCAGGAAATATGTCTGGAAGGATGTGAAATCTATGAAAAGAAGTTTAATAGATTGGCGGCAATTTACGGTATTGTTTAATGACGGTGGAAAGCTTTTGCTTCCTCATTGGCCAACGCAAAATATAGAGAAATTCTTAGCTTGTTTATTGCAAAGTAAACCAAATTTAGCGTGGACAATAGAATTTTATCTAAGAGATATCTATGCTTCCGGAGACACTGCAATTTTTTGACTAAAGCATTAGGAAAATTGATTTAGGTGATTTGAATTTTGTCTACTATGATGTAGTTTAACAGTAGACAGTGGATTGCGGTTCAAAATTTTCTTAGTGCGTTATTAAAAACAATTTCTTTGGCCGATGGGTGCCGCGGATAAGCTTGATAGTATGTTGAGGAAAATGGTGGCGGAGGATAGTTAAGATTGCCCGGTTGGCCTCTCCCCTAACGGCAGGAACACGGATGTGAATTTGCCAATAATTAGGCTTTTTTTAACAACGGTGTCTTTTTTGGCTCCCGCTCGGGCCTCAACCCATAGAAAACGCTCATTCCTAGTCTGGCCTTTCATTTTTGCTAACAATGGGTTATTTTTATAATCTATTATAACTTTATTGGATATTGGCTCTGCTGTGATGCTTAGCTAGCCAATTGGTGATACTGGTAATTAGGGTATTATTTGGTAACTAATATTATTGACAAAGGCATGCTTTATTATGCAATAGATGTGTTTTTTGTAATGGCGAAGATATTTTAAATTACCAGAACTTATGCGTTGATCGCAGGTTGACAGATAGAAAAAGTATTACTAAAATAAAAATGAGCAGTCCGTGAGATGAGCCTCACGAGTACTGTTCGGCTCTTTCACACAGAAAAGGGATCGACCAAGAGCGGGAGATCTCTCAACACACAGGCGGCTGGAGGTATTTTAGCGCGCATTGTTTTTTCTTGCCTAATAGGCATACTTTCCTCTCGCCCCAGTGGACCGCCCTATTAATTAAGGGAGAGTGAAAAGGGTCAAAAACCATTCGCAGAGCAAAGTATTGTCCGAAAAGGTGAGAAAAAAGGAAGATGAGTGTTAAAGACCTCCAATAGCCGGAAGGAGGATAAGGACAGTGGGACAGGGACCTGTAACTCCGACCTCCTTTTTTGGGCAACCTGTAACACCTGATCTTCTGGGAAGGCTGGACCGTGCTTTTTATGGTGATCTGCTGGCGCAGTTTGGGCCAGGAGGCGCGCTGACCGATGAATATTTAGCGCAAATCTCTGGCAGTACTGTGTCAGATTTACGGAAAGCTCACCATAATGCCCGGAACGATGCGGGTGTACGCCCACCGAAGCCTTATGTGAATAAATAAGGCTTCTGCCCCTATTTACGAGTTGTTACCCTAACTTGTAAATAGGGGCTATTTTTTTTCTAAAGTAATAAAAAGTTGAAGTAGAGCATCTTCTGGGCAATCGCCTTTAGTTTCAATAGTTTTGTCTTCCAGCTGGAGACTAGCAATAAATTTGTTTTTGTATTTCTTCAGTTTAAGCTTGCCACTTAGATAGGCGGGAATGTCCGCTATTTTTTCGGGATCTACAGGAATAAAGGTTTCAATAAGGCGCCAAAGGTAGGTAATTGGAGGCAGCCAAAGGCCTTTATATTCTTCATCCCAAGAGTGTCTTTTCCCTCGATAGCTTTGAATCCAAGGGTGTCGTTCTAACAAGCTTATATATGTGCTACTATATTTTTCCTTTACTTCTTTAAGTGTTAATTGTTTAGCCATTCTTTAAGATATGTTGAATAAGGCTATTTATCAAATAATTTTAACACAAGTCTTGCTATAATTATCACAATGGAAACCATAATTACTTTGGCAACCAGCTTTTTCTCCGGGCATTGGCTGTGGGTTGTGGGGAAAATTATTCTCATTATTTTGGCTACCTGGCTAAGTGACATTTTCATTAAATTGGCCATTCGCCATCTGCGTCGGCCTAAGGCTTTAGCTCGTTTGGGGTCAAAACGGCGCCGAAAGCGCTGGCAGACAATTACTACGCTTTTGGTTACTAGCAGCCAAATAGTTATCAATTTTATTGGCTTTTTGTTGATTTTGGATAGTTTGGGAATTAACCTGGCTCCATTTTTAGCCGGTGCTAGTGTTGTTGGTCTGGCGGTGGGTTTTGGCGCCAAAACTTTGGTCAGCGACCTTATCGCCGGCTTCTTTATTCTCTTGGAGGACCAATTTAATGTTGGCGACTGGGTGCAGATTGGCAATTATCGGGGCCGGGTGACTAAACTCAGCCTGCGGACTCTTCATTTGCGCGACAAAGATGGCAATATTTATATTATTCCCAATTCGACGATCAAAACCGTGATTCGTTTTCGCCATCCACCTAAAGAGTAATGCTCCTCTTTCTTTCTCTTCGCGTCATGGTTATCCAACCATAAATGTCGCACAATGTTGACAAGAAGCAAGGGGGATGCTAAGCTGGGATGATGAAAAATTTAGCCTATTGGCGGGAACGGTTTTTGGAATATCTGGAAGTGGAGAAAAACCGCTCTCCCCTAACAAGTCGCAACTATGGCTTTTATCTGCGCCGCTTGGAAGAATATTTGCAAAAAAAGTTGGGCCACTCCCCTACCCTGGCCGATATCAATCGGGAAAATGTTCGCCAATTTCGCCTTTATTTAGCCCGTTTTCGCGACTATCGCGGCCGGCCGTTGAAAAAAATTACCCAGGCTTATCATCTAATTGCCCTCCGGTCCTTCCTTCGCTGGCTGGTGAAAAATGACCAAAAAGTTTTGGCACCGGAAAAGATTGAGTTGCCGCGGGTGGAATCGCGCTCATTGTCGTTTTTAACCTTTGATAAGGTGGAACGGCTTTTGCTGCAACCCTCGTTGCAAACGATCCAAGGCCTGCGCGATCGGGCCATTTTAGAATTGCTTTTTTCGACTGGTTTGCGGGTCAGCGAGCTGGTGGCTTTAAATCGAGACCAGATTAATTTTAAGACCGGCGAGCTAAATGTGATTGGCAAAGGCGGCCACGCTCGGCTGGTTTTCTTGAGTGAAAGAGCGCGCTATTGGTTGGAGCGTTATTTTGCCAAGCGGGATGACCCCTGGCCGGCGTGCTTTATTCGCTACTCGGGTCCCAAAGGCGACATTCGCCGCCCGGATAGTTGGCGCCTGAGTGTTCGCTCAATCCAGCGGATGATTGCTAAATACCGCCGCCGGGCTGGGATTGTGACCAAGGTTACTCCCCATGTTCTCCGCCATAGTTTTGCCACCGATTTATTATTTTCGGGTGCCGATTTGCGCTCGGTCCAGGAATTGCTAGGCCATAAAAATATTGCCACCACCCAAATTTATACTCATGTAACCAACAAGCGCCTGCGGGAGATTTATCAGAAATACCATAGTGGGAATAGAAAGGGAGCTAGGAGAAGGTAAAAGTGTAAAGTGAAAAGTGAAAAAGAAGTTAAAGTGAAAAATGGAACTAGGTTAGAGGAACTAGGAATAGTAAATCCTAAATCCTAATGACCCAAATCCTAAACAAATCCAAATTATCCAATGATCAAATGACCAAAACAAAAGACGTCCCTCCTTGTCATCCCGTCCTTTCATGAGAAAGGGCGGGATCCAGCGAGCGGTAAGCGAGCGCATGAAAGCTAACCCAAGCCCAGGTACTGAAAGTGCGCTAACGCTAGATTCTTCGCTGGCGCTCAGAATGACGCGGTTTAAATGTTTTGAACATTTGGATTTTGGTCATTTGAATTTGTTTAGGATTTAGGATTTTGGTAATTAGAATTTGCCTGTCCCGACGAACGTCGGGGCAGGTTTGTGATTTGGTGCTTTTTTTAACCTAGCTCCTAGCTCCAACCCCACTTTTGCTTGTTTTCTGATTCTCGGTTTTGGGGAGAGCGGTCATGGCAGCAACTTTATCCCCTTGGTTAAGGCGCATAAGGATGACGCCCTGGGTGGCCCGGCTGAGGCGGGGGATGTTGCGCAACGGCAGGCGGATAACCTGGGCCTGTTGGGAAGTGATAATAATTTGGGCCGTATTCTCGTCAACGACCTGGGCGTCAACAATGTGACCAGTTTTTTCGGAAAGATTGGCAGCTTTTACCCCTACCCCACCACGTTTTTGTTGGGGAAAAAGATAAACGTCGGTGCGTTTACCGATACCGTTTTCGGTAACTAGGAGAAGATCGCGGAAAACGCGCCGCCGCCGATCCTTGGGAGCTGGCAGCTTGGCCGGAACAATATTAGCGCTGACCAGTTCGTCGCCTTCTTTAAGGTTGATGCCTTTTACCCCGCGGGCGGAACGGCCCATGGGCGGCACGTCAGTTTCGGCAAAACGGATCCCCTTGCCGTGGCGGGTGACCATGATAATTTGGTTCTCGCCGGTGGTCAATTTGGCTTCGATAAGTTCGTCGCCGGGGTTCATAGCTAAAGCAATAATGCCGCTGGAGCGGATGTTGCGGAATTTTTCCAAAGGAGTCCGTTTGACAATCCCTTTTTTGGTGGCCAGAAAAACATAACGGAACTGGCTGGTTTTGGGATAGCGGAGAATGGCCTTGATTTGCTCGCCCTGGCTGATGCCAAGAAGATTGATGATTGCCTGCCCTTTTGCCTGGCGGCTGCCTTCGGGCAATTCCCAGACACGGAGCTGGAAAACGCGCCCCCGGTCGGTAAAAACAAGCAGGTAGTCGTGGGTTTCGGCAAAAAGCAAATTTTTGATTTCGTCTTCTTCCTTGCGGGTCATGCCGCTGGTGCCTTTGCCACCCCGCCGTTGGGTGCGGAAAGTATCCCGGGGCATGCGCTTGATGTAACCGGCTTTGGTAACGGCAATAATAGTTGGCTGGTTGGGGATCAGATCCTCGTCGGAAAATTCACCAATCTTATGGGCGATAACTTTTGTCCGCCGGGGATCGGCATAGGTATCTTTGAGGCTCTGCAGTTCTTTTTCCATCGTCGCCAGCATAGTTTGCGGATTGCTTAAAATGGCGGTTAAGCGTTTAATTTCCTTGGCAATGGCTTGGTATTCGGCTTCGATTTTGGCCCGCTCCAGAGCCGCTAAACGGCGCAACTGCATGTCAAGAATGGCGGTTGCCTGGAGGCTAGTGAGGTTGAATTTGCGCATCAAGTTAGCCTTGGCGACCTCGGCATCGGCAGATTTTTTAATTGTCTCGATAACAGCATCTAAATTGTCGAGGGCAATTTTTAGCCCTTCCAAAATATGGCTCCGGAGCTTGGCTTCTTTGAGGTCAAAAATTGTCCGCCGGCGGATAACCTGGTGGCGGAAGCGGAGGAAGTGGAGGAGAATTTGCCGCAAGGTGAGGGTTTGGGGCACGCCGTCAACCAAGGCAACCATATTTACCGGGTAGGTAGTTTGCAATTCAGTGTATTTGTAAATCTTGTTTAAAACTGCCCGGGGAACGGCCGAGCGGCGCAATTCAACGACAACGCGGATGCCCTCCCGGTCCGATTCATCGCGAAGATCGCTGATGCCGACAATTTTTTTGTCGCGGGCCAGTTCGGCAATTTTGCTAACTAGCGCTGCCTTGTTGACCTGGTAAGGGATTTCGGAAATGATAATTTG
The DNA here is from genome assembly GCA_027039485.1 of Candidatus Shapirobacteria bacterium. Taxonomy (GTDB): domain Bacteria; phylum Patescibacteriota; class Microgenomatia; order UBA12405; family UBA6130; genus S016-97. The sequence continues at coordinate 10,643 of JALWDZ010000018.1, forward strand.
GAAGCGCCCCTTTTTGCCTTCTTGGATTTCGGCTTTGCCGCGGACGGGAATTTTGCCTTTGCCGGTGGTATAGGCAGTTTGGATAGCCTGGCGGTCGAAAATATAACCGGCGGTGGGAAAGTCCGGGCCCTTGACAATTTTAAGCAATTCTTCGCTGCTAGCATCGGTTTCGAAATGGAAATTTAGCCTTTCCAATTGGTAAACGTCAGCCAAAATTTTCTGGCGCTCGTCGCTGGCGTTGGGGTCAATTTTGCTGATGGCAAATTCTTGGTCGGGCTGCTTCTCCAAGCGCCCCTGGCGGACCATGAGGAGAAGGGCGTCAATAATTTCGCCCAGGTTATGGGGAGGAATTTTGGTAGCCATTCCGACAGCAATGCCGTCGCTGCCGTTGAGGAGCAAGTTGGGCAAACGGGTTGGCAGAACGGTGGGCTCTTGGAGGGTGCGGTCAAAGTTGTCGATAAATTCAACGGTGTCTTTTTTGAGATCCAGTAAAAACTCTTGGGAAATTTTTGCCAGCCGGGCCTCGGTATAACGCATAGCTGCCGGTGGATCGCCGTCAATGGAGCCAAAGTTCCCCTGGCCGTCGATGAGAGGATAGCGCATGGAAAAGGTTTGCGCCATCCGGACCAGGGCGTCGTAAACAGGAACATCACCGTGAGGATGGTATTTCCCTAAAACTTCACCGACAATTTTAGCCGATTTGGTGTAGCGGCCGCCGGGGGTAAGGCCAATTTGTTGCATGGCGTAAAGGATGCGGCGGTGAACCGGCTTAAGGCCATCGCGGGCATCGGGTAGGGCCCGCATGACGATGACGCTCATGGCGTAGTCAAGATAGGCCCGGCGCACCTCGGCGGTAATTTCGGTGGGAATAACCTTGCCAATGGCAACGGGCTTATTTTTGGTGTTGGTTTTGGTAGCGCTCATGGGCGGCGATGATTAATTTTTTGATGGTGGCCAACGAATACCATTCTTTGACCAAAATTCTTTTGCCCGGTTGAAGGCGGGAATAACTAAGCCAGAAATCATGGATCTCTTGGCGAAAATGGGGATAGAGGTCGTCAATTTCTTGGATGTCGTCAAGGCGCGGATTGCGGGCGTTAACGGCGATGATTTTGGTGTCCCGCGAACCGCTGTCATCAACATGGAGGCCGCCAATAACTCGGGCATGGACAAGGCAGCCGGGAAAAGTTGGAAAGGTGGTTACGACCATGATGTCGATGGGATCGCCATCCTCGGCTAAAGTTTGGGGAACAAAACCATAATCGGTGGGATAGTGGTTGGCGCCATAGAGGGCCCGGTCGAGGTGAAAAACATTCCATTTCTTATGAAGTTCGTATTTGTTGCTTGTCCCCTTAGGGATTTCAATAATGGCGTTGACCTCGGCGGGGAAATTTTGGTCGCTAGGGGCAATAGTGTCAACTAAGGTTTGTTTCCTCATGGCTTTTAATTGTAACATCTTACAAATCTAAATTGGCCATCTTGGCATTGGCCTGGATAAAGCGCCGCCGCGGCGGGACATCTTTGCCCATTAAAATGGTAAAAATTTCGTCGGCAGCCCGGGCATCCTCAATGGTGACCTGCTTTAAGATGCGGTTTTTGGGATCCATGGTAGTTTCCCAAAGCTGCTGGGGATTCATCTCCCCCAAACCTTTATAGCGCTGGATTTCAATTTTACCCTCTCCAAGCTGGGCGACAATTTGCTCTTTTTCCTCTTCGGTGTAGGCGTAGTGGATTTTCTTGCCGCGGCTAATTTTATAGAGGGGCGGCTGGGCGATATAGAGATAGCCGTGTTCGATAATTTCTGGCAGGTGGCGGTAGAAAAATGTCAACAGTAAGGTGGCAATATGGGCGCCGTCGACGTCAGCGTCGGTCATGATAATAATCCGGTGGTAGCGGCATTTGCTGATGTCGGCGCTGTCCTCGATGCCCATGCCTAAGGCGACAATGAGATTTTTGAGCTCTGGGAATTCGACGATGCGCTCTAGCCGGGCCCGTTCGGTGTTTAGAATTTTACCACGGAGGGGGAAGATGGCTTGGAAATGGCGGTCTCTCCCCTGCTTGGCGCTTCCGCCGGCGGAGTCGCCTTCAACCAGATAAAGCTCCGATTCGGCCGGGTTTTTGCTTTGGCAATCGGCTAATTTGCCGGGTAAGCCCAGAGAGTCAAAAAGCCCCTTGCGCATGACGGCCTCCTTGGCGGCTCGGGCGGCTTTGCGGGCCTTAACCGTCAAAAGAATCCGGGCAATAATGGCCCGGGCCGTGGCCGGATGTTCTTCGAAATAGACATCGAGGTTGTTTTTGACAATTTTGGCCACCAATGGCTGGACTTCGCTATTGCCCAGCTTGGTTTTGGTTTGGCCTTCAAATTGGAGGTCGCGGGAAGGCATCTTGACGGAAATGACGGCAGTAAGGCCATCGCGGGTGTCATCGCCGATGATGTCCCCGTCTTTAATTTCGGCTTTTTGAATGTAGTCTTTGATGGCCCGGGTGAGGCCGGTGCGGAAGCCGGTCAGGTGGGTGCCGCCTTCGTGGGTGTTGATGACGTTGACAAAAGACTGGACGTTTTCTTTTGGATTTTGGGTGTATTGGAGGGCAACTTCAACATTGATATTGTCAGCCTGGCCTTGAATGTAAATTGGCTCGTGAACAGTTTCGTGGTTGCGGGTGAGCGACTTGAGGAGGGCTTGGATGCCGCCTTCAAAATAATAATGGTATTCGGGGACTTTGGCGTCGGGGCGGCGGTCATAAAAATGGAAACGGAGCCCGGGGGTTAAGTAGGCGCGCTCTTTTAGGGAGCGGAGAATGCGCCGGCTGTCAAATTCTTGGGTTTCTTTAAAGATGGTTGGATCAGGTTTGAAAGTGGTCGTTGTTCCGCTGGTGTTGGCAGGAATAAGGTTTGCCAAAAATTGGTGGTGTGACTGGCTGATGGTTTTAATGGGGGCTTTGGGGATGCCACGGCGGTATTCTTGGAAATAAATTTTGTGGTTGCGGCGAACTTCAACCCAAAGCCAGTCAGAAAGGGCATTGACAACACTAGAACCGACGCCGTGAAGACCGCCGGAAACTTTATAGGCTCGGCCATCAAATTTGCCGCCGGCGTGAAGTTTGGTCATGACAATTTCTAGAGCACTTTTCTTATATTTGGGAATGACATCAACAGGGATGCCACGGCCATTGTCGGCTACGGTGGCTGAGCCGTCGGGGTTAAGGATAACCCAAACGTCGCGGGCATAACCGGCTAAAGCCTCGTCAATGGAATTGTCGATTATTTCGTAAAGGCAATGGTGAAGCCCGTTAACATCGGTCGAGCCGATATACATGGCCGGCCTTTTGCGGACTGGAGTAAGCCCTTCGAGGACGACGATTTGTTTTCCGGTATATTCGTTTCCTTTAGCCATAATGAGACATGAAAAAGGCGGACTGGGCCGCCCGTTGATATTTAATTGTAGCCTCTTGAGGTCGGGATTGCAAGCTAGTAAAATAAGCTACTGGGCCGGTAGCTTAGCTGGGAGAGCACCCCGGTCGCATCGGGGAGGTCGCGGGTTCAAACCCCGCCCGGTCCACAAACTAGGAGCTAGGAACTAGGAGCTAGGAACTAGGTTGGAGGAACTAGGTTATTAGAACTTAGAACTCAGAATTCAGAACTCGGAACTCGGTTAGGGTATTAGGATATCAGAATATCAAGGGAAAGGATATCAGAATACTAGGATATCAGGTTAACTTTCTTTTTCTTTTTTCCTCTTTTCTTTCTCTGTTCTTCTGATCTCTGATTCTCTTTCCCTGATTACCTGATTTTTCCTGATATCCTACATTGTTTAATCTTCCTCTTACTGAGTTCTGAGTTCTGAGTTCCAAGTTCCAAGTTCCGAATATTTAGGATCTGGGTCATTAGGATTTAGAATTTGTTTGTAATTTGCTAAACTGGTTTTATGGATGAAGGTCGCTGGCGGCGAAGTTGGTTTTGGCAGCTAGGAGTTAATGTTTTTCTTCTAGTCTTATTGGCTGGCTGGCTTTTTTGGCAGCGCTTAGCCTTTTATTGGTGGCCGGTTTTTTTGGTTTTGTCACTTTTAGCCTTAATTTTTCTTTGGACCGATTTAACTCTTGCCCGGTCGGAATTTTCCTTACCTATTAATAATAGCTCTTGGCAACAACTGGTTGTCTGGTTACGCCGTAATGATGCCCGGGCCATTTTTCACCACTTTTGGGGCCAGCTGACTTTCATGGTTTTGGTTTTCTTTCTTTGGACTTCGGGCAACTCTTTGGCCGGTTTTGTTTTTCTTTTCTTTTTGGCAACTGACTTGCTTCTAGAATTGTTATTTTTAGGCAAATTGCCTATTTATCGGCAGATTTGGCAACGGCAGTTGCGAGCTTCGTTTTCTGGTTATAATTTTGCCCGCGGAGTGGCCATTTTCGCATGGCTCTTATTACTCCTGAAACTGATTACCTGGTAAGCAGCAAATACCTCAGCCGGGAGGAGCAAGATCTTTTGCGCGATGGCTTTCATATCTGGCGGCTGGCGCGGCAGGGCGTTCTGGCCGACCATATTTCCGATTATTCCTTTCTGGTGGCCCCGTTTGCTAAAGCTTACGAAGGCTTCTTGAAGAAATTCTTTTTCCAACTAAACTTGATTACCCAAAACGATTATTATGACGACCATTTCCGGGTGGGCAAAGTGCTCAATCCTAATTTAAAATACCGCCGCTTTTCAGTTTACCGGGCTTTGGAAAAATTGAAGCTGGACGAAAAGGCAATTGCCCCCCTTCTCTGGCAAGCTTGGAAAAAAGGGCGTAACCTAGTCTTCCATTATTTTCCCCACAATCTCCAGCGGCTTACTTTAGTCCAAGCCGAAAGCCGCATCCGCCTCATTTTGACAGCCATCACGGCGGCCCAAAAAGTCCTTGACAAAGAAATAAAGAGCCAGGATAATGAGACAACATGAAGGTGAGCATTGACGAAGATAAGTGTATTGGCTGCGGAACCTGTGTGGCCATGGCCGGCGATTTTTTTAAATTGGAAGATGGCAAGGCTAAAGTTATCCGCCAACCAACCAATACCCAAGAGGAAGAGGTTATTAAAAATGCCGTTAATTTTTGCCCTACCGGGGCGATTATAATTTCCAAGGAGGAATAAATGAAAAAGGTAAACCTCAAAAAAGTGGAGGTAGTTATTTTGCCGGTGGTGATTGGTTTAGCTTTTGCTGCCGGGTGGTTTGGCAATCGTCTTTACCAAACCCAGCAAAACAAAAAGGCTGAACTAAAGGGAAAAACTGTCAAAGAATTTTCGGTCCAAAAGAGCCAGCGGCCTAAAGTTGACCTTTTTGTGATGAGCTTTTGCCCTTATGGGAATCAGGTCGAGGACGCCCTGTTGCCGGTGGTTAAGCTTTTGGGCGATAAGGTGGATTGGCAGCCGCATTTTATTGTCAGCAAGATGGATTTGACTAAAATGTGCCAGCAGCAGGTGTACACGCCGGCCCGCTGCCAGGATTACGTTAGGCGGGGCTATTTTCCCGATGCCAAGAGTTGCCAACAGCGACTTTACCCCTCGCTTAATGCTTGTTTGAGCAAGATGCGGCCTCGGGCTTTGCTGACCGACCCAACCCACGGTTATTTTTCGCTCCACGGCCGCCAAGAATTGAATGAAGATATTCGTGAGGTATGTGCCTGGCAAGAGAAAAAAGACGCCCAGCAATGGTGGCAGTTCGTCACCGGGGTAAATAAAAATTGTAATCTGGGCAATGTAGAAACTTGTTGGGAAAAGGAAGCTAAAAAGAGTGGCTTTGACCCGGCGAAAATTAAAGATTGTTTCGGCAGCCAAGCCTTGAAGATCTTGGCCGCTGAAGAAAAATTAAGCCGGGAGAAGAAAGTTAGCGCTTCGCCGACGGTCTTTATTAACGGCCAGCGTTTCCCGCCGGAAGGGGCTTACGGCAAGGATATTGTCCTCCGGATTGGCAAGAAAGTTTTTGCCAGCAGCCAGTATCGCGATCCGGAGACTTTGAAGCTGGCGATTTGCGCGGCATTTGATAAAAGGCCGCGGGAGTGTGCCAAGAAGTTGTCGGCGAGCAAAACCCAAAAAGCGCCGAGCGGCAATTGCGGCTCCTAAAGAATGAAACATTGGAATGCCCAACAGCTGCGCCATCAGCCGGTGGATCAAAAATTGCGCCAGCAGATTAAGCGCCAACCAATTGTCTTTATTCTCGACAATTTGATCGACACCTTTAATATTGGCTCATTTTTCCGCTTGGGGGATGCATTGGCGGTGGAAAAAATTTATTTGGTGGGAAAGATGGTAACTCCGCCCAATGTTAAGATTCACCGCGCTTCGGTAGGGACTTGGCGCTGGGTGCCCTGGGAACAACGCCGGGAGATGCTGCCTCTTTTGCGGGAGCTGAAAAAGAAGGGTTACCAGATCGTTGCTGTCGAGCAAACAAAAACCTCTCTCCCCTATTGGCAATTAGAACCCCATTTTCCGGTAGCCCTCATTTTGGGCAATGAGGGCCGGGGCATTTCCCGCCAGGTTTTGGCGGCTACCGACGCTCAAGTCGAATTGCCAATGCTGGGCATCAACCATTCTCTGAATGTCTACGCCGCCGCTTCCGTTGTTGGCTATTATTTGTTGAGGAAGTTGAGGCAAGCATAATACAGTTGTCGATCTTGAAGGAAGTTTGTGCAAGTCAGCGTTTATTCTTTTATGTTACAATATGTAAGCGATGCTAAGGTTTGTTAAAACTGTTACCAAAGATAATTTAGTTTTTACTGGCCAGCTTTCTAAGAAAGAAGGGAATAAAAACCTTATTCTCCATATTCATGGTATGGGCGGCTCTCTTTATTACAATTCTTTTTATCCCTTTATGCATGATTTTTATCCCAAGCATGGCTATGATTTCTTGGTTGTTGAACACAGAGGAACTCATTCGGTGGTTGGCTTTGATACAAAAGAGGGGGGAACAAAAATTATTGGCAATACTTATGAGTTATTTGAAGATTCCTTTCTTGACATCGATGCCTGGATGAAAAAGGTTTTGGAGCTAGGGTATGAAAACATCGTTTTGGAAGCCCATTCTTTAGGTCCTTCAAAGACTGTTTATTACTATCTCAAGACAGAGGAAGAAATAAGGAAACATATACTGGCTCTTGTTCTTTTAAGCCCAGTCGATATGCTGGGAACAGCCAAAGAGGATGAAAACTACTCTCAATTATTAGAAGAAGCGAAAAAATTGGTAGGGGAAGGAAAGAGGGAAGAATTATTAAGTAAGGATTTGTGGGGAGAGTATAAGTTAAGCGCCAGAACCTTCCTTAATTTTTTTGCTGACGAAAAAGTAGCTGCTAATATTTTTCCCTACCACAACCCTCAAAGTCCTAAGTGGAAGGAATTAGCGAAAATTAATATTCCTGTTCTGGCGTTCAGTGGAACGAAAGATGTCATTTCTCATCCTAGAGAAGCAATGGAGATTTTAAAAAGGAAATTAACAGGTAGTCCAAAAATTGAAACGGTTGTTTTTGAAGGAGTAGAGCATGATTATAAAGGCTTCGGGAAACAATTGGTAGAAAAAGTTATTCAGTTTTTGAATAATATTTCTTAATTAAAGCATTATCAGCCTTGAACGTTAAAAGTTAAAGGAAAAATAAGTTATGTTTGAAGATAAAGTTGTCTTAATCACCGGCGGGTCGAAGGGTTTGGGAAAAGCAGTCGCTTTAAAGTTAGCAGAAAAAGGTGCAAACCTTGCTTTGTTAGCTCGAGGCGAGGAGGAGCTTAAGAAAACAGTTGTCGAAATCAGGCAAAAATTTCAGACAAAAGTTGAAGGCTACATTTGCGATATCTCTCGGCCCGAACAGGTGCAAGACACTATTAAGAATATAATCAAAGACTTTGCCCGAATTGACATCCTTATTAATAATGCTGGCATTTGGTGGGAGGGAGATTTAGAGGAGCATTCAGATAAAAAGTTAAGAGAGCTTTTTGAAACTAACACACTCGGCTACATTTATATGGTTAAATATGTCACCCCAATAATGAAAAAACAAAAAGGTGGCCAAATTTTGAATGTTGCCTCAGTAGCCGGGATAGATTATGAACCAGGCTGGGCTCCATATACTGCCACTAAACACGCTGTCCGCGCCTTTACAGAAAGTATTAGGAAGGAATACGCCAAAGATAATATCAAAGTAATGGCAATTTATCCTCCGGGCATGGATACAGAAATTTTTGAATCTGCTGGCTTTCATTATGGCAAAAATGCAGAATGGATGATGAAGAAAGAAAAAGTTGCCGACGTTATCATTTGTATGCTCTCTCAACCTGCAGATGTTGTTTTAAACCATGTTGAGGTGAGAAAGTTAGGATATTTATAGACTCTGTCTATTTACAGGGCCACTAAAATTGTGAAAATGTTATAATTTTTTTAGCATGGATCTAGATTTTTTAATACTTCCTGTTAAGGCTGGTTTTGTTACTTCCCTTGTTTGGTTTGTGATAGGCGGTGTTTTGTATATGAATCCTCTCGTAGCAAGAATCTATAAGAAGAATGAGAAGCATCCTGGAGTGAAGAAGTGGAGAAATGTTAAAGAATATTTGCTCAAGATGTATGTTTTTGGAGATTTAATTCAGTGCCTGATTTTCGCTCTGATCTACACATTTATTAGTCCTATTCTTCCTACAAATATTGTTTCTAAAACAATTATCTTCGGTTTAATTCTGATAGGTATTAAAATCTATCCTCGCCTCTCTGACATGTGGTTGCAAACAACTTATCCTAACGAGTTACTCTTAGTAGAATTTATTAACGGAACAATTGGCAGTTTTGTCATTGCTTTTGTCTTAGCGGTCCTAATGTAAAAAACTATGTTAGGTATAAAATTAAACATTTCTCGTAAACTAAAAGTTGTTTTATCGTTTTTTATCGCTGTAGCATTCTTGGGTTTCTTTGCTTTTCACTTTGGTCCTTTAAATATCCCATATCTTGTTGGCTTCATAGCAGGAACCATCGAAGTTCTATTACTAGCGATTTATTTATACGTTATTAAAAATTATATCAATTCTAATCTGCGCCGGAAGGTAAATTTTTATATAGGAGGGTTGTTTGCTCTACTGCTTCCTTTGACACCTGTGGTTATTTTTTCTGCTTTATCAGGAACGTCGTTGATGCATTCTAGCATTGTATTTAGCAACATAGATACTGTTTCTCACATTCCTGGTATATCGGTATCAGAGAAGAAGATTTGTACTATGGAATTTGGAGCTTATGTTACTGCTCTTTTTGTTTGGTTTAGCCTCTGGGCATTAATTTTAGCTTTGGTTAGGTTCACAAAGAGAGAAAGAAAAACGCTAAATATGAATATGCAAAAACATTAGACAATCGGGTGCTATAACTTGTAAGAGAAATAGATAGCGAGGGAATAACTGTGACTGCCTGTGGGGTAGCTTCTTACCAGATTTTTCAAGCGGGTGCTTTTGGTGTGCGGCAAGTTAAATTTAAACTAATTTAGTAACTTTATAGTTATTTGGCAGAGTGCTATTTTCCTTCCTTGCTATAATGGGAAAATGAGGAAAGCGGGGGCGTATATTCTCCAGGCATATTCAGAGAAAGAATTTCGCGATTTTATCCGCCAACTTCTCCCCTCCCCGACTTTAAACCACCCCAATCTTCTTTTGATTCAGAGTAAAACCAGCATTGGCATTGACGCTATCCGTCAAATCCGCCAGTTTCTGGCCACTAAGAGTTGGCAGCCCGGTTATCGGGTGGTGGCTATCGCCGACGGCAATCTCTTGACCCTGCCGGCCCAAAATGCTTTTTTAAAAACCTTGGAAGAGCCAGGCGAAAATGTTTTCATTGTTATCCGCCTCTCTGATAGAAATCTTTACCATCTTTTGCCCACCGTCCGTTCCCGTTGTCAGATTTTAACCGGCAAGAAAGCAGCCTCGCCAGAAGCTGCCGGCTACTGGGTCAAGTTTTTAGCTGCCAATCCCCACCAGAAAATAAAGCTTTGGCAGGGCTGGCTGAAAGAAATGGCTCCAGAGCAGCTTTTGGACCAGTTTATCAATGAGAGTCGTCAGGCAATGGCCCAAAAAACCGGCGCCGCATTGCTAAGTTTGCGCCAACAGATCCTTCTTTTATTAGAGGCTAAAAAAATGCTGGCGGCCAACCTTAGGCCCGAGGAGGTGTTTGATTGGTTAGTGATAAATTTGTAGAATAGAGAGGAATGTACCAACCGAAATTTACCATCACGCCGGCGATTTTGAACCATATTGCTAAAATGGAGGCTTCTCGAGCGATTATTAACCAGGCGCCTTTGGTGCCGGCTTTCGAAAAGCAATTTCGTCAGGAGGCTATTATTCGGGCTGTTCACTACGCCACCCGCCTTGAAGGCAATGATTTGACCTACCAAGAGGTAGCCCGAGTGATTGAAGGAGAAAAAGTTGTCGCCCAGGGGCGGGAGGTTCAGGAGGTTATCAATTACCGCAATGTGATGGATTATCTGGAGGAACTTTTAACCCGCTACCAAGAAAATTTGCCTTTGCCGGGCGAAAAAATTGACCCCCGGGAAAAAATTCACCAGGCTCAAAAAACCCCTTTTTTTTACAGCGAAGAAATATTTCGCCGCATTCACCAGCTAGTGGTAGAAAAAATTATTCCCGAGAAAGACGCCGGCCATTACCGCCAAGCCCAGGTGGCTCTGGTCAATACCAAAACCGGCACCCCGGTCTTTCGCCCGCCGCCGGCGGTGGAAGTACCCTTTTTGGTGCGGGAGTTTTTTGTTTGGCTCAATGATTCCCAGGCCCGCGAGTTGCACCCGGCCATCCGCTCGGCAATTACCCATTACGCTTTAGTGGCGATCCACCCTTTCATCGAAGGCAATGGTCGGACGACGCGGGCGATGGCCACCTTAGTTTTAATGGCTGAGGGTTATAACATCAAGGGGTTGTTTGGTTTGGAAGAATATTTTGACCGCAATGCCGAACTTTATTATGGCACCTTGCAAAAAGTTTCTCTTCAAAAGGCTCCCTTGCCCAAAAAAGACCTTACTCCCTGGATCGAATTTTTTTGCCAGGCGTTAGATATCGAATTGGGGCGGATTAAGGAAAAAGTGGAGCAACTCTCGTCTGATATTCGCCTCCGCCAGCGGTTGGGTGGCCAACAGATTCCCCTCACCGAGCGGCAAATTAAATTAATCGAATACATCCGCGAATTTGGTGGCCTGCGGATTGCCGATGCCCGGGAACTTTTCCCGATGATTTCTGAAGACACCATTTGGCGGGATTTAAAAAAGCTGATTGACCAAAAAATCGTTATTAAAAAGGGGTCCACCAAGGGCGCCTACTATACTCTGGCAAGCTGATGCGATTGGATACCTTTGTTCTCCATCTGGAAGATATTGACAAAACGACGGCCCGGAATGAGATTACCATTAAATTGGCTAAACTTTTGCAACGGGCTGATAGCCAGGAGATTGATAAGGTTTGCTATTTAGTTTTGGGGCGCCTTTTGCCCCGTTACCGAGGGCTGGAGTTTAACCTGGCCGAGAAAATGATGATCCAGGTGGTGGCTTTTGCTTTTAACAAAACCCCCGACGAAGTCCACCATCTTTTCCATCAAACTGGCGATTTGGGATTGGTGGCCGAAAATTTACGCCAACAATGGCCCGAGAAGGCTAAAAACCCGCCTCTTTTGGCAGTTTACCAGCGGCTTTTGGAAATTGCCCGTGAAGAAGGAGCTGGCAGCCAGGAGCGCAAAAAGCAAAAAATGGCCGCCCTCCTCCGTCTAGTTGCTCCCCGAGCCAACCGCTATTTGGTCCGTATTCCTCTAGGCAAACTGCGACTGGGGTTCTCGACGGCAACAGTCTTGGATGCCCTTTCTTGGATGGAGCGGCAGGATAAAAGTCTGCGCCCTGACCTCCAATATGCTTTCAATGTTTCGGCTGATGTTGGCCGAGTGGCTTGGTGGTTGAAAGCCAAAGGGGCAGCTAAGCTGAAAGCCATCACTGCCTCGCCGGGCATTCCCATTATGCCGGCTTTGGCCGAACGGGAAGCTACTTTGACTAAGATTCTGGAGCGGATGAATGGCCACGCTCTAGTGGAGCCGAAATATGATGGTTTTCGGGTTCAGATCCATGTTGGCCCCGAACCGGAGGTGGAGAAAAACAAGTTGTTTTCGGCTAAAGAGAAAATGGTCAAAATTTTTTCGCGGAGCACCCGGGATATTACCGCTATGCTACCTGAGGTGGTTGCCGATGCCCGCAATTTGCCGGTAGAGTCAATTATTCTCGACGGTGAGGCGGTTGGTTTCAATCCTAAAACGGGCACTTTTTTTACTTTTCAGGAGACAACCACCCGGCGGCGCAAGTATGGGGTGAAAGAAGCGCGGGAAAAAATTCCCGTCCGGGCGTTTATTTTCGATGTTCTTTATTATAATGGTGAAACTTTGCTGCGGAAGCCTTTTCATTCTCGGCGGCAAATTGTGGAGCAGGTTTTTGCTAAGGGTAAGTGGCAGCATTTGGCTTTAACTCCGCAAACAAAAGTTCAGTCAGTTGCCGAAGCCCACCGGCTCTTTGAAAAATATATCCGCCGCGGCCTAGAAGGCATTTTGGTCAAAGAGGCTAATAGCCAGTATCACGCCGGCCAGCGGAAGTTTAGTTGGATTAAGTTCAAGCGGGCCATGGAGGGCAAATTAGCCGACACGGTCGATTGCTTGCTGATGGGCTATTATTACGGGCGGGGTAAGCGGCAACAATTCGGCATCGGGGCCATATTGGTGGGTGTCTATTCGCCCCGTGACGGCACTTTTTACACTATTAGCAAGGTGGGGACGGGGCTGACGGATGAGCAGTGGCGGATGCTGCGCCGCCGGGCCCAACCTTTTGTAGTTAAAAAGCCGCCTAAAAATTATCAAGTGCCTGATGAATTGAAACCTGATGTTTGGGTAGCGCCGGGGGTGGTGATGGAGATTAGCGCCGATGTAATTAGCCGTTCGCCAATCCATAGCGCGGGCTTTGCCCTTCGTTTCCCCCGCTTTCAGCGCTTTCGCGATAAGTCCCCTACCGAGGTGACTACTTTGGAAGAAATCCGCGAGCTGTTTCGGATTCAGGAGGAGAAGTAGGAAAGTGAAAATGGAACTCAGAACTCGGAACTTAGCAATGTGTTATCCCGCCCTTTTATAAGAAAGAGCAGGGTCTAGTCGAAGGTGCATAGAAAAAGAAAACCAGGACATCAGGATATCAGGGAAAGGATATTAGAATATCAGGGCATCAGGTTAACTCTCTTTTTTCCTCTTTTTCTTTTTTTTCTTTTTTCTTTCTCTGTTTTTCTGATCTCTGATTCTCTTTCCCTGATTACCTGATTCTTCCTGATATTCTTATAATCTAATCTTCTTCTTACTGAGTTCTAAGTTCTGAGTTCTGAGCTCCAAGTTCTGAATGTTTAGGATTTAGGTCATTAGGATTTAGGACTTGTTTGTGATTTGGTGCTTGGGATTTCTTTACGCAGGTAGGGTGTTGGAATTTGGTGCTTCTTTATGGGGTCAAATAATTCTGGGGGTGTGATGGGATAAGAGGTTATTTGAGCATTTTGGGAAAAGTTGTTGTAAAATAAAACAAATGTCGGGACATTCTAAGTGGGCTAACATCAAGCGGCGTAAAGAAAGCCAGGACCAGAAAAGGGGCCAGGTTTTTAGCAAACTGGCTCGGGCGATTGCCATTGCCGTTAAAGACGGTGGCTCGGCTGATCCGGAAGCAAATGCTAAATTGCGCACCCTGATCCAACAAGCGAAAGAAGCTAATATGCCCAAAGAAAATATTCAGCGGGCAATCGAAGCCGGCCAGCGGCGGAGCGAAAACTTGAGCCAATTTCTTTTGGAAGGCTATGGGCCTCACGGAGTGGCGGTAGTTATTGATGTGGCAACTGATAATCGCCAGCGGAGTGTCCAGGAGATAAAGAATATTTTTAGCCACCACCAGGGGCGGCTGGCTGAACCGGGAGCAGTTACTTTTCAGTTCGTCCGCCAAGCCGAAGTCTTAGTCCCCCGTTTGGCCGAGGACCAGCTTTTGGCGGTAATGGATTTTGCCGGCATCCGAGATTGGCGGGAGGAAGACAACAAGACGCTTTTTATTTTGGAGCCGGATAAATTAGCTGACTTTCTTGATTTTCTGGCCCAAAAATCAATCGAGCCCCAAAAAAGCCAAATTGTGATGCGAGCTAAGGTGCCTCTCGAATTGGATAAAGAGAAAGCTAGCCAGGTGGAGCGCTTTTTGGTGGAGTTGGAAAACCATGATGATGTCCAGGCGGTTTACAGTAATTTTGAGGAATGAGTAAACAGCGCCAGTTTAGCCTTTTAGCTCTCCTTTTAGCCCTTCTTTTCGTGGCCGGTCGTTATCTTGATCCTTATGGGAGCCATCTTTGGCTTTTGACGGCAGCCCTTCTTTTCGTGGCCGGCTTATTGTTGGTTTTTCTCTTTCGCCCCGGCCGCCATCTGGGCAATCTTTTCGAGACGCTATTTCTTCCCCTTAGCTTCTTGCTTTCTTTTCAGCTTTTTTATTCGCTTTTGCCGGCCCATTGGTGGAGCCAGTTGCTTCTTTTTCTGGTGGTTGCTTTGGGGACTTATTTTGCCATTGCTGCCGGCAATATTTTTTTTGTCGCTAGCCAATTTAAAATCGTTCCCCTTTATCGGGCTGCTTTTAGCTTGAGTTTTTTGTTTATTTTGGGCGAGCTTTATTTACTTTTTGATTTTCTTCTCTCTTTCCGCTTGGCTTTTTGGCAAAATGGCCTTGGGGCAATGCTGGTTAGTGCTCCATTTTTTCTTTATCTTTTTCGGGCAGCAGCGATTGAAGAAAAGCGCCATTGGCGGGAATTAAGCCCCTTTGTCCTTGCCGGGAGCATCATTACCGGCGAGTTGGCCATGGCCCTCTCGTTTTTGCCGTTAAAAATTAGTTTTTTTGCTCTCTACCTTTTAAGTTTCATTTATCTTTTGGCCGGTTTGCTCCAGGCGGCGATTCGGCGGCGGCTCTTTCGGTTAACTCTTCAAGAATATTTGGCGGTGGGTGCCGGTGTCCTTCTGGCCCTTATCATTTTGGGCTGAATGCCTGTTATAATGAAATATGCTAAAGCAGGCGCAAAGCAATTTTCTCCCCCACTGGCAGTACCAGCCCCATTTGCCAGGGCTGACGGGTATTTATCTTAACGCCAGTTTGCGGACTTTTGTTTTTGGCCTTAGTGGCATTTTTATTCCCATTTTCATCCTCCAACGGGGAGGCACCTTTAGCGATGTTTTTCTTTTCTTTCTTCTGGCCGCTGGCAGCCAGCTTTTTCTTATCTGGCTCATCCTGCCTGTTCTTCGCCGCTGGGGCCCTGATTGGTCAATAGCCCTCTCTTTACTTTTACAAATTGGCTTTTTTCTGGCCCTCTTTTTGACTGATTACCGCTTTTTTCTGCTTTGGCCGGCAGCGATTTTTTTAGCTTTCTTGGTGCCCCTTTATTGGTTGCCTTATCATTTGGCGTTTGTGAATCTTGGCGACCAAAAACGGCTGGGCCAACAGTTGGGAATTATAAATATTCTCACCCGGTTGGCGGCAGCTCTAGCCCCCCTCTTGGGTGGCCTTATTATTCAATATTTTCATTACCATGCTCTTTGGCTATTTATTGCTTTTCTTTCTTTTCTTTCAATTTTGCCTATCTTTTGGGATGAATATGATAAGAAAGAGCAGAATATTGCTCCCCGGGATGTCTGGCATCTCTTTCGGCAAAAAACTTACCGCCCTTTTGTTTTATCTTTTATCGGGACTGGTTTGGAAGGGGCCCTTTATGGAGTGATTTGGCCGCTTTTTCTTTTTCAAGTACTTCGCCGGCTGGTAACTTTAGGAGCAATTAGCAGTTTAGCTCTTTTTCTTTCTGTTTTGTTGGCCTGGCAGGTGGGCCGTTGGGTAGACCATCAACCGGAAAAGGTACTGCGTTTTGGCAGCCGCTTAAATGCCTTAAATTGGCTCTTGAAACCGCTTCTTTTTAGCCCTTATTTTTTTGCCTTGATGGACTCCCTTTATCAATTGGGCGGGCTTTTGGTGTGGTTGCCTTTTGCCGCTCTCACCTATCGCCAGGCCCGGCAGCGACCGCTGGTGTTTTTGGCTGGGCGGGAGTTTTTTATTCACCTTGGCTGGGTTTTGGGCCTTCTTTTAAGCTGGGGGTTTTATTATCTGACCCATAGTTGGTGGCTAATTTTCAGCGGCGGCTTTATCGCTCTCTTATTAGTAGGTCAGGTAGCTAACCATGGCTTTGCCGCGCGGCCAGAGTTCTCTTAAAGAGGTTTTAGCTAAACTGGATCTCCGCCGCCGCCAGCGCTATATCAAGGAAGAATATCAAGCCTATGGCTTGCAATTGGCGAGCGAGCTAAACGACTGGCCTCACCGGGCCCTCTATATCCGTTTGGCTAAACAATTGCCCCGGCGGCTTTTAGAAAAAGCCCGCCTTTTCGTGCGTGACCAAAGCCCCCACCGGGTGCGGAGCCGCGCCCGCCTTTTTATGTGGAAACTAAAACAACTGCGGGAGGAGGAAGAGGGAAAAGTGGAAAGTTTAAGTGGAAAGTGAAAAAGAAGTTAAAGTGAAAAAACGGAACTAAGAACTAGGTTGGAGGAACTAGGTTAAACAAATCCTAAATCCTAATGACCCAAATCCTAAACAATGCTCAAAACTCAAACGACTAAATGACCAAAACAGAAGATCTCATTTTGTCATCCTGAGGAGCGAAGCGACGAAGCCCCCCTTCGGTGGAATAAATCCACCTTCGGTAGGGGTAAAGAGCTAGCGAG
>JALWDZ010000019.1 GCA_027039485.1 Candidatus Shapirobacteria bacterium
ATTTGCGCCTCAGCCGCCCGCCCACCCGTTCCCGCACCGACTTCCAGTTTAACCTCCCCGAACCGCCCCTGGTTCTCGGCCAGCCCCGCCAATGGCACCGCGGCCAAAAACTAACCATTGTCGGCACCGGCCCGATCCTTTTTGAATTTCTCCACTGGCTCCCGGACCGAATCTGGCAAAAGGCAAATGTTTTTGGCGTCCCTTTCTTAAAGCCGTTCGATCCCCAACCTATCCTCCGCCGGCTGCAACCCAATGACCGCCTTGTTATCATCGAAGACCACCAACGCCAGGGGGGCCTGGGAAGCATCCTGGCCCCGGCCGTGGTCCAAAGTGGCAAAAAAGTAAAATGGCAACACCTGGCCGTTGCCGATCGTTTTGGCCATGCCGCCCACAATTTTCGGGCCCTTTGGCGCCGCTATATTTTCTCCCAATTCAAGACTAAAAAATGAAACTGGCTCTAATTTGGCAGCACCACCGGAAACGTTTGCTGGTTATCACTGCCAGCCTTGGCCTTTTGGCATTCCTAGCTTTCCTCTTTGTTTCCCTGCCTTCGCCGCGCCACCTTCGCCAGGATCGCTACCCTGCTTCGACTCTTATTTACGACCGCCACCAGCAGCTCCTTTACGAATTTTATGCCCAAGAAAACCGGGTTCCGGTAACTCTCGACGATATTCCCGATTCCCTTATTAAGGCCACCATTGCCATCGAGGATAAAAACTTTTGGCACCACCACGGCCTTGACTTTCGGGGGATTGCCCGCGCCTTTTACCAAACTATTTTCCGCCACCGCCTCGAAGGCGGCTCAACCCTAACTCAGCAGCTGGTCAAAAACGCCCTCCTCTCGCCGCGGCGGACTTTAGGGCGCAAAATCAAAGAAGCTATTTTGACTGTTCTCACCGAACTGCTTTACAGCAAAAAGCAAATTCTAACCATGTATTTCAACCAAACTCCTTACGGGGGAACTGCCTGGGGGATCGCCGCCGCCAGCAAAACCTATTTCAACAAAAAACCGGCTGATCTCAATCTTGCCGAGGCAGCCCTCCTGGCCGGATTACCGGCGGCGCCGAGCCGCTACTCGCCCTTCATCCATCCCGATTTGGCCCAAAAACGGCAGCATCTAGTGCTCAAAAAAATGCTGGAACAGCATCTTATTAGCCGCCAAGAATACCAGCAAGCTCTGGCTACCAAATTGCACTTTGCCAATCCCCAGCCGGGCATCAAAGCACCCCACTTTGTTTTTTATGTCAAAGAAAAGCTGGTTCAACAATTCGGCCGGGCGGCAGTCGAAAAGGGCGGCCTGCGGGTAAAAACTACCCTTGACTGGCCCATCCAACAAGAGGCAGAAAAAATTGTCGCCGGCGAAATTGCCAAACTAAAAGGCGCCCATGTCAGCAACGGCGCCGCCCTCGTTCTCCAGCCCAAAACTGGCGAAATCCTGGCCATGGTTGGCTCCAAAAACTATTTTGCCAAAGATATTGACGGCAAGTTTAACGTTGTCTTAGCCCTCCGCCAGCCGGGCTCGGCCATTAAGCCCTTGAATTATGTTATCGGCCTGGCCCAACGGCGGGTTACTCCCAGCAGCCTCTTTAACGACATGCCCACCTGCTTCTTAGTCAGCGGCCAAAAGCCTTATTGCCCCACCAACTACGATCTTCTTTTCCACGGGCCAGTCCAATTGCGTTACGCTCTGGGCAACTCTTTCAACATTCCGGCCGTCAAAATGTTAGCTCTTAACGGCCTTGATAACTTTATTGCCTCGGCCAGCGCAATGGGCATTACCACTTTTAAAAGCCCGGAACATTATGGCCTTTCCCTTACTCTCGGTGGCGGCGAGGTGCGGATGATTGACTTGGCCACCGCTTTTGCCACTTTAGCTAACCTCGGCCGGCGCCAAAATCCGGTAGCTATTTTGGAAGTTCGCGATGCTCACGGCCGCCTCCTCTGGCAATACCAACCCCGGCGCGGCCCTCAAGTCGTTCCCCGCGGCGCCGCCTGGCTCATCACCAATATTCTCGCCGATAATGGCGCTCGGTCGGCCGCTTTCGGTCCCAATTCCTGGTTGGTTATCAAAGGCCATCCCGAGGTGGCTGTCAAAACCGGTACCACCAACGACAAGCGCGATAACTGGACCGTTGGCTATACCCCCAGCTTCCTAACTGCTGTCTGGGTTGGCAACAATGATAATTCGCCGATGAGTTGGGTTGCTTCCGGGGTAACCGGCGCCTCGCCAATTTGGAATAAAATTATGACCCACCTCCTTCGCCATCGCCAGCCAGAATGGCCACCACGGCCAGCCAGTATTGTTGGCCGCACCGTTTCTAACCTCAGCGGCCAATTGCCCAGCCCCGGCGAAAAGAGCGTCCGCTTTGAATACTTTCTCCGGGGCACCGAGCCGCAAAAGCCAGCAACCCTAGAGGGGGATATTTTAATTAATGACCAGACCGGCCAGCCGGTCCAACCGGGCGAAAAAGTTGCCGCCAGCCACCAAGAGCACCACCGCTACCTTCGCGATGTTTTGGGCACCATTTACTGTTTCGACTGCCCGCCACCGCCGCCCGATTACCATGTCAACATCAACTACCCGCCGGCCGCTCTGCCAACACCTCGTCCATAGCCTCCAATGGCTGGGGCGGCCTTTCTTTTGGCTGCTCTTCTTAGCCATCCAGCTGCTTCTAGCCAGCCGGCGCATTTTTTGGCAGCGGCGGATGCCAATCTTTCTCGGTGGGTTTTTAGCTCTTGGCTACTTTGCCATCTTTTACCGTCTTCCCCGGGTTACCGACTTGGCCGACCATAACCCCCGCCTCACCACCAAAATTCTTGACCGCCAGGGCCGGCTCCTTTATAAGTTCTACCGCCGCGAAGACCGAACCTTGATCCACCTTTCTGATTTGCCCCGCTATGTTCTCGATGCTACTTTAGCCGCCGAAGACAAGGAGTTTTGGCACCACCCCGGCGTTTCTCCCACCGGCGTTCTCCGGGCCATTTTTTTTGATTTGCGCCACCCCCACCAGCCGCCTATTGGCGGCTCAACCATCACCCAGCAACTAGTTAAAAATGTTTTTTTAGGTTCGGAGAAAACCATCCGCCGCAAGCTTCGGGAAATTGTTTTGGCTCTCTTGGTCGAAAGGAAATTTAGCAAGGAGCAAATTTTGGAAATGTACCTCAATACTATCCCTTATGGCGGCACCACTTACGGCATCGAAGAGGCCAGCCAACGCTATTTTGGTCACCCGGCCCGGCAACTTTCCCTTGCCGAAGCGGCTTTTTTGGCCGGTTTGCCCAAAGCCCCCAGCCGCTACTCACCTTTTGGCGCCCACCCGGAATTAGCCAAGCAGCGGCAAAGGGCTGTCCTGGCCGAAATGCTCCGGGCCGGCTTCATTTCTCCCCAAGACTACCAACAGGCCCTAGCCGAACCCCTCCATTTCCAAAGCCAAGCCATCAAAATTTTGGCCCCCCATTTTGTTTTTTATGT
Organism: Candidatus Shapirobacteria bacterium; assembly: GCA_027039485.1. Lineage (GTDB taxonomy): Bacteria > Patescibacteriota > Microgenomatia > UBA12405 > UBA6130 > S016-97. The sequence continues at coordinate 3,473 of JALWDZ010000019.1, forward strand.
CAAAGATATTCTTAGCCAGCGCTACGGGGAACGCCTAGTTGAAGAGGGCGGCCTAACGGTAACCACCAGCCTGGACCTTGATCTTCAGCAAAAAGGCGAAAAAATTCTCCGCGAAGAGCTTGACCGGGTAGCTGCTTTTCATGTCGGCAACGGAGCCGCTCTGGTCCTCCAACCCAAAACCGGGGAGATTTTGGCTATGATTGGCTCTAAAGATTATTTTGATTTTGCCCACGATGGCAATGTTAATGTTACCCTCCAGGAACGCCAGCCAGGATCGGCTATCAAGCCGGTCAACTACGCCGTTGCTTTAAGCATGGGTTTTACCCCGGCCACTATCATCAGCGACACCCCAATTAGCTTCCAAATTCCCGGCCAGCCAGCCTACCAACCCCACAATTACGACCACCGCTTCCACGGCCCGGTTAGCTTGCGGACGGCCTTGGGCTCCTCTCTTAATGTTCCGGCGGTAAAAGTTCTCGCCTCTTACGGTGTGCCGCGGATGATTACCATGGGGCGGCAGTTGGGCATTACCAGCTGGACCGATCCCCAGCGCTACGGCCTTTCCCTCACTTTAGGCGGCGGCGAGGTGCGGATGATTGACTTGGCCACCGTCTATGCCACCCTTGCCAACCTCGGCCAGCGGGTAGATCCCAACCCTCTTTTGATTATCCGCGACGCCCGCGGCCACCTCATTTACCAACGGCCACCTTTGAAACCCAAGCCAGTTCTTGATCCCGGAGTAGCTTTCCTCCTTAATGATATTCTCAGCGACGACCAAGCTCGGAGCTTAGCCTTTGGCCGCCATTCATTGTTAGAAATCCCCGGCGCCCGAGTAGCCGTCAAAACCGGCACCACCAACGACCTCCGCGACAACTGGGCCGTTGGCTACACCCCCTATTTTGTTGTCGCCACCTGGGTCGGCAACAATGACAATTCGCCGATGAGCCACGTCGCCTCGGGCATCACCGGCGCTACCCCAATTTGGCGGCGGTTAACCTTAACTTTACTCCAGCAATATCCCCAAACCGGCTGGCCCGTTCCCGATGATATTGTCCGCCGGCAAATTTGCCTTACCACCGGGACCTTGCCTTGTCCAGGATGCCCCCAAGTTGGCTGGGAATACTTCCTCCGCCGCTACCAGCCTGGCGGCAATTGCCGCCAAACAACTACCAACAAACAACTAACAACAAACAACGGGAAATAGAAGCTAGGTTGAACAAAATCCTAAATCCTAATGACCCAAATCCTAAACAATAACCAAATTACCAAATGACCAAATGACCAAAACATCAAAATCACCCTAGCACAAAATGGCCACTAATACCAGAGGTTGCCTACTTGGGCAACCTCTAAGGTTGACAACATAGGCAACCTTTGGAATTGCTTTGCATCACCTTTTTCGTCATGCTGAAATTCTCTGCCTGCGCAGGCAGAGAATTTAATACCGTGTCATCCTGAGGAGCGAAGCGACGAAGCCCCCTTTCGGTGGAATAAATCCACCTTCGGTAGGGGTAAAGATCTAGCGAGCGGGGCGAGCGCATGAAAGTTGATCGGGTGTGGAATTAATGCGCTTCGCTAGATTTTTACCCCGACTCCGCCGTCCGCCAGCTGGCGGATTATAATTCAGGATTTTGGTATTGTCTGGTTATTGGGATTTGGCGCTTATTCAACCTAGTTCCTAGCTCCTAGTTCCAATTTTAAAGCGGTAACTTCTGGAGCAGCTTTTGGAGATTGGCACCGGTGGTCGCCGGACCGGGACGCAACCAAAGGCGGACCGTATATTTTCCCCGGTAAAAATCGAGCAGCTGATGGCGTTCCAGATATTTGCCCATAACCGCCGCCAACTTTTGCCAAGCTTCTTGCCAGCTGGCGGCCGGTAAAGAAACATCAATTTTGACCAAACTGGCTTTCAAAGGCGGCCGGTAGGTGATCTTTTCTTGCGCCTGCCGCTGCAATTTCGCCATTTCCATTTCAAAAATAGCCACCCCAGCCTTCTCCAAACCAAAATTAGCCGCTACCAAAGGATGCAAACTGCCCACAACTCCCAGCTGCTCCCGGCTGGAAAAGATCGCCACCTGTTGGCCAGGATGGAGGTCGGGGGCGTCTTTCAGCGGTTGGAAAGTAACCGCCGGAATCAGGAGACGAGCTAACAAAACTTCCAGCCGCCCTTTTAAATCCCGATAAGCCTCGGCGCCATCCTTTTCGCTAACAACCAAGCCGGCAACCATTTTTGGCTGCTGGGGCAATTTCCGCCGGTCAGGCCCAGAGCGAAAAACCCGCGCCAATTCAAAAAGGGCAAAATTGGCGAAATGGGGCCGGTTAAGGGCGGCTTTCATTAACAAGCCCGGCCGCAAAGAATCCTGAAGATAGGCTAACTCCGGCGAAAGAGGATTTTGGAGAGGAATCAAATTCTCAACCGAGCGGCGGCATTGTTTCATTAAGTCTTCACCAACAAAAGCATAGGTATAAATTTCGTCAAAGCCTAAGCTCAAAAGCAACTGCTTAGTTTTTTGGCTAAAAGCCAAATCACGGTTGACGGGCGCCGGGGTTAAATCGCGCCGGGGCAAAACCAACGGCAGGCGGTCATAGCCATAAATCCGGCCTACCTCCTCTACCAAATCCTCGGCAATTTGCAGGTCGCGGCGAAAGGTGGGAATGTGGACCAGAAAAGTTTTGCCACGCGCCTCCGTCTTTAGCTCCAGAGAGTTGAGAATGGTCTTCATTTGGGCCGGAGTAATTTTGGCCCCCAAAATTCGGTTGACAAAATCCGGTTGGAGACGGATCGTTTTCGGCTTGACCGGCCGGGGATAAACATCAACCAACTCCGAAGCCACATATGCGCCGGGGGAGACTTTTTGGATTAATTCAACCGCCCGGGCTAAAGCCGGTCGGGTTAAATTGGGATCGAGATTCTTTTCAAACCGCAAGCTGGCTTCCGTCCTGATCCCCAAGCGCATGGCTGAGCGGCGGATGCCGGCCTTGCTAAAATTAGCCGCTTCCAAAATAACCGTCTCTGTCTTCTCATCAATCTCACTATTGGCCCCGCCAATAATCCCTGCCAAAGCCACCGCTTTCTTGTTGTCGGCAATTACCAAATCAGCTGGGCCAAGGCGATGCTGCTGTCCGTCCAGGCTGACAAATTTCTCCCCCGCCCGGGCCCGGCGGACAATAATAGTTGTCCCGGCCAATTTTTGGGCCGAAAAGGCATGCAGCGGCTGGCCTAATTCCAGCATCAGGTAATTGGTGACATCAACAATATTGTTAATCGGCCGGGCGCCGACACTCAAAAGGCGCTGTTGCAACCACAAAGGCGAAGGGCCAATCTTCACCCCGCTAATGGCCAGCGCCGAATAGCGGGGACAGCGGTCAGGGTCCTGAACTTCAGCCGCCAGGGCGATTTCCTTCTTCACCTCCTTAGGTTGCCAGTCTTCCTGATACCAATCCGGTCGATGAAATGCGGCTCTGGTTGCTGCGGCAATTTCCCGGGCCATCCCCAGCTGACCAAAGCAATCTGGCCGGTGGGTCAACGCTTTGTTGTCAATTTCCCAAACGGTATCCTGCAATTCCGGCAAAACTTGCCTTAGAGGACGGCCAAGATACTTTTCCCAATCTGATGGCAAAATCCAAATCCCTTGGTGGTCATCACCGGCTCCCAATTCCCGCTGAGAGCACATCATCCCTTGGGAAACTACCCCGCGAATTTTGGCGGCCTGAATGGTGGTTACCTTGCCTTCGGGGGTTAAAACTCGGCTGCCAACTAAAGCTAGCGGGACAATTTGGCCGGGACGGATGTTGGTTGCCCCACAGACAATCGACCAGGTCTGGCGGCCGGTACTAACTTGGGCCAATTGAAGCCGGTCTGCTTGGGGATGGGACTCAATCGCTTCGATCCGGCCGATCACCACCTTGTCGCCCAGCCAATCATTACGCCGGGTTACTTTTTCTACTTCGGCCAAAGTTTGGGAAAGGCGATCGGCAACTTCCTGGTCACCGGCCCGAAAATTAGTTAAAAGATCGCTCGTCCAAAGGCGTGAAACTTTCATTAGTTTGATTGACAACTTCCTAATCTTACCATAAAATACAAAAGCAATGGAAGCCAGCCAGGCCCTCTTGCGGGAATTTTCCCAAGCATTAGCCAAAATTAAAAACCGCCAAGATTTAGAAAAAATCCGGGTTGTTTTTTTAGGCCGGCGGGGAAAAATCAACCAGCTCCTCCGCCAACTCCCTCAGCTACCGCCAGAAGAAAGAAAAGCCCAGGGCCAAAAAATTAACCAGCTGAAAATCAAGATCCAGGCCGCCCTGGCTAAAAAAGAGCAACAGCTGGCCACCCAAATTGCTGAAAATCTCAGCCAAGAAAAATTTGACGTTACCCTCCCCGGTTACCGGCCCCAACT
>JALWDZ010000020.1 GCA_027039485.1 Candidatus Shapirobacteria bacterium
GGGCAAAAGGATGGAGGAGCTTTAGGCTGGTAATTAAAACCTGGAGAAGAACCGGCAAGGCCTCCTGGCGGCGGTTTTTGATTGCTTCTAAATATTGGTCGCAAAATTGGTGCCAGAAAAATTGGTAGAGAATTTCCAAAGCCTGGCCAAAACGGTACTTTTCCAGTTGCTGGTTGACTGCCTTAACGGTTTCCTTTAGTTCTTTTAGAATTTTTTGATCTTCTTTTTTTAGTTTTGAATTTTGAATTTCGGATTTCGGATTTGAGGTTTCCAGGGTCATCATAACAAAGCGGGCGGCATTCCAGACTTTGTTGGCAAAATTGCGCATCGCCTCGACCTTTTTCTCGCTAAGAGCAATATCGCTGGCCGGAGCGACACCATAAACCAAGGCCATCCGCAAGGCATCAGCCCCATATTCTTCAACCAAATCAATCGGGTTGAGGACGTTGCCTTTGGACTTACTCATTTTCCGGCCCTGGGCGTCAACAACCCGGGCGTGCATGTGGGCCACCCGAAACGGAACATCGCCAGCCAGATAAAGGCCAAACATAATCATCCGGGCCACCCAGAAAAAGAGGATATCCCACATGGTATCCAAGACTGAGGTGGGGTAGAAATACTTAAAATCGGGCGAGTCGGGATAGCCTAAAGTAGTTAGCGGCCATTGCCCCGAAGAAAACCAAGTGTCAAAAGTGTCGGTTTCCTGAAGAATGTGCCGGCTGCCACAGACAGGGCACTTTTTGACCGGCTCGGTAAAATAGCGGGCATTGGTTGGCGCCGTCAAATTTTGCAGACCGGCCTTCATTTCGGCAAAAGAATATTTCTTTTTCAAATCACGGTATTTACCCTTAACTCGCCGGCCCTTTCGGTCAATAAATTCCAGGTGGGTGTCGGGGTTGCAGTCGAGGCAATACCAAGCCGGGATGCGCGGCCCCCAAACCGTTTGTCGGCTAATATTCCAATCGCGAATATTTTCCATCCAGTTGAAATAAAGCTTTTCAAAGCGGCGGGGGATAATTTTCGTCCGGCCCTTTTTGACGGCGGCAATGGCCGGCTTGGCCAGCGGCTGAATTTTGACAAACCACTGGGGGAGCAAAAGGGGCTCAATTGTTGTCCCGCAGCGGTAGCAGGTTCCCACGGTATGGTGGAGGGGCTCTTTCTTGACCAATTTGCCGGCTTTTTCCAAATCGGCAACCACCACCCGGCGGGCTTCTTTGACGGTCAATCCCTGATATTTTTGGGGAACGTTGACCAATTTACCCTCGGTGCTGATGACGCTCGGGGCGGGCAGATGATGGCGCTGACCAATTTCAAAGTCGGTAGCGTCGTGGGCCGGGGTAATTTTCAAGGCCCCGGTGCCAAATTGGGGATCAACCAGCTCATCACTAATAATAGACACTTCCTTGTCAATTAGGGGCACAACCGCCTTTTGACCAACCAATTTCCGATAACGCCGATCTTTCGGGTTAACCGCTACAGCTACATCGGCAAAAATAGTCTCCGGCCGGGTGGTGGCGATCTGGATTGGGCCGTAATCCAAGTAATAGAGAAAGTCGTCGCGCTCAACATAATTGACCTCGAGGTCGGAAAATGAAGTGCCGCAGTGGGGGCAATAGTTGACAATCCGGTTGGCGCGGTAAACCAAGCCGTCCTGGTGCAAGCGTCGGAAAGTGGCAAAAACTGTTTTTAAGAGTTCAGGGTCAAGGGTATACTTTTCCCGGCTCCAGTCAAGAGAAAACCCCAGCTGGCGCATTTGCCGGGTAGCCACGCCGCGGTATTTTTCGACATAATCGTGAATCATTTGGTAAAGGGTTTGGCGGTCGAAATCAAACCGCGATTTGCCCTCCTTTTGGAGTTTTTGCTCAAAGACGTATTGGGTTTCCACCCCGGCATGGTCGGTGCCGGGAAGAAAAAGGGTCGGCTCGCCCTTCATCCGGTGCCAGCGGCAGAGGATATCCTCGATGACATACATGGCGTGGCCGAGGTGGAGGGGATCGTTGGCGTTGGGCGGCGGCAGGAGAATGGTAAAAGGCTTCTTGGCCGGGTCAATTTTAGGGGTGAAGTACTTGTTCTTTTCCCAAAATTGGTAAATTCGGGCCTCGTTTTTTTGCGGCTGCCAGCGTTTTTCCATCTTGCTGCTATTTTAGCACGAAAATAGCTTGGATTATTAAAATGAGCTCGCCTAATATCAACTTTCCTTGCTATAATTGCCTAATGGCTAGGATCTACGCTCTCCGTTTCGGCAAAAAAGGCCCGGCAATTGTTTTTCTCCATGGTTGGCAGCAAACTGGCCGCAGCTTTGCCCCTTTAGTCCCTTTTCTCTACTCAAGATATCAGCTTTTTCTTCCTGATCTTCCCGGTTTTGGCCAAAGCCCATCTTTAGCTTCATCAGCAACTTCTAAAGATTATGCTCAAGCCATTTATAACTGGACGAGACAACAGAATTTACACTCTTTCTATCTAGTGGGCCATTCATTTGGGGGCAAGGTGGCTGCTGTTTTGGCAGCTAATTATCCTAAATCGGTTAAGAAGTTGGTTCTTGTCGCTAGCGCTGGCATTCCCCATCCGCGCTGGTGGTATTCTTTTTTGCGGCGCATTCCTCCAAAAACTAAGCAAACCTTCCGACGCTATCTACCAGATTTTTTATTCAGCCGTGATTACCGCCAAGCCGGCCATCTCCGGCCAATTTTCCGAAACATTATCCATGAAGACTTACGCCCTGTTTTGCCAAAAGTGAAAGCATCTACTCTTATCATTTGGGGGGAAGATGATCGCGAGCTTCCGGTAGATGATGCTCAAATTATTCACCAGTTAATCCCTTCTAGTCAACTTACCATCTTGCCGCACTTGGGTCATTTTCCCTTTTGGCAAGAACCGGAAAAAGTGGTCCGGTTAATTGATGCTTTTTTACACCATGATTAAACAACTCCAAAAACATCTTTATCTTCTCCAGCTAGAAGAATACCAAAATACACGTTACTGGCGCTGGTTAAGAAAGTGGCCAATTCGAAAATTAATTCCCCGAAAAAATTCTCTCCGTTGGACTGTTCGAACTCGATTAATTTTTTTTCTAGCCTTGCCAATTTCCTTTTTAGTAGGTCAAGCTCGGGCAGTAGCCTGGGCCAGTAGCCTTAGCGCTTTTTTAACATTACCGCTTAAAAAGCTAATCATTTGGCGGGCCAAACACAAACTCCGGCATTCTCCTCACCTTATTAAAATTGTCATCACCGGTAGCTATGGAAAAACTACTTTTAAAGAAATGCTTGCCTGGGTGTTAAAAAGCCGCTATCAAGTTCTCAAAACTCCAGCGAATATTAATACTGAAATTGGCATTGCCAATGTTGTTAATCAATCTCTCAAGCCAAAACACCAAGTTTTTATCGTTGAGGCGGGAGCTTATCGCCCCGGAGAAATTCGTGATATTTGCCGTTTGGTATCTCCTGATTTTGGCGTAGTAACTATCATCGGCCTAATGCATCTAGAACGTTTTGGATCGGTAAAACTAATCAAAAAGACAAAATTAGAGATTGTACCATTTATCAGGCAAAGAGATCGCCTTTTCTTGCCTCCAGCTGATAACCAATTTTTAGATTTTTTTGAGACGATAACCAAAATTGCCCGGCAATTAAATTTAGACCCTAAAATTATTAAAAAGCGCCTAGCTTCATTTGCCCCGCCGGCTCACCGCCTTCAACAACTTACTTTAGCGCCGGGAGTTATTCTTCTTGATGACAGTTATAACGCCAATCCCCATGGTGCCCAGCGGGCTTTACAAAAACTAGCCTCTTTCCGCCAGCGACAAAAGATTGTCATTACGCCTGGGCTAGTGGAATTTGGTCGGCAGCAATTCCGCCTCAATTATGAGTTAGGCCAAGCGATAGCCTCAATTGCTGATATTATAGTTATTGTTGGCAAAACTAACCGCCGGGCGCTGCAAAAGGGCGTTTCTTCCAGCCAGCGGCAACCCAAAGTGCTTTTTCTTCCAGCCCAAGCCAACTGGCAAACTCTCCTTAACCGCATTATCCGTCCTCCCGCAGTTGTTCTTTTAGAAAACGATTTGCCCGACCATTATTTTTGATCAAGTAGAGGACTAGCAAAGGAGTAGTGTAAACGTTGTTGTTGCTGATAACGTTGCCGAGCCAGGTGAAGAAGGCGGTTAACTAATTGGCGCGGTTTTATTCCTGCCGCTTCCCAAAGATAAAAGGCTAACGATCCAGGAATGGTATTGATTTCGTTGGGATAGACTTTGCCGGTTCTTTCTTGGTAAAGAAAGTCCATGCGGGCTACTCCCCAACAATCCAATTCCCGAAAAATCAATTTGGACATTTCTTGAATTCTTTGGGTAGTTTTTGGCGGTAGGGGAGCAGGCACGATACGGCTAACATTTACCAAGCCTTTTTTCTTACCCCCTTTAAGGTACTTCTCGTGAAAACTAAAAAATTTATCGTCGCTTAAAGGTTGTTCGCAAGCAGAGACTAACGGCTGGAAGCCTCCCATAATCGCACAGTTAATATCAACTGCGTTTTTAATTTCTTGTTCGACTAATATTTTTTTGTCAAAACGAGCCGCTCGACGAATTGCTGTTGTTAGGTCTTTTTTCTTAATTACTCGGGTGATACCAATGCTAGAACCGGCATTAGCTGGCTTAACAAAAATTGGGCCAGTTAATTCCTTTTTAATTTTAGCTAAAATTACTTTTGGTTGGCGGCGAAATTCATCAAACCAGAACCAGAGATAGGGCGTAACTGGCAGGCCGAGACGGATAAAAATATCTTTCATGGCCACTTTGTCCATTCCCAACGCGCCGCCTAAAACCCCGCTGCCAGTGTAGGGAATATCCAAAAAATCCAGGAAGCCTTGCAACCTTCCATCTTCGCCATAAGAACCATGGAGTAGCAAGAGGGCGCTATCAAGAAGAACTTTTTTCCATCCCAGCAACCTTTTTATTTCTAACCCACCGCGAACAAAACGCACTTGGCGGTGACGCTCTAAAGTTTTGTCAATAAAATGGCGGAAGTTTTTCTGATCCGGAAAGGGGGCAAGATAGGCCTGGTTATCAAAATCAAGATAAATAGGGAAACGCCGGTAGCGGCGGGAGTCAATGTGGGGCCAAATTTGGAAAAAGCTGACAATAGAAACGTCATGTTCGGGAGATTTACCACCAAAAATGATAGCCAAGTTTTTAGCTGCCATGAGTTACTTTAAATTGTAACAAACAGCTGGCATTGGGGGCAAACCGCGTACCTGTATTTTGACAAAATTCTGGCCGAGGTTCAGTATCGTAATTACGACAAAGCCCTGTTTGGGGATCATAGCGGCTGCAATTATATACTCCTACTACCCGCTCATGACCATCTGGCCCGATAACAATATCCCATCCAGTTCTTTGAATAAATGGAAATTTTTTTGAGTGTTTCTTCTACTCCTTTGGGATCTGTGATCTCGCTAGTAATTTTAAAGTCAACGCAGCATTTTAGAGGGCAATTTAAACATAAATTCTCTTTCACCCTAAATGATTATACCACAATTTTGTGTTGGGCTATAATTAAAATATGACCATAATTTGGGACGAAAAGGGCACCATCGAGATAAAAATAAACAAAGAGAAACTTCAGAAGAGATATTACTCTCAACTAGGGGATGATCCTCGACAGGCAGAGTTTGCCGCTTATAAGAAAATTTTTCTTCAAGCAGTAAATGACTTTTTGACTGGCAAGATTAGTGTTCATGAACTGGCCACCGTGGCCGGTGATATTTATTACTCCTTTCGCCGACCATTTTGGTTTGATCAGCAAAAGGACCAATTGGGATTGGTTCTGTCTTTGGCAGCCGACTTAAGTTTCTATGCCGCTAGAGGCGAAAATAATTCAGCCATAAAAAAGCGTTATCGAGAGTTTTTGGAAAGGATAAAAGAATATTTTCGTCAAAATGTTGGTGAAACCAAGAAAAGTTAAAGGGGAACTAGGAACTAGGCTGTTAGGGTTTAGAACTTGGAACTCAGAACTCGGTTAGAGTATCAGAGTATCAGGATATCGGGGAAAGGATATCAGGATATCGGAACATCAGGAAAAGGATATTAAGAATATCAGGGGATCAGGTTAACTTTCTCTGTTCTTCTGATCTCTGATTCTCTTTCCCTGATTACCTGATTTTTCTTGATATTCTACATTATTTAATCTTCTTCTCTTTACTAAGTTCTGAGTTCCAAGTTCTAAGTTCTGAATATTTAGGATTTTGGTAATTAGGATTTAGGATTTGCCCCGACGTCCGCCAGCTGGCGGAGTCGGGGCAGGGAATTTGAAATTTACTTTGGGTTATGTTATTTTAGAGAAAAGCCGAAGACAAGAGGGGCTCTGGCTTAAAAATCCTCTCGAGGCAGCGTTAAATACATTATTATATAGCGCCTCGGGGAGGCGTTTTTTTATTGCTATGGTTAACCAACTAAAAATTTATGCCGTTGAAAACCTCCAGGCCGAGCTGGCCGGAGCAGAAATCATTGCCCTAATTGATTACCAGGGATTGACGGCCAACCAATTCGCCGAGCTACGAGCAGCCATCAAGGAAGCCGGCGGGCAGATTCAGGTGGTCAAAAACCGGCTCCTGTTGCGGGCCCTGCAGGGTTTGGGCATTGTCAGTGACCAGCCGTTAACCGGGCAGACGGCCGTAGTTTGGGGTGATAAGCAGCAAATCGAACCGTTGCAAATTATTAAAAAGTTTGCCAAAGATTGGGAAAAACCGACTTTTCGGTGGGGAGTCTACCAAAAAGCGCTCATCGACAAAGCCAATCTAGAGCGGCTTGCCAACCTGCCCAGCCAAGAAATTCTCCGGGCCCAAGTCGTTGCCGGCCTCCAAGCCCCCTTGCGCGGCTTGGTTTTTAGTCTCCAATATTGGCCTCAGCAGCTAACCCTAACGTTAAAAGCATTAGCGGAAAAGCAAAAATAGGAAGGAGGTGGAAAAAATGGCTGACGAAAAGAAGCCAGAAGAAGCGAAAGTAAGCCCAAAATTGGAAAAAATTATCGCCGATATTGAAAAATTATCAGTGTTGGAATTAGCCGATTTGGTTAAGGCTCTCGAGGACAAATTTGGCGTTCAGGCAGTCGCCGCCGCTCCGGTTGCGGCAGCCGGTGCTTCGGCTGGTGAAGAAGCTGGCGGGGAAGAAAAATCAACCTTTACCGTGGTTTTGACCGCGGCCGGGAGCAATAAAATTGCCGTCATCAAGGCTTTGCGGGAAATTAAGCCCGACCTTGGCTTGAAAGAAGCTAAGGACATGACCGAGCAATTGCCGGCCGAGGTTCTGACCGACGCCAAGAAAGAAGATGCCGAAAATGCCAAGAAAAAATTAGAAGAAGCCGGGGCAACGGTAGAATTGAAGTAAGATGGCCTATGTTTTTCAGGTTCGGGAGTTTAACGAATTTGTCGGCGTTTACCTTGACGAAATTGGCGAGGTTATCGTTGAGGGAGAAATAAGCCAACTGCGGTTAACTGACCAAGGTTGGCTTTTTTTGACCCTCGAAGACGAAGAAGCTAGCCTGCCGGTTTTTGGCATCCGCCGCCAACTTGCCAATCTGGCCGGGTTGAGCGAAGGAATGCGGGTCCAAGTTACCGGCCGGCCGCGGCTTTACCAAAAGACGGCCCGCTTTTCCCTTTTTGCCAAAAAAATTGTCCCTGCCGGTGAGGGGGCCCTCCGCCAGATGCGGGAAAAATTGCGCCGCCAGCTAGAAGCCGAAGGGCTCTTTGCTCCGGAGCGGAAACGGCCTTTACCGGAATTTCCCCAAAAGATTGGACTTTTGACAGCTGCCAACTCGCGGGCTTATTCTGATTTTATTAAAATCAGCCGGGAGCGTTTTGGCGGCCTGACTATCTATTTTTATCCGGTCATTGTCCAGGGCGACCAGGCAGTGGCGTCAATTATCGAGGGGCTTAACCATCTTAACCGCCGCCATCCCGACCTTGACTTTTTGGTTTTGACCCGCGGCGGGGGATCATTAGAGGATCTCCAGCCTTTCGATGATGAGCGGCTAGTGCGGGCGGTGTTTGCTAGCCAAATTCCGGTAGTGGCCGCCATTGGCCACGAGGCAGATGTTTCTTTGGTCGAGCTGGCCGCCGATTTGCGGGCTTCGACTCCGTCAAATGCGGCCGAATTGACAATTCCGGCCCGGGAGGCTGTGGAGCAGCGGCGACAACAATTGGAAAGTTTGCTCATCCAGGCAACCCAAAACCGTTGGCAAGAAGAAAAAGACCGCTGGCAACTGCTTTGGCAAGAAATCGAGGAGGGGATTAACCGGCAAATCCAACGGGTGGAAACTGGCCTCTGGCGATTTGGGCAAACTGGTCAGCTATTGCAGCAAATTTGTAACCGGCGCCGGGCAGTGGTTGAGGAAAAAGAAAGGCAATTGGCCCAATTGGCCGGACAAATTTGGCAGCGTAATTGGCAACGGTGGCAAAATTTGGACCAGCTTCTTCAAGCCCTCGACTATCGTCATATTTTACGACGTGGCTTTAGCCTTACTTACCAAGATGGGCAACTTCTCCGCCGGGCTGACCAGGCCCAGGTTGATGGCTGGCTAACTACTATTTTGGCCCAAGGTCAGGTAAAATCAAAAGTAAAGGAGGTGAAACATGAAAGTTAAAAAAGAAAAATTTTCTCTCCAAAAAGCTTTCCAGGAATTAGAGGGGATTGTGACCGAATTAGAGAGCGGCCAGGTGGATTTGGACCAAAGTTTGGCCAAATTCCGCCGCGGTTTAGCCTTATCCCAGGCTATCAAGCGCCATTTGGAAAAGATAAAAAAAGAAATCCGGGTCATTCGGGAGAAAAATGAAGAAGAATAAGATTCTCCTTAGTCCCGGCGAATTGGTCCTCAAGGGGAAAAACCGCCGCCTTTTTGAACGCCAGCTAGACGCCAACCTCCGCCAGGTATTGGGAAATGACTTAAAGGATCTCCGCCATTTCCGGGGACGTCGCCTTTTGGCGGTGGCCGGGCCAGCCGCCGGGGGGAAAATAAAATATGTTTTTGGTGTCAGCCGCTGGGCTTGGGTTGAAAAAGCCGCCACTTGGCCAGAATTGGAAAAGAAACTGCTGGCTGAGCTCACCGGCCAGCCGCGGCAATCTTTTGCCGTCCGGGTGAGCGACAAGACCAAAAAAGCCAGCGGCCAGCAATTAAACACCCGATTGGGGGCGGCTCTCCAGCAGGGATTGGGCTGGCCGGTAGACTTGGATCAACCCCAAATTACCGTTTATGTTGACCGTTATCTAGACGGCTATTATTTTCATTTTGGCTGGCAGAAGGGGAGCGGGGGAATGCCGGTCGGGACCAGCGGCCGGGTTTTGGTTCTCTTTTCCGGAGGTATCGATTCGCCGGTGGCGGCCTATCTCTTGGCCCGACGCGGCTGCCAGGTCGACCTTCTCCATTTTTATGCCCTGGAAAACCCGGCGGCAGTTTTGGCCAGCAAAATTGGCAAACTTTTCCAACTTTTGCAACCTTATCTCTTGCGACCGCGGCTAATCCTTTTGCCTTATCACCGCTTTTACCGAGCTATTCGCCAACGGCCGGCGACCGGCAACGAAACTGTTCTTTTCCGCCGCTTTATTCTCCGGGCCGGGGAACTGCTAGCCGAAGAATACGGCTATCAGGCTTTAGTTACCGGCGACAACCTGGCTCAAGTGGCTTCGCAAACTTTAACCAATTTAGCTGTTACCAGCCAGGCAGTAAAAATCCCCATCTTTCGGCCTTTAATTGGGTTCGACAAGATAGAAATTATTGCCTGGGCCCGAAAAATTGGCAGCTATTCGCTCTCCTTAGAAGATTATCTCGACTGCTGCGCCCTTATCCAAAAGCACCCCCGGACCCGGGTCAACCTCCAGGAAATTGAGAATGAAGAGCAAAACCTCCGCCTCGCCTCTGTTCTTCTCCAGACGGTCAAAGAAAGAAGGGTGATTGAGGGAAAGTGAGAATTTTTAGTTCTGAATTCCAATATCTGTGGTATAATTAGAGTTATGGGGTGGCCAGAATATTATCGCCGCACAGAAATTCGCTCTTTTCTGCAAGAGGCAATGCCGTTTTTCCGCAAAAATTTGCCAAAAGCAGCAGAGGAAGATGAAATAGCTATTTTAGGAGGATTCCATCCTCATTCTATGTCAATTTGGGCCTTTCAAGATCTTTGCCAGCAAAAAGGATACCTCCCTCTTGTTGTTGATAAAAATGATACTCCTTTTACTATTCGTCGTAACTTTTACGGTCGCGAGCTGGATCAGATGATGGTTCAAACTGATTTGACAAATCTTCCCTTGGCTCCCAAAACTGTTAGGGCTATCTTTTTGGACTCGACAACTATTTTTATGAGCGATGATGAATTGCTAGCTGCTGCCCAAGAGGCCGCCCGAGTTTTAAAGCCTCACGGCCAGCTAATAATCATGGTTGACGATGTGATCTGGAAGTCAATTTTTCAATTATTATCTAGATGGATAAATCATTATCCGGTAAAAATTCGTAACGTCAGGCAGTTAACTGACATTATAGAAAAATCTGAGCTTAAAATTAATTATAATTGCTATTATTCTCAAGAGAACTCATACGCTCCGCCTTTCAATATCCTAAGCTTTTCTCCCCTTGGCTAAAATTCGGTTCGGGGGCGTGGATTCGAACCACGATTGAACGGTTCAGAGCCGTCCGTCCTACCGTTAGACGACCCCCGAGCGGAGGAGGTGGGATTCGAACCCACGTGTCCCTTTTGGGGACCCGGTTTAGCAAACCGGTGCCATCGGCCACTAGGCGACTCCTCCAGTGCCGCGGGTGGGAGTCGAACCCACACCTCCGAAAAGGAGACAGCTTTTTGAGAGCTGCGTGTCTGCCAGTTCCACCACCGCGGCAATTCAAACCCTATAGCCCAGCCTTCTCAAAATTCTTTCTTTGTTGCTTTTTACCTTTAAAAATTTTTCGAAATCTCTCGCTTCAGCCCGATTTTCAAACTTTCTACTATATATTAGCACATATGGGCGATTGTGCTTTGTAGATTTAGTCTGACCATGGTTGTGTTGCCTAAGCCTGTTATAAAGATTATTTGTCAATCCCACGTAAAACCATCGTGGATTCTTTAAGCTTCGTAAAATATAAACAAAAAACATATTTTGAGAACTGCGTGCCTGCCTTCGCAGGCAGGTCTGCCAGTTCCACCACCGCGGCGGCTACTTGTAGTCTATCCGGAGAAGCCCCTTTTTTCAAGCTTTGGCCTTACAGCTTTTCTTCCCGAGCCTTGGTTAAAAACTGTCTGGCGCCCGGCTGACTTGTTTAATTTGAGTGGCCAGGTAGCTGCTTTTGGGTAACCAGCCCCAAATCAACATCGCTCCAGCGGCTATTATCTCCCCTGGCCCGAGAGCCAAAAATAAAGGCCTGATAATTTTTGGCTGGCAAAAAGCGGTCTAGAATCGTCCGAATTTGGACTCTAATTTGTTGGCTAACCATTTCAAGATATTTTACCAATTCCCACCAGGAACGCAAAATTGCTTAATACCTCATACTGCCTTAGTTTCTGAGTTCCAAGTTTCTAAGCCCAATTTTATGCGCCTTCGGCTAGATCTTTACCTCTACCGAGGGGGGGCTTCGTCGCTTCGCTCCTCAGGATGACATGGTATTAAGTTTCGAGCCCCAAGTTCCAAGTTCCAAGTTCTGAACTCCAAGTTCTAATAACCTAGTTCCATTTTAACTTTTCACTTCCTTAGTCCTTAGCCCTTAGCCCTTTTCTTTCCTAGCTCCTAGTTCCCAGTTTCATCCTAGTATGCTATCATTGGAAAATGGCAAAGAAGGCCCAAGAAGCCAAAATCAACGAGCTCCTGACTCGGGGAGTAGAAGCGGTTTATCCCAGCCTAGAAAAATTTCGCCAAGTTCTCCAATCTGGCCGCCGGCTGATAGTTTATCTGGGCATTGATCCTACCGCCTTTTCTCTTCATATTGGCCATGTTATCCAATTGCAGAAACTGCGCCAATTCCAACAATTAGGCCACCAGGTTATCCTTCTCATTGGTGATTTTACCGGTATGATTGGTGACCCAACTGATAAAACAGCCGCTCGGGTAAGGTTAACCCGCGACCAGGTCCGAGCCAATGCCCGTGATTATGTCAACCAGGCCAGTGCCATTCTTGATTTTCAAGATCCGGAGAACCCTGCTCTGGTAAAGTACAACAGCGAATGGCTGGCTAAATTAACCTTTGAAGATGTGGTTGAACTGGCAGCAGAAGTAACGGTCCAGCAAATGCTCCAGCGGAGCATGTTCCAAGAAAGGCTTAAGAAAGAGAAGCCCATCTGGCTCCATGAATTCCTTTACCCCTTGATGCAAGGCTATGATTCGGTGGCCATGAAAGTTGATGTTGAGATTGGCGGCAGTGACCAAATCTTTAATATGTTGGTCGGCAGCGACCTTGTCCGCCGCCACCTCCATAAGCAAAAGTATGTTGTTGCCAACCGTCTATTAACCAATCCCCAGGGAGAGAAATGGGGCAAGACTAGTGGCCATACTGATATTGTCTGGTTAAAAGATTCTCCTTTAGAAATGTTCCAAAAGATCATGCTCTGGCCGGATGCAATGGCCCCCTTAGGCTTTGAGCTTTGCACCTACCGGCCCATGGCTGAAGTAAAAGCCTTAGAAGAACAATATCATGATAACCCCTTGGGCTTAAAAGAAGAACTTGCCTTTGAGATTGTCAAAGAATTAAAAGGGGAGAGGGCGGCCAGAGAAGCGAGGGAGAGTTATCATCAGCCAGAGAAAGCCGCCGTTCCTTTACTAACTGTCAAAAGGAACGAGGCTGGCGATTTGCCCCATCTTCTGGCAAAAATAGGCTTGGCGAAAAGCGTCAAGGCGGCCCGCCGCCTGCTAGCCCAGGGAGGAGTGAAAGTTGATGGTCAAGTGGCCCAAGATATTGCTTTGCCGACCAAAGACACATTCCTAGTCCAGGTGGGTAAAAAAATCACCCAGCGCCGACGGGTCAATTTAAAGGGTTGACAAGCTTGCTGAGGCCTGCTACTCTAGAAGAGAAATGAAAAGAAGATTGCCACTAATTGGGGAGAAATTTCCCCAACTAGAAGTACAAACTACCCAGGGAAAGAAAGTGTTGCCCGATGATTATCGGGGGCAGTGGTTTGTTCTTTTTTCTCATCCGGCCGATTTTACTCCAGTTTGCACGACCGAATTTGTTGCTTTTGCCAAGCGGGCGCCGGAGTTTGCCAAGCTGAATACCCAACTTATCGGGCTTTCCATCGACCAGGTTTTTTCCCACCTTAAGTGGCTGGAATGGATTAAAGGCAAGCTAAAAGTTGAAGTTACCTTTCCCGTTATTGCCGATGACATGGGCCGGGTAGCTAAAGCTTTGGGTATGGTCCACCCAGCCAAGGGGACTAACACCGTCCGGGCCGTTTTTGTAGTTGATGACCAGGGGATCATCCGTCTGATTCTTTATTATCCCCAAGAAGTGGGCCGTAACGCTGACGAAATTCTTCGGGCAGTTAAGGCGCTGCAGATTGCTGACCAAGAGAAAGTCGCCTTGCCCCACAACTGGCCCGACAACGAAATTATTGGCAACGAAGTGATTATCCCGCCGGCTAGCGATGCCAAAACGGCTAAAGAACGGCAAAAGGAGTACCAATGCTTTGATTGGTGGTTTTGCCACCGCCCCCTAAAGAAATAATCAGTCATTCTTCGAGCCACCGCTCGCCCGACTTGTGGTATAATCCTATAAGATGGCACAAGAGAGGCCTATATGTTTGCGGCGATCGCTACCTAGCGCTTTTGCCGAGCAGATAGTTAGGAAAGGGGTGGAGAAAGCCCGTTGGCAGTATTTTCCTTTACCGCCCAGACATCTTTACGAGGACTTTTGGCCCTATTTGCGTTCTCTTCCTGAAATTCCCCCACAAGTATGGCAATCCCGCATCAAAGTTATTACCGATTGGGATGGCGTTTGGCCTAACAACCCTCGGTTGATTGAGAAAGGTTTAAGGCAACTTTCTGATCCTGCCCGGGTGGATATAGTTGTTTTCTGGACCCAACGGCCCATAATCAGCGAAGACTTTTGGCAAAAGGTTCCCAAACAATTGCGTCGGGCGATTAGTGGGCCGGCCACCACCCGTTTTCCTCTTTTTACCGAAGAAGATGTCCGTTTTTTAGAAAGACAATCTTTCCTGACAGCCCAAGGCAAGCCGGGCAACGTTGCTGTTCTCCATAAAGGAGAGGATATCGTTCCTTTATTAAGGGATTTTCGCCCTCTTGAAGCTGATAACCAAAATCCTGTTAGCGTAATTTATATTGGCAGTTGCCCCTTAGATGTTCCTTTTGCCCAGGAGTTAAAAAGGAAATTGGCAAAATCATTGCCCGGGGATACTTCTTGGCTTTTTGCCCATACCCACTGTACTTTTCTCTGAAATAGCAATATCGACGATGTGGGCGGGGTGGCGAACTAATTCTAAAAAGCGGCGGAAATCGGCCTGTTGAAGGACTAAAGTGGCGGTGTTGATGTTGGGATGAAAAGCAACCGCCTCAGCCTCGGCCAAACTTTTGTCAAGGTAAAACCCCACCTGGTGGTCAGAGTCGTTGAGGAGGCCAAAAGGGGAAACAGAGCCGGGAGTAAGATCGAGAATGGCGGCCAGTTCCTCGGGGCGGGCGAAGGCTAACTTTTTGGCTTTGACTAGGCGGCGGAATTTAGCAATATCAGCCCGGTAAATGCCGGCCAGGCTAAGCAAATAATAGCGCCGGCGGCGGCTATCTTTTAGAAAGAGGGTTTTGCCGCCCCGGCCGGGCAAATTGCGGCGGATTTTTTGCGAATCTTGGACGGTAAAAACAGCCGGATGGGAGAAGCTCTGGAAAGGAATTTGGTGCTGGCGAAGGAAAGTCTCAACCTTTTTCTGTTTAGGGTGCATTTTAGAGCATCTTTTCCAATGCGGCCAAACGGGCTTCTAACGGCGGATGGGTAGCAAAGAGAGAGGTAATTTTTTGCCACCAGCTGAGTTTGGCCGGGCGGGGGTCGGCAATAAAGAGATGGGATAAGGCTGGGCTAGCTGGCAAATTGGGCCGGGCGGCAATTTTTTTGAGGGCGCTAATCATCGCCCGCGGCTGGCGGGTAAATTTAACGGCCATGGCATCGGCCAAAAATTCCCGGCGCCGAGAAATGGCTAGCTGGATAAGTTTGGCGGCCAGGGGTGCCAGGATAAGAAAAACAAGGCCCAAAAGGAGAAGCCAAGAGCGGTTTTGGCGGTTATCGTCATCGTCAACGGTTAAGCCGCCGCGCAAGATCCAATCGCTAAGGAGAACCACGCTGCCTACCAAAACAGCGACAATAGTCATCAAGCGGATATCGTAGTTGACAATGTGGCCGGTCTCATGACCAATGACGGCCTCCAGTTCGCTTTGGTTAAGATTTTCTAAAAGGCCGCGGGTGGCGCAAATGATAGCGTGGTGGGGATCGCGGCCGGTGGCGAAAGCGTTCATGGCCGGGGTGTCGATGACATAGAGGCGGGGGACAGGAATCTGGGCGGCGATGGCTAAATTTTCGGCTGCCCGGTAAAAGTTGGGATATTGGTCGCGCCGGGCCGGTCGGGCATGGCTGGCGGCTAAGACTACCCGGTCGCCCCAATAGTAACTGCCCAAAGCTGAGAGGAGAGAGAGAAAAATGGCTAGGAGAGTAATCTGCCAGCTAGATCCTAAAAGTTGCCCTACCAGCCAAAAGAAGGAGCTAACAAAAACAACAAAGCCGAGCAAAACTAAAGCTGAGCGGCGCCGGTTCCGGTCCACCTGTTCATAAACATTAAGCATCGGGCAAAAGTTGAAACTCTTTTAACACTGGCATTACCGCCGCCACTACCCGGCGGTGGATTTCTTTCGGCTTACCTTCGCCGGGCACTAGGGCAAAGCGACGCTCGGGGTGGTTTTCTTGCCACCAGGCCAAAGCTTCTTTTTGGCAATTAGCCACTTCTGTCAGTCGTTGTTCTGTTTCCCAGTATTCTTGGGGAGCGTGGCGATCTTTGGTCCTTTGAAGGGCTGTTTGGGGAGAGACATTAAGAACGATGGTAAGGTCGGGAATCAACGCCCCGTCGGGCTGGCCAAAACGGTGCATTTGGTAAATTTCTTCAAAACCTAGTTTGCAGCCCTGATAGGCAAAAGTAGAAATATCATAACGATCAGAAAGAACCATTGCCCAAGACAAAAGCTGGCGGAAAAGGACCGTGTGCTGGCGGCGGTCGGCAACAAAAAGTGCGGCGATTTGTTGAAGGTCAATATGGGTTGCCTGGCGCAATAAGCGGGCAATTTGCTGGCCTTCCTTAGTGGTAGTGGTTGGCTCATGAGTCAGAAAAAGGTGAAGGTATTTGTTTGTTTGCAATAGCCAAGCAACCAGCCGACTTATTTGAGTTCCTTTGCCGCTGCCATCTAGGCCTTCAAAAGTAACGAACGGGTAGCGTTCTTTCATTTGTCCAATTTGACAGTGGGAGTTTTGAGATCTTTGGCGGCAACTTCCAAATGCTCACCTTCCTCGGGAGTGGCCAGGCCCTTTTCTGGCTGAAAACCAAAGAGTTTAGCCACAATGTTGCTGGGAAAGACAAGCAAAACCTGATTGTAGTCGGCTGTCAGGTCAATAAGGGTCCGCCGGGCATACATCACCTTGTCGGCAGTGTCGCGTAATTCGCCCATCAGCTGGGTTACTACCGCGGCGCCCTTAATTTGGGGATTGCTTTCCACAATGACCTGGAGAGCGCCCAAAGTTTTCTTGACCGTGTCCTGGGCGGCCACCATTTTGGCAGGATCGCCAGAAGCCACCGCGGCGGCCACCTCCTTGCGAGCTTGGGCCAATTGGGTAAAGATGCTTTTCTCGTGCTGCAAATAACCTTTGGTAGCTTCAACTAAGTTGGGAATAAGGTCGGCCTGGCGCTTTAGTTGGTTGCCAATTTCTTGAATTGCCGCCCGAATCCGGGTCCGCAATTTTTGCAGCCGGTTGTAAACGCCAACAACATAAAAAAGCAAAAGAATGACAACAAGAGCAATGGCAACCAGCATTTTTCCTCCTCCTAATTTTTAACAAGCCAGTATAACAATTTTTATCATAAATTCCAAATCCCCTGCCCTGACTCCGCCAGGCGGCGGATGTCGGGACAGGCAAATCCTAATTACCAAAATCCTAAATCCTAAACAATGACCAAATTATTAAATGATCGAATGACCAAAACAGAAGATAAAAAAGAAGAAAAAGAAAAAAGAAATGTTTTGAACATTTGAATTTTGGTCATTTGGATTTGCCTGCCTGCGCAGGCAGGTTTAGGATTTGGGTCATTAGGGTTTAGGATTTGCCCCGACGTGACGTCGGGGCAGGTTTGTTATTTGTTATTTGGTATTTGGGATTTGGTGCTTATTGCTTTAATTGTCTTGCTGCAATCTTCCTGGTGATGTGGTTAAATAAGGTAATGAAACCGCTAAGTGCTCTGAAACTAGCTGATTTAGCCAAAATTAAGGTTGTTTGTTTTGATTCTGACGGAGTGCTCGTCAAAAAAGGCACCCAGATCATCGCCCGCCCCGGCTATTTGGAAATGAAAACTTACCCGCCCAGCGAAACGGTTTTGCGCCTCTTGAAACAATTGCAAAAACGCTTTTGGCTGGTTCTCCCTTCCGGCCGGAGCCTGATTTACCTCGGCCGCTTTTACGAGTCGATTATTGGCCCCAAAACTGCCCTTATTGGCGAAAATGGCATCTTTGGCCTCTGGCAAGGCCGGGTGCGCCAATTTTATGATTTTTCCCCTCAAGATTGGCAAACTTTGCAGGAAATTAAAAGCCAATTGCGCCAATTAATGGCTAAAAACGACGACCTTCTCGGTTTTGGTCCCAAACAGTTTTTGATTAGCCTTTACGCCCGGCGCTATGTTCCGGCCGTGGAAGAAATTGTCCGCCGCCATCCCCGGGCCCAAGATTTAAGCTGCCTTTGGAATGGCGAAGCTTTTGATATTAGTTTTCGTTGGCTGACCAAAGCCAGTGGGGTAGAGCATTTTCTCCAGGAAAAGCAAATTCCCTGGTCGGCCGTTTTGGCCGTGGGTAACGATCCCAACGACCGGGCCTTGGCGGAAAAGGCAGGGATCAGCATCAGCACCGATCCCCACGGCAATAACCGAGCCCAATTTCAAACCACGGCTCCCCTGGAGCAAGGCGGCCAGGAAGTGCTTCAGCTTTTAGCCGGGTTAGCGAAATAGCGGGAAAGGCTAGGAGCGAGAGCCTGGCGGTAATGGGAAGCGGCCCGGCGGTCGTAAGTGGTCGGTGTCGGCGCTAAGAGACGGTCCCAGCTCGCCTTGACGATGGGCTGGTTGTGGGCCAAAAAGAGATTTTCAAAAGGGCGCAATTCTAAAGTTAACGGCCGGCCAAAAGGCATTTCTTCGCCCCAGCCGGGATCAATAAAGCCAGCATAATGGCTGCGGAATTCGCCGCTGTAGGTGTCAACAGTGGAAAATTCTACTGCCCAATCAGCCGGCAAGCGCAATGATTGCCAAGTCCCCAAAAGATAAAAGCCGTTTGCCCGGACAAAAAGAAGGTTGTGGTTAAGGTTGTTCCGATAGATAGGCGTAAAATAAGGCGAATGGGGAAGGGGGTTAGTTTGGGCTTGGGCGAGATCTAAAACTGGCGCCGGCGAACGAGCCTGCCAGGCAACCAAATCTTGATCAAGATTGAGGGTTAAAACAAGCTGGTTGTCGTAGTCGGTGAATTGGAGGCTGGCAATTGCCGGGGGCTTTTGCTGGCAGAACACAAAATGGTGTTTTTGCAACAATTTCTGTAACTGGCGGTAAGTCCGCAGCCGGGGGTCGCCAGCCAAGAAACGCAGTTGGGTGATGGCCAGGCCGGGCTGGAGGCGGACCGGAAAGGAGCGGCTGGTCAAAAAAGCCCAAAGTTGGCCCCGGTAGCCAAAAGCAAAAGAATCAAAGCGGCCCTGTTGAGGGTTAAGAAGACGCACATGGAGATCAATCCGGCCAATGCTTGATTTGGGGCTGGCCAAGGCCCGGAGGTGGGCCGGCAGGCGCAATGTCTCCCGGAGGCGGAAAAGGTACACCTCGCCGGGCAATAATGGCTTTTGCCAATTTATAGGCCTTTTGATTAAGCCGCGCCGCTGGAAAATTTGCCGGGGGTTTTGTTGGTCGCTGGGCAGAAAAAAGCCGCCGAGGAGATAGCCCTCGTCGCTAAGGGTAAGATCAAGGGAGGCTGGGCCGACATTGGCGGGGTCGGCTTGGAGGTGGCCGACCTGAATAAGCTGTTTTATTTCTCGGGCCCCCAAAATGCCCCCTTTTTGGACCATGGTTTAGTTTAGCAGATATTTGGAACTCGGAGCTCAGAGCTTGGAACTTGGAGCTTGGAAAGCGGAAAGTTTAAGTGGAAAGTGAAAAAGAAGTTAAAGTGAAAAGTTAAAGAATGGAGCTAGGAACTAGGTTATTGGAACTCAGAACTCAGAACTCGGTTAGAGTATCAGAGTATCAGGTTAACTTTTTCTTTCCCTGTTCTTCTGATCTCTGATTCTCTTTCCCTGATTACCTGATTTCCTGATATTCTACATTATTTAATCTTCTTCTCTTTACTAAGTTCTGAGTTCTAAGTTCCAAGTTCCAAGTTCTGAATTCTGAGCTCTAAGTTCCAAGTTCTGAATATTTAAATGTTTTGGTCATTTGATCATTTGAATTTTGAGCATTGCCTGCCTGCGCAGGCAGGTTTAGGATTTAGAATTTAGGATTTTGGTATTGCTCCGACGTGACGTCGGAGCAGGCCTGCCCCTACCGAAGGGGGGTTTGAGATTTGGTGCTTGGGATTTGGGATTTAATTTAATTGATTATGTTCCAAAAGGAATTGGTAATAACGTTGGTGGGCGGCTTCGTGGCCCAAGGGGCGGGGTTTTTGCCAGCGCCAAATCCAAAGGACATAAAGCAGGCTGGGAAGGTCTAAGTAAGCTAAATAGCGGGGCTTCCAAACCGGCTGGAATTTATCCTTAAAATGGCGCAAACCGCGGTAGCTGGTAGCCAAAACGCCGAGAAGGCTGAAGTAAAAGAAATTGGCCCCCTGAAAGCGCAATTTTTGTGGCAAAGCCAGCGTTTTTTGCGGCAGGCGGCGGATGTCCTTTTGCCAAGCGGAAAAACTGAGCCTTTTTTGGGGCAAAGGCAAAGGCAGGCGAAGCTTTTGCAACCGGGCTCCCTGGCGGGGGGCGGCCCCTAAATCCAGCCAACGCATTTTTTTCCCGGCGAGCCAAAGCCAAGTTTTGCTGACCAGGTATTCCATGATCCCATTTTCGGCCGGCAGGCGGTAGCGCATTAAGTCGACGACCATTGTCTGGGGGCGGAAGGAACGGTGGAGGGTGAGGAAGGCTACCGGCTGGTTTTGGGGGTTTAAAACCAGCGGTACCCAGCTTGCCCGGACCATGTTGGCCACCCAACCGGAGCCGAAAAGAGCTTCGCCGTCGCGGCGCTGCAAATTCTTGAGCCAGGATTGGGAAATGGCCCGCAGTTGCTTGAGTTGCTGCCCATTGAGCGGTGGTTGCCAGACAGCAAAACGGTAGCCGCGCCGCTTTTCCAGTTTCGTTTTGACATTGCGCAGCTCTTTAATGTCGTCGGGATGGCGGTGCAGATCAACAAAGGCCTCGTCGCTAATATAAATGCTCCGCAGACCAATTTTAGCCAACAGTTGGCGGTTGGCATTATCTACCCCAACAAAGAGGGGGTTGGCATTTTGCTGGCCACTAAAATGGAGAAAAGCTTTGACGATTTTTTCCCGCTCCTGGGTTGGGCCAACCGGGTCGCCGGCGGCCAGAAAATTGCTCCCCCGGGCCCAATAAGCGATCAGAGAATGGCGCCAAAAG
Organism: Candidatus Shapirobacteria bacterium; assembly: GCA_027039485.1. GTDB lineage: Bacteria > Patescibacteriota > Microgenomatia > UBA12405 > UBA6130 > S016-97. The sequence goes on from JALWDZ010000020.1 coordinate 20,847, forward strand.
AAAAAGCGGAGATTGGCCGGCCAAAGCTTGAAAAAGTCGGCGCTGGTTCGGCCGTAACGGCGGATGAGTTTTTTGGCTACTAGCCAGTGGGCAAAATGTTGCTGCTGCTGGTAGCTAGAAGTATGAAAAAGCAAAGTGAGACTGTAAAAGGCAAAAAGACCCAAAAGATAGGGAAAAGTTTGAAAGAACCAATTGAGGCGCGCGCTTCCCAAAGTTGGCCCTTGCCAGCGAAGGTTCCAGAAAGACGCCAAAACAGTTCTGCTGACCGCCGACCAGGAATAAGGCGTGGCAAAATAACGGCCGGCCAGCCAAAAGATAAGGCTGAGGTAAAGAAAAAGGAGGGCGCTGATAACCATCAAGAAAACTGCCGCCCGCCACCAGTTGAGGGAAAGGATGGCCCCGTAGAACTGGCGGCGCTGGAAAAAGAGAAAAATAGCCATGGCTAGGTTGATCACCGCCCCCTCGAGGGAATTGTAATGGCGAACTTGGACGACGGCGCTGGCTAAAAGCAAAAGTTCTACCAAAAACCAGGCCAGCTTGCGCCGCTGGACCAGGCCGATGCCCAAATAAAGGAGAGAAAGGCCGGCAATGGCCAAAAAAGCCCGGCTGTTGGTGCTGGAAAAAGGCCAGAGGATGTCCAGGAAACGGCTCAAAGGGGAGTGCTGGGTGGGGAAAAAAGTGGTCCAAAGGTTAAAGCCGCCGAGGAAAACAATCAGCCAGGGAATTAGGTTAAGCCGGGTAATCTTCATTGCCTATTTTACCTCTTTAATCTTCGGGAAGGGCATTGACGCCTTTGGCTTGGGCTTTAGCCATTAATTTTTGGAAAGCGGCCAGCCGCTCGAGGTCATAATCATGGTCATCCAAAAAGGGAAACAAATAATCGCCCAAAAGGGGCAGGCGGGCCTTGATCTGCCGGCCAATTTCCTGGGCGACCCGGCGGTACCAGGGGTGGCCTTGGCGCTGGCTGCGCAACTCCACCAGGTGAACGGCCTCCCGTAAATTGAGGCGGAGATAAAAGCGGTTGATAGCCCCGTGGGTAACCAAATATTGGCTAACTATCGGCAATTTGCGGGCAATTTGCGCCTGGGCTTCCTGGGCCTGGTCCATAGCCCGGCGGTAGGGGGCCGCCAGGCGGGCTGCCCGGAGATAAGGGGAAATGCGGTAGCCGTGCTGGTTGGTAAAAAGCTGGTGGTGGCGGGTCAAAACCCGGTGGCGCATCAGATCCTTGTAAACGCCCCAATCGGCGCTAATTTCAAAGCTAAAATAAGCTTCCTCTAAAGCCCGGCCTGGCTTGTGGAAACGCGTTTGCCGGTCGGCCAAATAATCCCGGAAAAGGCGGCGGCGCTGTTGGGGAGACAGTTGGCGAATTTTTTTCTTCAGCTGGCGCAGGGGAAGATTGGACCAGGGGTAAGCAATTGCCCGGAGAACCTTTTCCTCGGCCCGGCGGTCAAAATCAATTAGACGGACGGCCACCCGCTCCCGGGTTTCGGTTGCCTGCCAGTGGCGTTGCCAGCGCTGGAGGCGGCGGTCGCGTTTTTGCAGATATTGGCGGTACTGCTGGCCTTTCTCGTTGGTTGCCCGCTTGACAAAAGCAGGGATTATTTTGCGCAATTCCTGATTCATCAACTGGCTAAACTGGCGCACTTCGGCGAGAGGATGGGCTAAAAGGGTGGTAATTAGATATTCAAAGGCCCGGCCGTTGCCAAAAATGCCCATGTTGGTCAAGGTAGCTAAGGGAAGGAGGGGGCGGGAAAGGTCGCAGGCTTTGGCGCGGATGGAAAACCGGTAAGCGGGGTCATTTTCGTCGCCGGGGAAAAGGCGGCGCAAAGCTGGCTGCAAATCATGGACTAGTTGGCTATAGGTGGCAAATAAATTGTCGGCTGTTTCTTGATAAAGGCGGAGCAGGCCAGCCCGGCGGATTTCCGGAGGACGGTAATAGCGGTAACGCCCTTTTTCGTCGCGGCGGTCAAAATAAACATAGCGGGTCGATTTTTCCAAAAAAGAGAGCCCCAGGCGGTGTTCTTCAAAGGGTTTAGTTGCCAAAACGCTGATATTTTCCAGGGCAATGTGGGCCCCGCCTAGCTCGGCCACCGAGTCGTCGCCGTAGCCAATTAAAACCCGCTCATAAAAATCTTCCGCCCGGGCAACATCAAGATCTTCATAGCTGCTGCTTGGGGGAAGAAGGTGCTGCAATTGGTCTTGGCGCCAAAATTCGTCCAAGAACAGCCGCCGCAAATCCTTGCCCGACCGGGAATAGCGAGAAAAGAGGGTGCCTTTGATAACCTCAGGCAGGTTAACTAAGCCGAAAATATCCTTTTGGGTGTTGGTGAAATACTTTTGCAAAACCGCCTTTTCCTTTGGGGCCCAATTTTTCATTACCAATTGATAACAGAATGGGGGAAGAAATGCAATAAAGCTAGGAACCAGAAAGAGAAGGGCGAAAAAAGTGAAAAGTGTAAAGTAAAAAGTGAAAAAGAAGTTAAAGTGTCAAGTACCCCATTTTTCATAATATGTTTACAAAGTTTTTAACAGTGGATGGTTGGGTTGATGTTGTTTAATAAACAGATAGGGAGAAGTCTTTAATCTTAGTTGGATTCTATCCTTGTTGTAGT
>JALWDZ010000021.1 GCA_027039485.1 Candidatus Shapirobacteria bacterium
CGATTATGGGGCTGACGCCCTCCGCTTTTATTTGACCTATATTGCTCCAGAAACTAGCGACAGCACCTTTAGTTGGCCGGACTTTTTTGCCGTCCATAACAACATCCTCATCGGCACCTTAGCCAATTTCATTAACCGCAGCCTTCACTTAGCCCAAAAAGCCAAAACTTGGCCAGCGCCCGATTCCCGGCGGCAGAAACAAATTCAGCAACTCACCGACCAGGCACAAGAGCAACTGGAAAATTGTTCGCCGCGGCAATACCTCCAGGCCATCCTTCAGCTGGCCGCCCAGGGTAATCAATACCTTAACCAAGAAGAGCCCTGGCACCAGCCAGCGGCCAACCCAACATTTGCCCAGACTATCGGCAATACTTTAGCATTCGTTTTAGCTATCCAGTTACTACTAATGCCCCTCCTGCCAACCACCAGCCAAAAGCTAGCCAAAATGACCGGGGTTGCTCCCCAGCAGTGGCCCGCCAACTGGTCGTCATTCTTAATCCGCCAAGTGCCCAAAATTAAAATTCGCGCTCTCCAACCTTTATTCGCCAAAATCAGCCATGCTGATGCAAAAACTGCCTAACCAAGAAGCGCGCTGTTTAGTTTGCCAGCACCGCTGCCTCCTTAAGCCGGGCCAGATTGGCATCTGCCAGACGCGCCGCAACGAAAAAGGAGTGATAAAATCCCTAACCTATGGGATAATTTCAACCCCTATTCAGGTTGATCCCGTCGAAAAGAAGCCTCTTTACCATTTTTACCCCGGGATGCTAGTTCCTTCAATTGGCAGTTTTGGCTGCAACTTCCGCTGCCGCCAGTGCCTCAATTACCAAATTGCTTGGGGGCCGGAAAGCCAAGAAGTCCTCCGCCAACTCCGCCAGGGCAAATCGTTTTCCCGCATCAGCCCCAAAAAGCTGGTGGCAACCATTAAAGAAAAGGGCTATTCAGCCATTGCTTTTACCTATAACGAGCCGGTTATTAACGCTGAATTTGTTCTCGATACCGCCCGCCTAGCTAAAAAGGAAGGCCTGAAGACAATTTTGGTCAGCAATGGCAGCTGGACCCGGGAATGGATCGACACTATTGGCCCTTATATTGACGCCGCCAATATTGACTTTAAGGCCTACCGGGCCAGCACCTACCGGCGGATGGGGGCTTTCAAAAGGCAAGTTTTTACCAACACCGCTTATGCCCAAAAGAAAGGCATTTTTATCGAAATAACCACCCTGATTATCCCCACTATTAACGATGACTTGGCAAAAGAAATTCACCCCCTAGCCCGGTGGATCAAAACTCATCTTGGCAGTGACACCCCCTGGCACCTTTCCCGCTTTGAGCCCCAACTGGCTCCTGATCCGGAATTCCAAAAGTTGCCGCCGACGCCGAAGGAAACTCTCCACCAGGCCGCCGAGATTGGCCGCCAAGCCGGCCTCCATTATGTTTATGTTTGGGCCCCGCCCGATTACAGTGAGGGCGACACCTATTGCCCCCGCTGTGGCCATTTGGTGGTCCGCCGCCACAGCTGGCAGCCAGAGATGGTTGGTCTTGACGCCAAAGGGCGCTGCCGCTACTGCGGACAGAAAATTCTAATCCGTTAGCCGGTCATCAGCCGGCAAGGGCACTTCAATTTGCCGATTCCCTTCGAGGCGATAAACTTTGCCGTTGGCCTGGCGAATATGGTCAATAAAAAGAATGCCGTCAAGATGGTCAAGCTCGTGCTGGAAAACAATGGCCGCTAAGCCGGTCAAAATTGCCTCCCGGTCAACCAATTTGCCAGCCTGTAAAGTTTGCCAAGAAGCTTTGATTTGGAGATGGCGCTTAACCGCTCCCCACAAGCCGGGTAAGGAAAGGCAGCCTTCTAAAAATGGTTCCCGGTGGTCCCCATGCTGATGGTAAGGATAAACTTTCTGGTCCAGCGGCTGGAACTGGGGATTGATGACCAGCTCTAACTTTGGCGCCCGGGGGCCGGCCAGCTGTAAATTTTTGGTTGCAAAAAGGCGGACCTTTTCCCCAACCTGGGGAGCGGCCAAACCAATGCCATTTTTAGCCCATTGTAGCTCGCGGCCAACTTTTTCCGCCACCCGTTCGGCTTCCTGGTCCCAGCCGGCAAATTGGGCAACCACCCGCAGGCGCGGATCAGGATAAATAACGATCATGGCCTATTTTAACATCCTGCCTTTTCCTTTATAATTGATTATGGTCTTTTTTGGTTCCAGCATCTATTCCCGCCCCATTCTCCAAGCCCTGCTTGCTGCCGGCCAGCGCCCTTTAGTCATCACTACTCCCGACCAGCCACGAGGCCGGGGCCTTAAAATCCAACCCAACCCCTTAGCCCAATTGGCCCAAGAAAAAGGCTTGACCGTTCTCAAGCTGGCCAGCCTCAAAAAAGAAAAAGTCGCTCCCGCTGTCCGCCGCCAATTAAGCCGGCACCAGCTTGGCCTTTGTGCTGTTTATGGCAAAATCATCCCCAGCTGGCTCTTGGAAACCTTGCCCCAAGGCATTCTTAATCTCCACCCCTCGCTTTTGCCGCGCTGGCGGGGAGCCTCACCGGCGGTGGGTATTATTTTAAACGGCGAAACCCAAGGCGGTTTTAGCCTCATCAAGATGGACGCCGAATTGGATCACGGCCCCACTCTTTACCAAGAAAGCTGGCCTTTGACCAACCAGGTGACAGCGGCCGAATATTACCAAACCGCCTTCCAAAAAATGGCCGCCAAGATTGTTGATTTAGTCGAAGAATATCGCCAAGGCAAGTTAACGCCTCGCCCCCAAGACCATCGCCAAGCCACCTTTACGCCCCGCCTCCAGCGCCAAGACGGCTATTTAGCCTCAACCTTCCTGCAGGCGGCATTAACTGGCAAAACACTGCCTTTTTCCCAATTGCCGCCCCTGGCTCAAAAAATCCTCGTGGTTAAAAAGCCCTATCCAGCCGGGTTAATTGCCTTTCGCCTCTGGCGAGCCCTGTATCCCTGGCCGGGCATTTGGACTTTCATCAAAAGGGATGGCCAGCAGCAGCGGTTAAAAATTCTCGAGGCCAGTTATACCCGCAACTCTTTCTCTCCCCGGCAAATTCAGCTAGCTGGCCAGCAACCAACTGCCGCCGGCCGCAAACTCTTACTTCTCGCCTGAGTAAAGGTCGCCGGCAATGGGCGAAGAGGGATTTTGTTTTTGCTCGCTTTTTTTAGCTGCCGGCTGCCAGATATATTCTTTTTTCTCTAAAAGCCAATTGCTCCAGCGGCCAAAATCGAAGAACACAGTGGCCAGAAGTTGGGCTATTTTTTTCAATCCTAAATCTTCAATCATCTCCGCAGCTAAATCTAAATGGACGCTAGCTCGGAAGAATAAAAGGGCCAATGGTGTGCCCCGCATAATAACCGGTGTTTCCCGCTGGGGTAGGATTTGGTCAAAAAAGCGCCGGAGGCCAGCCAACCGCTTTTCCATTAGCACCAACTGGTCTTCTTTTTTAATCCCCAATTGTTTCGCTTTTGCCTCATCGCCAAGCAAGAGGCGCAAATCGGCCAAGAAAGCTTGGAAATCGCTTACCAACGGTGCCAATTTTTCCAGCTCCTTCACTATCCGCTCGCTATCAGCCTGTTGCCTTACCACATCTTGGACTATAGTAATAGTATTGATAATCTCTCCTGCCGTTGCTTCGGCTAGTTTTATCTCCTTTTCAGCCCAAAATATATTGCCTTTATTTTCCATTGTCAATATTTTAACATAAAAGCAACCAAATTCTCTCTCGAGAAAAGCTATGGTATAATATCTTACTATGAGCACAGAGGCTATAAAAAATCCTATTTTCCAAGTTCAAGTAGGCCCTCCTCCGGACCACCAAACGCTCAAGATAGCCCAAGAGTTGTTAGAGCAGGCCGAGGAAGTCGATATAATCAGCAAGCTTACGGCTGGAGAACGGGAACAATTACAAAAAGCCATACAAAGAGGGATAAAACCTGCTGATGCGCTTGCGCAAATTGCTGTCCAAAGACATAACCAACGTTTAAGAGAGGCGTTGGAACAAGTTGCGCCAGAAGCTCCGTCTCTGCCTATTCAAACCGAAGAAGTAAGCAATTCAATAACAGAAATAACAATAGAAGTACTTTTCTAAAATACAATGCCAAGTTTAAAGGATATTATAACTAGATTGAGCGGCAAACCTTCTCCAGAAGATCTTGCCAAGTCTTCGCCAACAAAACACCCTGAGGAGCAAATTAATACGCTTAAAATTCTATATACTCCTATCGGAGTAACCGTTGAATCTGTCAAATTCAGTCTGGCACCTCCACAACTTCGTGCTAGGGCAAATTCAGCTGTTGTTATGGGAAAAGCGGTTACTTCCGTAGAGAAGCTTTTTCCACTTCGCCAAGAAACCAATTGGAGCGCCTTCCTTCTTCCCGAAGCAAGAAAGGTGCGATTAGCAACTGAGTTGGAAGAAATTATTTTAGAGCCATTAAAAGACAATGCTAAAACACAAGAGGGGAAGCTTGCCATTTTAATAAACGGCCATTCAGACGCAATAAAGCGACCATGGCAAGAACTTGTCAACGATAGGATTGGAGAAACAGATCTAGTTCTTGACTTCATTCCCCCATTAATAGCTAGCGCCCTTAAACAGGTGATGGAAAACGGCGGCAAAGTAGGCATAGCAACCATGTCTGAAAAGGCCCCCGGCCTCATGCAGATAGCTACAGTAACTACCCGGACTATTGGCATTTTGCAAAGAGAGAGTTCCCCCCAGAGAGCTGCCCAGAAAATTTTTGCCAAGTCTCGTCAAGCTGAAGTATTACAAATAACGCCAGCCCAAAATAGAGCAATTACTTTCAGTCCTATAAAACGGCCGGCGCTTATTAGCCCTGGCAACACTCTATTTGGCAAAGAAATTATCAAGCCAATTGTCACTATTCCCGATAAAGTCCCGTTCACTACAACTGAGGCGGACCGGCGCGAGCCTTTACTTGTGGCCACCCAATATCCCGCCCTAGGCACAGTTCTACCCACCCAATATCACAATCTTAGCTTTATGGGGTCCGTAGAAATAAGACGTGATCCAGCCAATTTTTTCCCTAGAGCCTATTTTGAAGGGGAGGGATCAAACGCGAGAATAAAACTTATTTTGCCAGAGTGGAGCATCTTGCTAAGCGGCGTAGATCTCTCTTCGGGGAAAGCGCCTCCTGACTTAGCATCTAGAATCAGTCAGCTTATAACTTGGCTTGGGCCAGCAATAGTGAGCCCTTTAGAAACTAAAATAGAAACAGCTATTGCCCAAAAGTCTCCGATACCAGACAACCAATTGTTCGCACTAATTCAGGAAATTGCCGAAAATACGGACATCACAACTCTGGTTAAAAATAATAAAGTGGCTAGAGATCTTTTATACCTTCTGGGGGTTAGTGTGACAATTAACACCAACCCCGATATGACTGAAAAAAGCGCAGGGATGGTACAAAAAGTAGCCACCGCAAATGCACTTCGGGTGAAAGGAGTAGACAAGGGAGACTCACCACAAATCATGGTAAACTTAGATTAGATTCCACTCTCCTCAAGAATTGTCCCAAAAGATTATTTTTGTTTCTCCAGATAATGCATCCTCAGGCAAGGTTAGTTGCACATTAGTCTTGCCCTGGCTAGGATCCCGGACAATTTCGACCCGCCGCTTTGCTGCCTTCACCCCCACCTCAAGCCCGGGATCTTTTACCCTAATGCCTATCCCGTTTCCCTCCTCAACTATCTGCCCTTCCGGCGTATCGACAACCACCATCCGAGAATGTTTTCCCTCTAAAGAAACCCGAACCTTTTGGGAAGTGCCCTTTGGCGCCCGGAAAGTTATGGTGGTTCCATATCCCCCATTGTTATCACTATCGGCAGAAGCTCCCCGTATCACTTGCACTTCTAGCCGCTCCTTTGACCCTTCTAATGAAAACTCAACTTCCTGTTCTTGATGTTTTTCTAAGGTTTCTCCTAAAACCCGTTCGTGCTGTTCAACTCCAGTTGCCCTTAAGGAGATTGCGGTTATTTCTGCTTGACTAAAAATATTTCGCACGCTTCTTAACAATTCAGATAAATTCATTTTATTGTTTATAAATTTGCCTACCAATAATAATATGTTATAATTATAACACCTTTTAAGAAAGGTTATAAGAAAATAACCAAAAGATGGGAATAAAAGAAATTATTAGAAAAGCCTCGGAAACGGCTAAGGGGCTCGGGCCCTCCCTGCCAATTAAAAAAAGCGCCACCCCTCAAGAAAAGCCCAATAAACCTATGCCCTCTTCTAGCACTTCTGATTTGCCAACAATTGGTATTGATTCATTACGCCAAAAAGAAATAAAAGTTGTCAGTACCCAAGAAGGCGGCGGGCCAAAAGGCATTAAAGCAAAAACCATCATTGGCCAAGTGTCTGGTCCGAACTGGGAAGTAACTGGAGTAGAAACATCTGTTAGAATTACCACTCATAAAGAGGAAACGAGAACTTCTATCGTATTGCCAAAAATAGAACCGGGAGAACCATCCGACCTAAACGCTAATGCTGGCCCAATCGGCATAAAAGCCACGAGGGTAACCAGAGTTTCTAAAGGGGCAACAATCACTTCACGAGCCGCCACCGGCAGAAATCTTATTGTTAAAGAGAATTTAACCCTCTTCAAAGTAGAAACACCACCTTCCAGCCCCCTACCCAGCGGGGTAGGATTTCAAGAGAGCCTAGACTTTGAGCGCACCCGAGAAGAACAAAGCGGAAGGATAAAAGTGGAAGTAACTGTACAACCTACACCAACAAAACCTGCTGAGCTTACTGTTGCCGGCCCTAACCAATCGGGAATTTCGGCCACCATCGGCGGATCAGGCAAAGTTGCCGCCGAAATCGAAGGTTCCAGCCGGCAAACAAACGCCAAAACGCAACTCACCGCCGGTTTACATTTTCTAGATTTTCCGCGGCGTTCTCCAAATAACAAAGTTGGGGTAGTAGGCGTGTTAAGTTCGGTTTCGATAGGCGCTCTTGACCAGCAAAGCAATCGTGCAGAATTAGAAGCAAGCATCGCTGTACGAGGCGGCAAGGTAAAAAGTGTTGTTGCTAAGGGTCTGGATGAGACCGCCATTAGCCTCACCCCTCCAAAAAGCCAAGGATAAAATAATTAACAACCTCCCCAAGTCAATTTTTACTTTATCTCCAAAGAAATTCTTCGGGAATATCGAATGGTCCCGCAGCCATTTCTTCCTCTAAAATATGGACAGTCTCTGGGCAAAAATGCTCCAAAATTGCTCGGCCAATTTTCCCCCCACGAAATTCATATGTATTTTGCACGCGTAATCCCGAAGAGGTAATTTGGATATCATTCATATCACTAACCAAAAATGCCGTCAGAAATACGCAAGCTGGTCCTTCTTTTTTAGCCACTTTTAAAGATGAGAGAAAGCCTAAAGATCGCATGCCTTCATGATTCATGATTTACCTCCAATAGTAAAAAGTAATAGGTTATTGTATCATCCTGGCGACTATTTTTCAAAACATAGTATAATATATTACTATGAGGATGGCTGAAAGAGCACCGGGGCTCGTTAGCGAAAAGGTTGCCAGAGATCTAGACCAAGCGGCTGCCGTTACAGTCGCAGCTGCGCTTTTTGCCGGTGGCCTCCAAACCCATATCGGGGAAATTGCCAGGCTCATTGCCCCTTCCGCTTCCCATTTAGAAAACATCCTTTTGCGCGGCCTTCTTATTGGCGTCGCCGATGTTGCTTTTCCTTACCTTGGCTTCCACATTTACGGCACCGTTTTGCCCCAAGCCATTGAACAGGAAAAAAAGAAAGCCCTATTCTCTTACGCTTCTTTACGAGGATGCATGCTTGCCGCCGCCACCCTTTATTTTGCTTCCGAAGCGGCCAAGGTCATCCACGCCAATTTGCCGCCGGCTGCTTTGGCTGGCATTGCCACTGCCTCTTTTTTATTGGGAGCCTTTAATTATTCGCCCAGCGAAAGTTTATCCGGCAAGTAAATGGTGGTATAATATAACACTATGAGTGAGAGAATAAGAACTGCCGAACTAGAAGAAAAGCGCGCAATTCTTATTGAGAATCTTCGGGATCCCCAAGATTTATGGCCTGAATATCGACAAGGCCGAGAAGCGCTAAGGCAATTTTTAAAGAAAATGCCTCCATTAAATATCTTGACCGATCTTCTAGCCTCCTTTATTGCCGAAAAAGTAGCAAAACCTAATGCCGCTAATCCTGAAGAAATAAGGGCAGCAATAGCGACCGAAAATTCTTTTTCTCCTCAAGAAGTAAAGATACTTGTCGAAATTGGCAGGATAGAAAATCCCAAAGAATGGGATGAGTATTTAAAGGCTTATGTTGCCAAAAAACTCCAAGAGCCGTTTCCCAACCTTCTCCCTTCCGACCTCCTTCCTCCAAATCTTTTCCAAAGACACCAGTCTAATTCATCTTCTGACAAAGAATTTCCCCGCGTTCTTTTGGGTTTTCTCTACCATTACGGCACAGAGCTATTTCAACCTTTTCAAAAACATTTTTTAGGCAAATCTAAGACACTTCCCCCAGCTATTCTTCCCGGCGACATTTTAGCCCTAATGGTGGTCATCAGCACTAACTACTATGCCCAACAAGAAAACTGCTCTAATTCTCTGAGGTGCGGAGCTCAAAAAGTGATTGATTCCTTAGCAAAAGATACCTATGGAGATAGTTTCCATAGATGGCAGCCCTTACCTGGACTGCAATCTGATGAAATTTGGAAATCAATGAAATCAGCCACACAACTCCGCCTAGCTTTTTTTGCCGCCGCTGAAGAACTAAACTCTCAGATTAAAAGCTAACACTTCGAATAACCACAGACAAGGCAGCGGGCGCAGCCTTCTTCATAAATTAGGCTGGCGTTGCCGCAAACCGGACAGATGTCCAGGTGGCCCTTGCGCCGGGTTTGGGCTAAAAGCTCATCCCCATCTTTAGGTGTTTCTTGAGCTTTATCAGGTTTGGCGCTACCAGCTTCTCCCTTTTCGCCATTCTCAGTGCCACTCTCCTCGCCTTTCTCTTCCGCCAAAAGGCTGGCCTGTTGACTAATATTGGCCACCCCGGCCGGGGCCGCCTTTTGGCTGTTGAGGTGCCACTTTAAAACTTTGGCAATCCCGTCGGCCAAAGAGCGGACGCGCTTTTTGCCAAAACCAACCGCGGTGCCACCGCCAATGCCTTCTAACTGGTCGATTATTAGCTCGGTCACCTGGCGCTCATCCAAACCAGGGCTGCTAATCCGCAAACAAAGGGAAATCAACCGCCCTAAAGCCTCGGCGTCGGCGGCAATATCCGAGCCAGCCCGGCCGACGGCAATAAAGACTTCCAGAGGGTGGTCAACCTGGCTGTTGTGGTTAACGGTCACAAAAGCCGTTCCCACCGGCGTTTCTACCCGGTAGGTCGCCCCGTGGACAACCGCCGGCCGCGGCTTTAAAGCTGGTTGGGGCGTTGCCGCCGGGGCCGTCTCTTTTTTCTCTTCTTTTTGCTTCAAGCCGGCATTCAAAACCTGCTCGCTCCGGCAGCCGTCGCGGAAAACGGTTATCCCGTTGCAACCCGTTGTGTAGGCATACTTATAGGCGTTGCCCACATCGGCTACTGTCGCCTCGTTGGGCAGATTGATAGTCTTGGAAACGGCGTTATCAGTATATTTTTGAAAGGCAGCCTGCATCCGGATATGCCAGCGCCAATCAATCTCGTGGGCCGTTTTAAACAGGCGCTTCAGTTTTGCCGGAACAAAATCCGGCGCTTCCCCCAAGGTACCGTTTTCCTTGGCCCAATCGAGAATTTTCTCCGCCTGGGGATATTGGCGGACAATCTTCTCAAAAACGGGATTGACAAAGCCCAAAACCCGGTCGCCGCTTTTATGGACATAGGCTAAAGCAAAAAGCGGCTCAATCCCCGAGGAGGCGTTGCCAATAATGGAAATCGAACCGGTCGGGGCAATAGTCGTCACCGTGGCATTGCGCAGCGGCGGCCCCTGGCGATAAATTGATTTTTTAAAATTAGGAAACGGTCCCCGCGTTTTGGCCAACTCCTGGCTGGCCTGGTGGCCAGTTTCGTTGATGGTCCGCATTACTTTAGCAGCTAACTGGACACCACGGCGGCTGTCATAGGGAATTCCCAATTTGAAAAGCATATCCGCCCAACCCATTACCCCAAGGCCAATGCGCCGGTTAGCCCGGACTGTTTCGGTAATTTCCTTAAGGGGGAAAGGGTTGATGTCGATAACATCGTCGAGGAAACGGACCGCCCAGCGGACGGTATCTTGCAATTTTTGCCAATTTATCCGGCCATCTTCCACCATTAGCCCCAAATTCAAGCTTCCCAAATTACAGGCCTCATTGGGATACAATGGCTGTTCGCCGCAGGGGTTCGTTGACTCAATCGGGCCCATGCTGGGAACCGGATTAGCCGAACTGCGGTTCATCCGGTCCAAAAAAATCAAGCCCGGGTCGCCAATCCGCCAAGCGGCTTTAATAATTTTTTCAAAAACTTTGCGGGCGGAAATGGCACGAATCTTCTCGCCGCCGCGGTAACGGCCACCCTTGCCATCCGGCCAGCCGGGTTGGGCCCGGAGCCAATACTTGCCGCCCCGCTGCAAAGCCCGCCAAAACTCATCGGTGATTCCGACCGAAAGGTTAAAGTTAGTAATCCCACCGGAGAGTTTTACTTCGATAAAGTCCAAAATATCGGGATGGTCAACCCGCAAAACGGCCATATTGGCCCCGCGGCGCATTCCTCCCTGCTTGATTTCTCCGGTCGCGGCGTCAAAAATTTTCATAAAGGAGATTGGTCCTGACGCCAAACCGCCGGTCGCCCCGACAACGCTGCCTTTCGGGCGCAGGCGGGAAAAGGCAAAGCCGGTTCCGCCGCCCGACTTGTGGATCAAGGCCATATTGCGGATGGCGTTAAAAATGCCGCGCATCGAATCGGGGACCGGCAAGACAAAACAGGCTGAATATTGAAGGTTGTTATTTTTGCCGGCATTGGCCAAAGTTGGCGTGTTGGGAATAAAAAGCCGCCGGACCATTATTTCGTAAAATTGGCGGGCGGTGCGGCGGATGTCACTTTTTTTGGCCCCAAATTCTGCTTCCGAGCCGGCCACCGTCATTGCCACCCGGTAAAACATTCCCTCGACCGTTTCCTGAATCCGCCCCCGGGCATCCTTCCAGAGATAGCGTTCCTTTAAAATCCGCCGGGCCTGCTCCGACCACCCTCCCCGCGGCCAACTTTTAGGCGCATCGTGCATTTTTTTCATCGGACCTCCTTTAAAATATTTTCAAAATCTTTAACGCTTTCAATATCTAGGTAAACACTGGCAAAACGTAGATAGGCAATTTTGTCAATTTTGCGGAGGCGGTTCATCACCATCCGGCCGATATCCCGGGCCGGAATGGTCGTCTTTTTGCGATTCAAAAGCTTCATTTCAATCTCGTCGGCAATCGCCTGGATAGTCTTTTCTTCCACCGGCCGCTTCCAACAGGCTTTGGTCATCCCCCGAATCATTTTTTGGGGATCAAAAGGTTCCAGCCGGCCGTCTTTTTTAACCACTTTCAAGTCAATATTGCCCACCCGCTCATAGGTGGTAAACCGCTTGTGGCAACGGAGGCATTCCCGCCGCCGCCGGGTTACCCGCCCTTCCTCGGTATCCCGCGATTCTAAAACCGTACTCTGGTTGTAACCGCAATAAGGACAAATCATTTAACCCCCTACTCCTAGTGTCCAGCATCTACTTTACCCTCTACTTCTAGCGTTGTCAACCCCCAATTAAAATATCAGAAAAGATAAAAATAGAACAAGAGCGCCAAAACAAATTCCAATCCGCCAGCTGGCGGACGGCGGAGTCGGGGTAAAAATTTAGCCGAAGGCGCATGAGTGTATTCCAGGCCTAGGTAACAATTCTTGCGCTCGCTTTCGCACAAAATGGCCACTAATACCAGAGGTTGCCTACCTGGGCAACCTCTAAGGTTGACAACATAGGCAACCTTTGGAATCACTTTGCATCACCTTTTTCCGTCATACTGAAACCTGCCTGCGCAGGCAGGTTTCAGTATCTCCAGCTGAGTGAGCAATTACTATTAATTGATACAACATCCAGCTGAAGATCCCGCTCTTTCTTGCGAAAGGGCAGAATGACGTATTATCAACCTAGTTCCTAGTTTCATTTTTCACTTTAACTTCTTTTTCACTTTCTAAATTCTAAGTTCCGAGTTCCAAGTTCTGAGCTCTGAGCTCCAATAACCTAGTTCCTAGTTCCATTTCTGTTGTTTGTTGTTAGTTGTCAGTTGTCTGTTATAATTTATTGTAGGTCCGTGGTGAAATTGGCATCACAACGGTCTCCAAAACCGTTATTCCAGGTTCGAGTCCTGGCGGACCTGCCCAGCCTGGGTAGCTCAACTGGCAGAGCAACCCCCTTGTAAGGGGTAGGTTGTGGGTTCAAATCCCACCCTAGGCTCCGAGCCCAGGTAGCTCAGCTGGTAGAGCACTCCCTTGGTAAGGGAAAGGTCAGCGGTTCAAGTCCGCTCCTGGGCTCCAATTACTCTCCCAAACTTAAAATCTGAAAAATCACCAACTAAAACCTACTAGCTAAGCAGATTTTGAAAGCAAGACTTATCACCCTTAATGTGTTATACTAGCTTGTTATTGGTTGCTCGGCCGGTTTGAGAGAGAGGACTGCTCAGCTTCTGACAGTTTTCCCCGCAGGCAGAGATTGGAAAGGAGGGGAAAATGGCTAATATTCGCCTTTACGTGGGCAATCTCCCCTGGAGCGTAACTTCCGACGAATTGGGGCAAAAATTTGCTGCCGTTTGTCAGGTTGTTTCTGCTCAGGTGGTGACTGACCGCTATTCAGGCCGATCTCGCGGCTTTGGCTTTGTCGAAGTAGCTTCCCAAGAAGACGCTGATAAGGCAATCGAAGCTTTTAACGATAAAGACTTTAGTGGCCGGAAAATAGTCGTCAATGTTGCCCGCCCTCGGGAGGAACGAGCTCCGCGCCCGTCCCAACCGCGGCAATAAACTAAAAGTCCGCCGTCCGGGTTGCTATCACTTCCCGCGGCGGATTTTTTTGGCATCCTTAATCCAAACCCCGACAGATGTCGAGGTAAGTCCTAATTACCAAAATTCTAAATCCTAAACCTGCCTGCGCAGGCAGGCAAATTCAAATTACCAAATGACCAAATGACCGAAACAAAAGAAAGATGATTAAGACGTTTAGAACATTTGGGTTTTGGTCATTTGAGTATTGTTTAGGATTTGGGTCATTAGGATTTAGGATTTATTATTCCTAGTTCCTCCAACCTAGTTCTTAGTTCCATTTTTTCACTTTAACTTCTTTTCCACTTTCTACTTAAACTTTTCACTTTCTAAGTTCTGAGCTCTGAATTCCAAGTTCTGAGTTCTATTTTGCATTCCCTCTCCCCTCGTGCTATATTATTTTAATGAAAGTTTGGCAAAACATTATCATTGCCTAGAGGCCGCTTGCAAAAGCGGGCTCATTTCCGGTCCTTCTCTGAAGGACTTTTTTATTAAAAAATGGCCCAGCAAAAACAATTTGACTTTATCAAAAACGAGCACCAGGTGCTTGACTGGTGGTACCAAAAGGGCGTCGTTCAAAAATACCTTCACCGCAACGACCGGGCCAAAAAAAAGTTCTCTTTTCTTGACGGCCCCATCACCGCCAACAACCCGATGGGCGTTCACCATGCTTGGGGGCGCACCTTAAAAGATATCTACCAGCGCTACAAGAATATGCAAGGTTACCGCCAGCGGTTCCAAAACGGTTTTGACTGCCAGGGACTGTGGGTTGAAGTTGAAGTTGAAAAAGAAAAGGGCTTCCGAAGCAAAAAAGACATCGAAAAATACGGCATCGGCAAATTTGTCGAGGACTGCAAGGCCCGGGTCCGCAAATATTCCCAAATCCAAACTCAACAGTCAATCCGCCTTGGCTACTTCATGGATTGGAACCATTCTTACTACACCATGAGCGAGGAAAACAACTACATGATTTGGCATTTTCTCAAAAAAGCCTGGCAAGAAGGCTTGATTTACAAGGGCAACGACGCTGTTCCCTGGTGCCCCCGCTGCGGGACGGCCATTTCCCAACAAGAAATCAGCGAGGGCGGCCACCAACTGCGGACCCACCAGGCCGTCTTCATGCGCTTCCCAGTTATCCGCACCGGCCAACCAGCGGCCAAAAACGAATTTCTCCTCGTCTGGACGACTACCCCCTGGACAATTCCTGCCGACACCCTAGTTGCGGCCCATCCGGAAATTCAATACGCCCGGGTTGAATGGCAAGGCAACCATTATTGGCTGGCCAAAAAGTTGATCCCGGCTGTTTTTGGCCAAGACCTCACCCCCAAAAAAGTCGTTACCGGCCAGCAGTTAATTGACCAAGAAAAAATCAGCCACTACCAGGCCCCTTTTGCCGAATTGCCGATCATCAAAAAAATGGCTAAGAATCCCCATTTTCATGCTTTGGTCCTCTCTAAAGATTTGGTTAACGAGGAAGAAGGCACCGGCCTGGTCCACATTGTCCCTGGCGCCGGCACCGAAGACCACCAGTTGGTCAAAAAGGAATTAGGCTGGAGCGACGTCATCTTTCCGGTTGTCGACGAAGAAGGCAACTACCTCCCCGGCTACGGCCCGTTGAGCGGCAAAAATGCCAAAAAGCACCCCGAGTTGATCATTGACTATCTGCGCCAAAAGGATGGCGGCCGCTACTTTTTCCGCACCCAGGCTTATACCCACCCCTATCCGGTTTGCTGGCGTTGCGGCACCGAACTTATCTGGCGCCTGGTCGACGAATGGTACATTGCCATGGATCAAAAAACCTCCACCGGCAAAACTTTGCGCCAACGGATGATTGCCGTCGCTAAGAAAATCCACTGGATCCCCGGCTTTGGCCTCAAGCGCGAGCTAGACTGGCTGAAAAACATGGGTGATTGGATGATTTCCAAAAAGCGCTATTGGGGCTTGTCGCTGCCAATTTGGGAATGCCCCCATTGCGGCCATTTTGAAGTCATCGGCTCCCGTGAAGAGTTGGAAAAGCGGGCCGTCAAAGGCTGGGCGGAATTTGCTGGCCACTCGCCCCATCGCCCCTGGATTGACAAAGTTCAAATCCGCTGCCCCAAGTGCGGCCATCTGATGCGCCGCGTTCCCGATGTTGGCAACCCCTGGCTTGACGCCGGCATTGTCCCTTTTTCCACCCTAATTGACCCCAAAACCGGCCAGGTGAGTTATCTTGGCGACAAAAAATATTGGCGCCAGTGGTTCCCGGCCGACTTGGTCTTGGAATGTTTCCCTGGCCAATTCCGCAACTGGTTTTACTCCCTCATTGCCATGGCTACCCTTTTGGAAGACACCAATCCTTACCGCACCCTCCTTGGCCATGCCCTCGTCCGCGACGAAAAAGGCGAAGAAATGCATAAATCCAAGGGCAACGCCATTTGGTTTGACGAGGCGGCCGAAAAAATGGGCGTCGACACCATGCGCTGGCTTTTTGCCCGCCAGAAGCCGGAATTCAACCTCAACTTCGGCTACCACATTGCTGACGAAGTCCGCCGTCAATACCTTTTCCTTTATTGGAACAGTTATCGTTTCTTCAAAACTTACGCCCAATTGCACCGGTGGCAACCGCCAAAAAGAGCCACACCCCACCAACCAAGTGTTTTGGACCAGTGGATTCTTTCCCGCCTGGAGACCACCAAAAAGTTGGCCACCAAGCACCTTGATGCTTACCACCACCAGGAAGCGCTTTGGGCGATAGAAAAATTCCTTGAGGATTTGTCCACCTGGTACATCCGCCGTTCCCGCGACCGGGTCAACTTTTTGCCCGATCAGGCCAGCCGCCAGCAGAAAGAGGCCGCCCGCCGTTGCCTAGCCACCCTCCATTATGTCCTCAGCCAGACCACCCTCCTTTTGGCGCCCTTTATCCCCTTCCTTAGCGAAACTGTTTGGCAAAACTTGCGGGGCCATGAAAAACAGTGGTCGGTTAACGATTCTGTCCATCTCCAAGATTGGCCTTCCGTCCAGGAAAAGCTAATCAACACCCAACTGGAAAAGCAAATGGCGGCGGTCCGGGAGATTGTCAGCCTCGGCCACGCCCAGCGCAAAGAAAAGCAAATCAAACTCCGCCAGCCGCTGGCAAGATTCCGCTGCCTGCACCCCCAAGCCAAACAGCTATTAGCCCAGAAAAGCCAAGATTTGCTAGATATGATTAAGGAAGAATTAAATGTCAAGGAGGTCAAGATAAAGCCCGGCCCGGAACCCAAAGCCTGGCTGGATACCAAAATCACCCCGGCTCTGGCTGCCGAGGGAGCCGCCCGGGAATTAATCCGCCAAATTCAAGTTTTGCGCCGCCAAGCCGGTTTGGGTCTAACCGATAAAATTACCATTACCGCGCCCGATTGGCCTAAAGAATGGGAAAAAGAAATCCTCCTCCGCACTAACGCCCAGGCCATCCAAAAAGGCCGCCAGCTAGTCATCAAACCTTTTAAAACCAGCTAACTAGTGTTTCCTTCACTCAACCCCGCCGCCAAAACTTCTTTTAATTCTTGAATTTCTCCCCTAGTCATCGCCAACCATTTTCCCCGGCCATCATCGCCTAGCACCCGCTTCTGAGCCGCTACTCTTCTTACTGACCCATCACTTTCCTGGGTAGTAATCTTATAAAGATATGCCACCTTTTCAGCATCGCCAATCACCGGCCCAATCAACCAGATATCGATTATTCCCTGCGGGTCATTTTCCTCACGCTGGTGGTCAACACGAATTTTTGTCTCCCCCACCGAAAACTCTCCCGCCACCTGTTTTTCTTGCAATAAATTTACCACCTCCAAAATCGTTTCCTGCCACCTTTTCTCCTCCTCCACCCAGATTTCTTTAGCCGCGATTTGCCCTTCCACCATTGTTCGCCAATGCTTAGCAATCGCTTCGGGAGGCACTTTTCTAAAAATTTTTACTTCACTCTTTGCCGGCATCTTCCTTATCCCACCTATATTTTTATTATTATACCACTCATTTCTCCACTTGTATTTTGCGCCGCCAGTACCGACTTAAACAGCCCTGAAAAGCTTTAATTTAGCCAAAGACTAATCGACCATATTGGCAAAGAGTGCTCTGTCAAGATCCTCTAACGCCATACTATCTAGCTGTTCTACTGATAGTTGCCTTATTCTCTCTGGTAACTTTAATTGATCAACTAAGGCTCGGGAACGGTTTTTAGTAAGAAACGTTTTGGATTCGATATCTTCCCGTCGCTCCACTAGTCCATTAAATTTTCTTAACTCCGCCTTTGCGCGACGGCGGTCCCGGCGATGAGACATTCTTTTGTCAACGGTTATCGATGTCCGAACCCGATGCAGGGCAATAAAGGCCTCGCGCAAGGCATTTTCCACTTTGGCTCGGGGGTGGGCAAAGAGAAAACGCCAAACAAAATCAACCGGCCGGCCAGCCAATTCTCGGTCGCTGCGTTGGGTTAAATGAACGATAGCTGACTGAGTCTGCGGTTGAGGCCAAAAGCTTTCCCGGCCAATTTTCTCCCTCACCAAATAACTATCAAAAAGGCTGGCAGCTAAAAGGCCCAATTTTACCCTTGGGGGCTGGTTCTTTGTGATTGCCCGAGCCGATCGCTGACTGATCAAAAAAGTTGCTCCGGCAACCACTTCGCTTTCCCCCCGCCGGCGAACCAACTTTAACATTAAAGGTTCTAACAGTTGATAAGGCAAAGCTCCCATTAACCAAATTCGTTTTTCTCCCATAACTTTGGCTAATCGAGAGAAATCCATTTTTAAAACGTTAGCAAAGACAACCTGTAAATGAGGGTATTTTTCCTGAAGGGCTTGGAGCACCGGCTCAAAACGACGGTCTATTTCAACCGCTGTTATAGGTAAACCGCGCTGGACTAACGGCTCTGTTAAAACACCTAGGCCTGGACCTATTTCTACCACCGGCATCGATGGAACCCGCTCGACTAATTGGTCACGAATCTCCTTGTCCACTAAAAAGTGCTGTCCCCAATGTTCCGTGTTGGGTCTTATGCCTAAATCTTCGCAAATGTTGCGCGTTGACGAAATTAAACTAGAAGGCATCTTCCTTATCCCACCTATATTTTATCATTACACCGTTGCCCTCTTCTTCACTTCCCTAACATTCCCAGACGCCCTTGCCCCCAACAGAAACACACTTTTGACAAAGATACTTCAAGGCCTACTCGTTCCAATCGCTTCGAGACTCGCCTTTTTCAAAGATTACCTTACGTCGTTCTACATCCACCACGGTAGCGCCATGGGTAACCTGCCATATTGACTTCTCTTCGCCCGCACTACCCGGATTAAGTGATACTTCAAATGTGCGATGGCCACTTTCGCCCCAATTGGTACCCCAAAAGCGCAACAAATCTTCGGGAGAGGGGTTACGTTTTTTTCTCCAATGATGCTCTATCATTGCCAGATAAATTTCCTTCCTATTCTCCCCTTTAGCAACAAAGTCGCAATCTTGACATCTGGCAAGAATTTTCTCACTCATATAGTAGTAATTAATTACACCAGAGAGGTGCCTTCTCGTCTCTCATTCACGACCCAGGTGTCTCCGCCAGCCGGCGGACTAGACCACCCGGAGGCGTACTTTTGCAAGTGGTATAATCGTTACTATTACGCAATATGGCAGAAAAATTTTCTATTTCAAGAGCCGAAGAAAACGGCCACGAAACCGTTATTAGTGAACAAGGAAAGATGGTTGTGCATTACACCTGCAACCCTCCCGATGAAAGAATGTTGAAATTTTTTGGCATCAAGCCTATTGGGCAAAAGTTTGGTCGTCAGCCAAGAGAGGTCTTGGCAATACCTATAGAACTTATCCAAGAAATGGGCTACAAGTCTGTAGATCCAATCACCATAGAACGTTTATTAGTTAGGATTGGCACAAAAACGCCCTGAGTCTAAAACACTACTAAAAACATTATCACTTCAAAAGAAACCGAACGATAGCGGTGGCAACATTGAAACCGGTCTTCTTTTCAAAAATCTGAAACTGGGGTGTCCGGTTCACTTCTAAAATGAGCCAGCCTTTTGGTCCAGGAATTAAATCTAAGCCGCAAAATTCGCATTTCAGCAACCAAACTACTCAAAGACTTATGTCCCCAACCCCGCCGCTTGAAGAAGATAATCAACGATCAACCGGGCGATATTTTTCCCGGTCCGCTTTTCCATTACCCGAAATTCTGGCGCCTGATTAACTTCAATCACTACCGGTTGCCGCCAGCGCTGGTCAACCACCAAATCCACCCCGGCAATTCCCACCCCCAAAGCCCGGGCCGCTTTTTCAGCTTCTGCTTTCACCTTCACCGGCACTTTTTCTAGAGCCACTGAACTCCCCTGAGACCGGTTTAGAATCAACTTTGCTTCCTTAGGCTGGCGCTTAAACCCGGCCACAACCCGATAGCCAATTATAAAAAGCCGGTAGTCGCCATCATTGGGAATATATTCCTGGAGCAAAAAATTGGCCCGCCGCCGGCCGAGCAAAGCCTTTTCCAAATCTTCCTGGCAGCGAATCCAAAACGTGCCCGTGCCGTGCCGCCCGGCAGTATTTTTCAAAATTAACGGCTTGGGCCACTTGGCCGCCAGTTTCGCCAACAGCTGGTGGTCGGCCACAAAAACCGACCGCGGATAGGAAACCCCGGCTGCCTGGAGGAGCACCGCCTCGTTGGATTTCCGCTTACGCATCGCCCCGCCCAACCGGGTTAGATATTGGTCCACCACCCGAATTTGCCGCTTTTGGGCATATTCCAAAAGAAGGGGCAAATTTTCGTTGCGATCGCCCACCGCCCGAAAATAAAAAAGGCCGAATTGGGCTAAATCTTGGCCATTAGCCAGCGCCACTAGCTGGCGGTTTTTTTTCTGCCAAATAATCTGCGAATAGTGGATAGGGATAATTTGGCCCGAGGCTTCATCCACAATTCGTTCCACCGAATCAGTCCAGGCGGTATAAAAAAGGCCAACTTTAGCCATAGCGGCCCAACAGTTTGCTTAAATCCATCAGCGGTAAGTTTCTTGCCATACTAATAATTTCTGTTCTGTTAAAAGGCCCACCACCTATACTTACCAGTGTTTCTAACAAACCTAAAGTCCCCAACGCCCCTAACGACCTACTTTCCCCCTCGCCTTTCTCTTCTGGCAAACGATCAGCCGGCCTTATGCTTCCCTCCGGCTCTCTCGCCAAACCGATACTTTCTGGCCCTTGCACTTTTAATCCTTCACCCATTGCCGCCAATTATAGCACGCCAAATTTTGGCTAGCCACTGCCGCCAGCGAGCCGGTTGGCGGAAAACAATCATCTGCTGGCGGTTGTCAAAAATCAAATCAAACCGCGACCAGAGATCCAAGCGCCCCAAAAGGGGAATCGTTTCGCTGGCCACAAAATAGCAGTGGAGAGCCAATTCTCGGTCGCCCAAGCGAACGGTCAGTCGGCTGGGATAAGCAGCGATTGCCTCCTCGCCAACGCCATCCATAGCCACCTCTTGGCTCCGGTCAATTTTTATCCCCCACATTTGGGCCAGAAAAAGGGGCAGCGTTGTCACATCGGCGCCGCTGTCCACCAAAAAGCGCAATTTTTGCCAGCCCCGCGGCGTTTTGACTTCCAAATCTACCAAAGGATCGGGCAAATTACCAAAGACAGTTTTCTTGTAATGGTAAGGAAATTTAATAAGCACGGGCGCGGTCGGGGCGTTCCACCCGGGTAATCAAGGCTTTTTTAACCGGATCAATGCCCTGTTTTTTCAGTAGACGGTAAAGGCCGGCCAGCGTCTGGTGGGCGGCATAAACTTTACCCCCACCCCGGGAAAGGGCAACCCACATGCCGCCATGGCGCTTTTGCAAAGTCAAGCTGGAAATCTTCCCCATAACCTATTTTAGCACCAACCATCCCCGCCTTCTTATTTGAAATTAACACCAGCTCCAGGTACAAAATTGCCTAAAAATCCCAAATCACCAACCCCTCTTTAGTAGGGACAAGCTTGCCCCGATATCGCGTCGGGGTTTAGAATTTGTTATTCCTAGTTCCTCCAACCTAGTTCCATTTTTTTCACTTTCCACTTCTTTTTCACTTTTCATTTTTAATTTTTCACTTTCTTCGCCCTTAGCCCTTTTTTTACCTAGTTCCTAGTTCCATTTTCCACTTAAACTTTTCGCTTTCCAAGTTCTGAGTTCCGAGTTCTAAGTTCTAGATTCCGGTGTATAATAGTAAGCAATGGCAGAGGCTTTTTTGCCAGATATTCCCCTCAACCAACAAACCATTCATCATCTCCATTGGAAAGATTTGGCCCAAGTAACCGCCAAATTGCCCCACCAGGAGCTTATCCGCCAGGCTTACCAACTGGCCGCCAAAATCCATGCCCCCGACCGCCGCCTTTCTGGCGACCCCTGGATAAGCCACTCCCTTTTTGTCGCCTGGTTTTTGGCCCATCTCGATTTCGGCCCGGAGACTATCGCCGCCGCCCTTCTTCACGATGTCCTCGAAACTAAGCGCATCACCGCCGCTGCCATCGAACACCAATTTGGCCCCGAAGTAGCTCGCCTTGTCCGCGGCGTTACCGAAATCCGCCAGCCAACCCGCGGCAATTTAGCCATCGACGACCCCCTGGTTTTGGAAAACATGCGCCGCCTCATCCTTGCCTCTCTTGACGACATCCGCATCCTCCTCATCCGCCTGGTGGAAAAGCTCCACGCCGCCTTGACTATCGACACCATCCCCCGCCAAGACCAAGAGCGCCAGGCCGAAAAATTTCACCGCCTTTACGCTCCCCTGGCCGAATACATTGGCTTTTATTTCATCAAGCGCGAATTGGAAGATATCGCCTTTCGCATCCGCCGCCCCCGGGAATACCAGAAACTCTTCCGCTACTTCCAACAACGGCAACTTTTGGACCGTCGCCTTATCAAAGATTTAGCCGCCGAAGTGCGCTGGCTTTTGACCGCCAACCAAATTCCTTTCGCCAAAGTCTACGGCCGCCGCAAAGGCCTTTACAGCACCTACCTCAAAATCCGCCGCTACCAGCAAGAAGGGCGCAGCCAAAAATTTGATCCCCGAGTAGTCAGCGACCTTTTGGGGTTGACAATTTTGGCCCAAGACGAAGCCAGTTGTTATGCCAGCTTAGGCGTCCTCCAGGCCAGCTTTCCCGCTTACAACAACGAACTCGACGATTATATCGCCCAGCCCAAAGTTAGCGGCTACCGGGCTATCCACCTCCCCATCCAGATCAAAGACCAAAAAGTTGAAATTCAGATCAAAACCCCAGCCATGCACGCTTATAACGAATTTGGCCCCGCCTCCCACATCCTCTACAAACTTAGCCAAACTACTGGAAAAACCTTCACCGACATCGGCTGGGTCAAAGACCTTGTCCGCTGGCAGGACGGCCATTACCAACTGCGCCTCTTCCAAGATTCGGTTTTTGTTTTCACCCCCAAGCGCGACATCATCCAACTGCCCCGGGGAGCCACCCCGCTTGATTTTGCCGCCCGGATCCACAGCGACCTTCTCCGCTACTGCCAAGGGGCCAAAATTAACGGCAAGCTAAGCCGCCTCGGCCAAGAATTGCAAAATGGCGATGTTGTCGAAATTATCAAAAGCAAGCAGCCGCGCCGCCTTCCCCGCGATTGGTTAGGCATGGCCAAGACCCGCGCCGCCCGAAAAATCCTCCGGCGGGGTATTGAATAAGGCCAAAAATAATCAAACCTGCTCCGACTCCGCCAGCTGGCGGAACGTCGGAACAAATCCTAATTACCAAAATCCTAATCCGCCAGCTGGCGGACTAAACAATGTTCAAACAACCAAAATTCAAATGTTCAAAACATCTTTGTTATCTTTCTGGGCTGTACCCCATATACTATAATCACTTTACAAATTTTATTAACCTTTTAGAAAGGAGTTTCTCATGGTTAGAAAATACAAGCGCTTGCCAATAGAAGTTAAACAAAAGATTCTAGAGG
>JALWDZ010000022.1 GCA_027039485.1 Candidatus Shapirobacteria bacterium
AAGTTGAGGAGGAAATTGCCCGCCGGGCCCGGTTATAGTATACTCCAGAATATGATTAAGCAGCTCTGGACGGTTTTGCTTTACCAACCTCTGGTTAATAGCCTCTTGTTTTTTGCCTTTCTAACCGGCAATTTAGGCTGGGCGGTGGTGATTTTGACAATTGTCTTGCGGCTTTTGCTCTGGCCGCTGACCTGGCCAACTTTGCGGGCCGCCGCTCAGATGCGCCAATTTGCCCCGGAATTGGAAAAATTGAAGAAAAAGTATCGCCATGACAAGCAAAAACTGGCCCGGGTCCAGATGGATTTTTACCGCCAAAAGGGGATTAACCCCGCCGGCGGCTGCCTGCCGCAAATTGTCCAGTTCCTGGTTTTGATTGCCCTTTACCAGGCTTTCCGCCAAGTTTTGGGCAGCGGCCAGAGTTTGGCGGCCATGAAGCACCTTTTTTACCCCTTTTTGCACCTGCCACTGACGGCCACTTTTTCCCGCCATTTTTGGTATCTTGATTTGCAAAAGCCGGATATCATTTATTGGGGGAAGCTGCCCTTGCCGGGGCTTTTCCTTTGGGGGGCGGCCCTGGCCCAATATTGGGGGGCAAAGGTGATGAGCCCGGCGGTGGCCGAGGAGGAAAAAGCGGCTAAAAAAGAAGGCGGCGCCGAAGAAATGATGGCCAGTTTCCAGAAGCAGTCGCTTTACCTTTTCCCGCTGATGACCTTGCTTTTTGGCTTTAGTTTTTCCTCAGGCCTGGTTCTCTACTGGTTTGTTTTTTCTCTTCTGACTGGCTTCCAGTCCTGGCTGGCATTGCGGGGGAATTCCTAGTTCCCCTTTACACCCGGCTGATTTTTTCTTATCCTAGAATAGGATGACATTGGCTAAGGTCCTCCGCCAGGGGCCGTTGTTTGCATTTAACATCGACAGTTTTCTGACCTTGAAGGCGGTGGCGGCGGCCGTGGCCGAAACCCAGCGGCCGACGATCGTTGCCGTTTCCGAAGGCGAGGCCGAATTTTGGGGTTTATCCCATTTCCAGGCTTTAGTGGCCAGCTACCGCCAGCAAGGCTTGCCCCTTTTCCTCAATCTTGACCACGGCCATTCGCCGGCCCTCATCGACCAGGCTCTCGACTTAGGCTTTGACATGGTTCACCTTGACGCCAGCGACCTTTCCCTCCGGGAAAACATCCGCCGGGCCCGCCAGTTGGTAATTCGGGCCCACCGGCAAAATACCCTCGTTGAAGTTGAACCGGACAGCGACCAGGTTTTTACTAACCCCGACCATCTCCGCCAAATTTGTCAAACCGGGGCCGACCTTGTCGCCGTCTTTAGCGGCAACCGCCACGGTTACCAGCCGCGCCATTCCGAACGCCTCGACCTTGACCATCTGGCCCAACTGAAAGCCGCTAGCTCCTGTTGGCTGACTCTCCACGGCGGCTCGGGCGTTTACCGCCCCCATCTCGAGGCCGCTTTCCATAAAAATCTCATCCGCAAGGTTAACATCAATAGCCGCCTCCGCTGGCTTCTCCGCTACTATTGGCAAAAAAGCCTCCGCCAAAACAAAAGCCTCCGCTATTACCAACTGGCCCAGCCGGTCGTTGTCACTCTCAAAAAGCAAATCCTTAATTATTTCCGCCTCCTGCCGTGAAGGAATATGATTTCTTGGTTTTCGGGTCGGTAACCAGCGACATTTTTCTCAGCTCCCAGCAGTTCCGCCTTCTTTCCGGCCAGAGCCTTGGCGCCAAAACGGCTATTTGCACCCTTTACGGCGAAAAGGTGGAAATCCGCCAGCGATTGATTAGCAGTGGCGGCGGCGGGAGCAATGTTGCCGTTGGCCTCGGGCGGTTGGGGTTGAAAACGGCCTTGGTGGCCCGTTTGGGCAACGATTGTTTTGGCCAGCAGGTGGTTCGGGAATTGAAAAAAGAAAAAAATCTCGACTGTCGCTACCTGGTCATCAAGCCGGAGGAAACGGACCAGTCGGTAATCTTGGTTGGCCCCACCGGCGAGCGGACCATTTTGGTTTTTCGCGGCCAGACGCGGCTGGAAAAGAAGCACCTGCCCCGGGCCCGGGCCAAAAATTATTACCTGGCCTCGCTGGAAGGCAATTTAGACCTGGCGGCGGCCATTATCCAGCGGGCCAAAAAAGAAGGCCGGCCGGTTTTTTGGAACCCCGGCCAACGGGAGCTAGCCCAGCGCCAAGAGGTGCGCCAGTTGGCCCAAAACACTGTTCTTTTTCTCAACCAAACCGAAGCTGAAGAGCTTTTTACCGCCCAGGGAGCCCAACTGGAAAGGCGCCTCCACCGGGCCCAGATTCCCATTTTGGTAATAACCCAAGGGGCCGGGGGAGCCACCGTCTTTTGGCAAAAAAAGCGCTATTATCAGCCGGCGGTTATGGTGCCGGTCCGTGATACCACCGGGGCCGGCGATGCCTTTGCCAGCGCTTTTGCTGCTGCCCTTAGTTTGGGCCACCCGCCCCCGGAGGCCTTGGTTTGGGGCCTGGTCAATTCAGCCCAGGTGGTTAGTTACTGGGGAGCCAAAACCGGCCTCCTCTCCCGGCGGCAATTATTGGCTTTGGCGCGGCGCTATGGACGCCTCTAAAAATGACGGCCAGCTTGATTTTCTTTCCCCGCTCCAGGCTGCCCAACAAGCCCGGCGGCGGCGGAAAATTTTGGCCTGGCTCATTTTTTTGACCGTTATCCCGGCTCTGGTTTTCCATCTCTTGGCAACTCATTACCAACCAACCAAGCCGGTATCACCCGCCTCGCCCCTCTTGCCCTTGCTCCGTCCCGCCCCCGACCACTGGGCAATTTGGCTCACCGACCTTGACAGCTCTTTCCACTGGCAATACCAGGCCCAGCAACCGATGCCGGCCGCCTCGCTGATAAAACTACCGGTAGCGGTTTGGCTGGAGAGGCAAATTCAAGCCGGGCAAATTTCCGGCCAAAAATTGGTTACCCTCCGTCAGGCTGACAAACAACCGGGCAACGGCGGGCTGCGCGAGGCCCCGGCCGGGCGGCAATATTCTTTGGAAACCCTCTTGCGGCTCAGCCTCCAGCAGTCAGATAACACCGCCTTTCATCTCCTTTGCAACCAACTTGACCGCCAAAAGTTGGACGATGATATCCATTCGCTGGGATTAAAAAACACCTCTTTCAGCCACGACCAAACCACCGCCGCTGATATTGGCTATCTTTGGGCAAAATTAATGCCGGAAAAATTTATTGGCTGGTTGGAAAACACCCCTTTTACTGATTACAGCCCGGCCAAATTGGGAGATATTAAAGTGGCCCACAAAATTGGCCGCGAAGAAATGATGGTTGCCGACAGCGGGATTATTTTCTTGCCCCACCACCGCCTGGTTTTCGTTTTTATCGGCCGCGACCTGGACCCGGAAGAGGGCATTAAGGTCATCCAAAACCTTGCCTCCGCCAGCGCCCAATGGGTATTGGAACTTAGAACTCGGAACTCGGAACTCAGAAAGTGAAAAGTGGAAAATGGAAAGTAAGAAAGAAGTTAAAGTGAAAAGTTAAAAACGGAACTAGGAGCTAGGTTGGAGGAGTTAGGAATAACAAATCCTAAATCCTAATGACCCAAATCCTAAACAATAACCAAATGACCAAAACACTTAAACTATGTCATTCTGAGCGTTAGCGAAGCCCCAAGACGTTCCGCCTCCGCCAGCTGGCGGACGGCGGAGTCGGGGTAAAAATCTAGCGCAGCGCATTAACAAATTGATTTAACATTTCTAACCTTCCTCCATGGTAAGAAAAATTAATAACCTTCACCATGGAGGCTAGTATACCTTTTTGGAGACATTGAATTATGATCTAACAAGGACACTTTGGGAGACAAAAAAATATGATCTAACGCGTAGCATTGCAAATAGACGATTATTTATATTATCATTAATATGACAGCATGAGATATCAATTTCTTCGACGCAATTTCTGGGCTTTCTTCGTTTCCATAATTTTGTCCTGTTATTTTTTCTTTAGTGTGCCGATACGCGCTTCGTCAGAGTTAGAAAGAAATTACCTGCCTATTACAGGCAGCTTTTGGCTCACAGATTTCGACATTAGCCACAATTCTAAAAAATTAGTGGATGCAATTTTGACAGACATGCATTCTGCCAATATTGACACAGTGATAATCACAGCAATTGGTGTTCTTAAAAAGGAAAACGGAAGTTACAAATATTATGACAATACTAAGGTTCCTGGCCAGGATACTGTTTTTAGAAACATCTTTCAGTATGCCGAAAACAACCATATGAAAGTCGTTATAGGTTTGGCCGGCACTGATAATATAAATTATATTGGCAATGCCAGTGACAGAGCAACATTGATTAGTTTTTCTTTGCAGTTGGCGAAAGAAATTCAAAAGCAAAGCAAAAACTGGCATATTGATTGGGACAACACAATATTGGGGTTTTATATAACGCCGGAAAATGAAGTAGGAGAAGTGGTAAATAACGGAACAGTTGCTGCTTTTTATCAAGAACTCGTCCAAAAAATAAAGGCAAACTTTCCTTCTAAAAAAATAGTGTGGTCTCCTTATCTTTATCAGAACACTGATTACAGCTTGGCAAAAAGAGGATTTCAAAAAATTCTAGCTATGGGAATAGATATAATTGCTCCGCAAGATAGTGTAGGTAGCGGGTTAACTAAAACTAGAGAGAGAGACGAAGATCATTTTAAAGCTCTTGCAGACGCAATAAAATCCAAACCGGAATATTTTTCAAGAGAGGCGTGGGCAAATATAGAAACTTTCAGAATGAATGGCAGTAAACACCAACCAACCTATGACCCAGCCCGTCTTGACAGAATTGCCTGGCAAATAGAAGCAGCGTTCCCTTATGTGTCTAAATTTATTACGTGGATTTTTCAACACACCATGATGGCAACTCCTGCCATGATTAAAATAGACGGCTGGACAAAGCAATATTCGCCGAAACGTTTGGCATTAAGAACGGCGTTAAGAGAAAACTATGAGAATTTTTTTGATTTACACCGTGCTCTTATAGTTTTTCCTTGGGGAAACAACCTTGTTCTTAAAGGATTTGGATTTTCAACCGATAGTAATGTTACTATTAATCACAACGGCAAAGCGTGGAGTGGCAGAGTGTGGCCGGTAGAGGAAAATGGCAATGATGTTGTTTATATTAGTTTAGCGAGGCTTCGTAGTGCTGGCATATACGATGTTAGCGACATTAAGCCGGAAGAAGTAAGTTTTTCCCCCGTAGCTCTTCCCACCGTTATTACCAACCCAACACCAACTCTTTTGCCCTCTCCGACCCTAACACCTACTCCGCCCCCCAGTCCTACCCCAAGCCAGTGTCTTCCATCTGATCAGTTAGTTTGGTCAATAGATACTTGGATAGCAGAGGCATCAGGTGGTAATGGAAACAACTACGATCATATTAAAAGGTCTGACTGGAAAACAGATGTTAACTGTGACGGCTATGTTAATTTGTTAGACTTTGAAACGATAAGAAGGCGGCAATGATGATTGTAAAAGACAGGAAAAAAGGGAGCATTGCAGCGTTATTGTTGCTGGGTTTTCTGATGCTTTCCCTTTTTGTTGGGGCGGCGCTAGTAAAACATCGCCAAGATTTGCGCCGCGGAGCTGCGGGCAATCTTCGCTTTGGCATTTTCAACCCTAATCATATAAATGTAGCTCCAGGGAAAGAGGCGGTTGTGTCTTATTATCTTAATGAAGCATTTACAAAACAGCGGCATAATAGAGTTTCCGGCGTCGATCTAAAAATTCCTTATTCTTGCCAATATGCTGAGTTAGAAAACCTAATTACTAATGCAGGTACCACCGAGGGAACTACTACGAACACTTTTGATAAAGTGATTTTGCAAAAAGTTAGCGGGTGTCGAAACGGAAAAGCTACGATTCATATAGTAATGGTACGAACCAAAGGACAGCCGCAACAGGTAGGGAAAATTTTGCAATTGAAATTCAAAATGAAAAATAATCCCGGCCATCAGGTATATATTATAAAAAAGAGTGGTAGCGGGTGGAATTGGCAAATTAAAGCGGTTGGCCCGCAGGCAAATGCGAACGGCAAGCCTTCTTATTATGCTGGTTTAGTAGGGGACGATGTCTATTGGAATCCGACCGAACCAACTAGTGCGCCAACAGTTCATCCAAGCCCTAGTGTTGTTCCAAGTCCGGAACCAAGCCCAAGTACTATTCCGCACCCAACAATAACACCAATAATTACCCGCCGGCCGGTGGGAACACCGGTGCCGTTTCCTTCGGGGGTAGGCCTGATCCGCTGCCCGGATGGAACTTATCTTACCTGGGTTAGGCCGAAGATATCGTCAAATTTTGAAGATTTTAAAAAGAGCAACCCTCAGCCATGCTCTCATCTCCCTTGTCCTCAGATTTCCTGCCCGGCCACGAAAATTAATGTCGGCGGAAAGCCAGTTGAGTTTTTCGTTTGTGCCGATAGAGAAGGTGCATGGTGTGCTTTGCCAGGAGCAGGTTTCCAAATTACTTTTAAAGTTGACGGGGTAAAGGCCAAAGGGGTTACTATTCCGGTTAAATTGCACTTTGTAGATTTAGAATATGCGCCGGAAGAGAAAAAAGAAGAGCTATACCGGCGTGATTTTGCCATGGTGGCAAAGTCGGACGAGAAGGGCGTTTTCCATGTTGGCATGAAAGAGCGAAAAGAAATGAATATGCGGCCAGGCAACCACTATATTGTTTCTATCAAGGGGCCAAAACATTTGGCGGTAAACTTTTGCCGCAACGGACAAAAGAAGGTAGGTTGTAATATTGGCGAAATTGTCTTAAAGCCGGGC
>JALWDZ010000023.1 GCA_027039485.1 Candidatus Shapirobacteria bacterium
CAATAATTGTCTTCGTCAACAAATGCCAGCGGTAATTTGCCATAACCTATTATATAATTCAGTATGAGAAAAAGCTTGCCAACAATTACCTTGCCGCCAGAAATAAAAAAAGTTTTCCAGATTTTTACTAAGGCCGGCTGGGAGATTTATTTAGTCGGTGGTGCCGTCCGTGACCTTCTCTTGAAACGCCCTTTTAACGACTGGGATTTTACCACCAACGCTCCCCCAGAAGAAATTCAAAAACTTTTTCCCCAAAGTTTCTACCATAATAAATTCGGCACCGTTACTATACCCTTAGAAAAGGAAAGAAAGATAGAAATTACCCCGTTTCGGCAAGAGGCTGCTTATCAAGATTACCGCCACCCCAGCCAAATCCGCTGGGGCAAAACCCTTGAGGAAGACCTCCAGCGCCGCGATTTCACTATTAATGCTATGGCCCTAGCTTACCAAAAGCAGCCCCGCCTTATTGATCCCCATCACGGTCAAAACGACCTGCAAAAAAAGCTCATTCGCGCCGTTGGCAATCCTACTAAGCGCTTTCGAGAGGATGCCTTACGGATGATGCGGGCAATCCGCTTTTCTTCTCAACTTGGCTTTCTTATCGAGCCAAGAACTTTTGCTGCTATTCAAAAAAACGCCGCCTTGATCAGCAAAATTTCTGCCGAGCGCATCCGCGATGAGCTGTGGAAAATTCTTGCTAGCCCTTACCCCGCCGAGGGCATTAATTTCCTCCGTACCAGTGGCCTGCTTCATTATTTTCTCCCCGAGCTTGAAGCTACTTATGGCGTCGCCCAAGCAAAACACCATATTTATGATGTCTGGACCCATTCTCTAAAGGCGCTGGCTAGCTGCCCCAGCCAAGACCCCCTAGTGCGCTTTGCTACCCTCATCCACGACATTGGCAAACCCCCTACTGCCCGCGGCCAAGGGCCAGAGCGAACATTTTATAATCACGAGGTAGTCGGAGCCAAGATTGCCCGAGAGATTAGCCAGCGGCTTCGCCTAAGCAAAAAGGAAAGCGAGCGGTTATGGCGGCTAGTCCGTTGGCACCAATTCACCGTTGATGAGCACCAAACCGACAAAGCCCTTCGCCGCTTTATCCGCCACGTGGGCAAAGAAAATCTTTCCGACATGCTCGCTCTGCGGACAGCCGACCGCATTGGCTCTGGCTCCCGGCCCACTTCCTGGCGCTTTGAACTCTTTAAGAAACGCCTCGCCGAAGTCCAAAAGCAACCCTTCACCATTAAAGACCTTAAAATTAATGGCCACGAAATTATGAAAAAATTGCAGATTCCCTCCGGTCCATTGGTTGGCAAAATCCTTCAAGCCCTTTTCCAAGAAGTGGAAGAAAATCCCAAACTTAACCGCAAAAGCTATCTCCAAAAACGGCTGCCAATTATTTACCACCAGCTGGGCGCTTCCGCCAAGTCTTCCAAACCACCAAAAGAGGCACGGCAGTAAAAATTGAAGAGTAGGTTCCGCTAATCATCCCCACCAGAAGGGCAAAGCTAAACCAGTGAATAGTCGGCCCACCCAAAAGGAAAAGGGCCAATAAAACCAAAATTATGGTCGTCGAGTTGTTTAGAGACCGGGTAAGAGTTTGGGTAACGGCAACGTCGGCCAGGGTAAGAAAATCCAATTCAGGATGACGATGGCGCAGTTCGCGAATGCGGTCATAAACAACTACCGTATCATGGACCGAAAAAGACAACACCGTTAAAAGGGCAGTAACAAAAAGGCTGCTAACTTCCACTTGATAAAAATGACCTAAAAGGCTAAAAACTCCCAAAAGTACCAAAGAATCATGGAGCATAGCCAAGACGGCGCAGACGCCAAAACTTTTTTCTCGGAAACGAAGAGAAATATAAAGCAAAATGCCTAAGGTTGCCAAAATTAACCCGGTAATTGTTTTAATCAACAGCTCTCGCCCCAAAGCCGGCCCCAAGCTGGCAAAATGCGTTTCTTCCACCTGGCCTAATTTAGTTCGCAACACTTGCATAATTTTTTCCTTCTTGGCCAAAGAAATCGGCGCCATCCGAATTTCCCGTTGTCGGCTACCCTTAATGTCAATAATCTCCGGCTCCTCACCAGTCACCTGCTGGACCAGACGCATGAGCTCTTGGTCTTTAACATTATTGGCCACCTTTACGGTCAAAACCGACCCGCCGCGGAAGTCAATCGACGGCCGCAATCCCCAGCGGGCCAAAGAGTATAACCCCGGCACTAAAACAAGCAGAGAAAGCAAAAAATAAAAAACCCGCCAGCGCATAAAATTCATTTTTCCCTCCGGTGATAAAGAACCCTCATAATCGCCCGCACCACCACAATGCTAGTGAAAAGCTCCAAAAGAACCCCTAAGCCTAAAGTTAAGGCGAAACCGCGCACCATTCCGGCCGTATTAAGAAAATGCCAATCAAAAGGATTAAAAAGGACAAAAGAGGTAATAAGAGTACAAGCATTGGCGTCACGAATTGAATCCCAAGCCCGGCCAAAACCTAATTCCATAGCTAACCGCCAAGGCTTACCGCTGCGTAATTCTTCCCGCATGCGCTCAAAAATGAGAATATTAGCATCAACAGCCATCCCTAAGGAAAGCAAAAAACCAGCAATTCCGGGCATAGTTAAGGTGACCGGCAAAATTTTATAAAGCATAAAACTTAAAATCCCGTAAACCGCCAATCCTAAAAGAGCTAAAAACCCCAACCAGCCATAAACAAGAACCATGAAAGCCCCCTCTATCAGGACACCCACTGCCCCAGCGCGAAATGCCTGACGGATGGAAGCGGACCCTAGAGTAGGGCTAATTTTTTCTTGTTCAATTAATTCCAGCGGCACTGGCAAAGCGCCAGCATTCAATTGGGAAACAATTTCCTTAGCTTCCTTCAGCTTAAAATTGCCACTAATCATCGCCTGGCCATTTAAAATTGGCTCTTTTATTTCCGGGGCCATTAACAATCTTTTGTCTAAGAATACCGCCAGCCGCTGGCCGACATGCTTTTTGGTAATCGCGGCAAACTTTTTCGCCCCGGCCAGATTGAAGGTCAGAGCAATATAAGGTTTGCCTGTTTGGCGGTTGAATTCCACTCGGGCTCTCTCTAAATAAGCGCCGGTTAGGCCAGTTGCCCGAAACGGATTTTGCTTTTGCCCGGCAGCCACTGTAGCCACCGGGGTTACCAAGCGAAAATCTAGCTGGGCTGTTTTCCCAATCAATGCCACCGCCTGCTGGGGATTGATATTGCCGGGAATATCCACCGTCAGACGATAGTTGTTGCCTTCTTTAACCCGCCGGATAGCTACCTCGCCTAAACCAAAAGCATCTACCCGTTGGTGAATATTTTCCTCCAAGGCCCGCCAAGCGGCTAGGCGGTCTTTCGCGGCAATTTTCTCCATTTTAGCTTGGAAAACCAGGTGAACTCCGCCGGCCAAATCTAAACCCTTAGGCAGTTTATCTGGCAATTGGAAACGGTGGCCGGCAAGACTAAAAGCCAACTCTGGTTTGCGCCAATGCCAGTTAACGGAATGATGGCCGAGGCGAAAATGCAAGTTTATATCCCGCGGCCAATCAATTAATAGGCCAAAAGCAGTCAGCAGCACAATTAAAGCCAAAACGCGTCGGGCCCTCATTTTTGTTTCCAGGCCAGAAGGCTAATCTGCCGCGGGGTCTGGAAAATGATAACCAAACGTTGGCGCCGGTATTCAACTTTAACCTCCACCTCTTCGCCAGCTTGCAAATCCCAAGTTTTTACTGCCAGGCGGGGAATAGTCACCGCCAAGCTATGGCCAGTCCGAAAAATGCGCCGCTTCATTTTTCTTGAAAGATAAATTCTTCGCTACCAACCAAGACCGCCACTCCCCGCAAAAGAAAATTCACCAAGAAAGGATCGCTATTTCGGTAACGAAGACGAAATTCTCGCCAATCCATAACCGCATAATTAATTTCCCGGCCGCGGCGTTTTTCTTCCTGGCGGATAATTTTCCCCAATTCCGGCAAAACAACCCGGCCCACAACTACCAAATCTACCCCTTGGGCATCTTTAGCCCAAGTAAGGAATTGGTTTGAGGCTAAAACTAGCCGCAATTTCCCCAAACGATCTCGCTGCTGGTACAATTTGGCGCCCAAACCATAGCTCTTTTCCATTAAAAGCAAGAGAGGGTAAAAAAGAGGGAAACGGTGGTTCAAACGGAAAAAGAGGCGGTTACCCCGTTTTTCCGATTTTAGTAATCCTAATTTTTCTAATTGAAACAGTTCTCGCCGGACCCCACTTAAGGTCTTCCCTATCTTTTGGGTTATCTCCCGAACATAAAATTCTTCCTCGGGGCGGGCAAAAAACTCCGCCAAAATTTCCCGCCGGGTAGCTGATACCAACAAAACCGCTAGGGCGCGTTTAGGATTCATAATTTATTTTTGTTCCCAAGGGCAGCGCTTCAATCCATATCTGGCCACGGTTAAACTTAATTTCCTGGCCGCTTTGGTTATAAAAAATTGTCCTTTTCTGGCGGGCCGGCTTGCGCCAAGTGCCCTTGATGATGCGCCCATCCTGGAGAACAATAGCTTTGCCCCGGCCAATAGTGCCATAAAGCATATGTTTATGCTCGTCAACAGGACCGGTCTGGCGGACAAATTGGAGAATAACAACTTTTGCCGTCAACTGCTTTTTGGTCAAGAAATCAACATGCGGTTGTCCCCCATTTTCCCGCCGATAAGCATTTTGGGCCGGATCATATTGCCAGCGAACCCGATAAGCGTCGTAGCCCGGCCAGAAATAGAAACTCACGGCTTTCATTTCCGGCGGTTTGGCCGGCTGGTCATCCTTGAAATGCCAAGGGCGGAAATAACTTTTATCCCAACCAGACAAACCGCGCTTATCGGCAAGTTGCCACAAAGCTTTAGTGTCACAATACATCGTGTGCTCGGTAGCCCGGGGATGGCCATCTCTTTCTGGTTCGCGCCGGCACTGGCGGTATCCCAAGGCGAATTGGTTCATATCGCAATGGTGCTTAGGCGCCATCCATCCATAACGATCGATTTGCTCTAAAGCCTGCACCCGGGGATCACTGGTACAACGCCCCCCGGGTGGAGCGCTGCAATTAGCTCCCCCAACATGATTGTAAAGAGGACAAGAAGAATATTCCGAGGCCCAATCTAAGAAGTAAGTCCGGGCTGAGCGGACAGGGCCAACATCATAAGGGCGCGGGGCTGGTTCCGTCGCCCGGCAATAATAAACCCCCATAAAACGGGTAATGCCCCCTTCGGCAACAGCTTCGTAAACAATATCCGCCCGTGATAATCCTGATTGCGGCCGTGCTTCCCGGTGATTCTCAATCATCACCAAAAGCGGCCGCCGTTGGGACCAAATGTTTTTCTGGGCCTTAGTAAAAAACTCCCCATTTAGGGGGCATTCTTGATCGCGCGGACCACTAAAAGCGGTTGGCTCGGCAGAAGTGGTTGCCTTTTCTTGAATTGGAACTAACATTTTGGAAGTGGTTTGGCGGGAGAACGCCCAAAAAGCTATACCCGTAGCTAAAAGGTAACTGCCCAAAAATGGCAAAATAGCAACCAGCTTACTTTTCACCTTTTTCCTCCGCTTTTTTAATTGCTAATTTTTCTTCTTCGCTAAAGCTTTTTTCTTTAGCGCTTTCTATTATCTTAGCATACACCCGGCTTCCGGTGCGAGTATGGAAAGAGGTTAAGAGAAGGCCCCTTTTT
Source organism: Candidatus Shapirobacteria bacterium (assembly GCA_027039485.1). Taxonomy (GTDB): domain Bacteria; phylum Patescibacteriota; class Microgenomatia; order UBA12405; family UBA6130; genus S016-97. Next base: position 5,708 of record JALWDZ010000023.1, read on the forward strand.
AAATCGTCCAAAATTGCCAGAACAAAACTTTGCTTGCCTCCAGTTTCGCTGAAAGGATTAAACTTTACCAAGCCCCAGCGTCCCAAATAACGCTTTTGCCGCTCTTTTAAGTTTGCCAGCTCGGCGGTCAATTTTTGCCTTTCTTTCTCTCCTTTATCCAAGCGGGTTATCAACCCTTCCAGAACATTTTGCAAATTTCCCTTCTTAACCCCCATCAACCGCTGATAATGGCGCCGCAATTGTTCCAGGCGCACCAACAAAAAAATCAGGAGCACTAAGGAGAAACCAGCCCAAAAAAGCAATCCATTTAAGAAAAAATTATTCATTACTTCCCATTTTAGCATGAAAAACAAGCGCTGAAAAAGCCGTCCCAACAATATGTCGGGGCGGCCTTTTCCCAAACGACCACTTTCAGGCGCCCAAAATCTTGAACATGCGGGTCCCGCAGTTAGGACAAACAGCTCGGGCAGCTCGGCGGCCGTTTTTCAGGGTAACGTACTCCACTTGATCATCGGGCACATCTACTTTCTTCCGACATTTTACGCAATAAAACATCATCTCATTCTCACCTCCTTTCGGGCAGGAGGATAAAGCAACTTTAAGTCTCCCCCTAATGCCATTTCCAATATAGCACAAACTCAAAACAAATTGCAACGAAACCCCACCAAAGGCTCCAATACAATTCTTTTTTAATGGCTTTTAATTCTTGAGGTGGCAAAATCTCCCGGACTATTTTTTCTTGAGGCGAGATATTCTTAATTTTAGCCATAAGCTATTTTACCACTTTTGGAGATCAAGACGATACTGTAAGGCTTCGGCCACAAAAGGAGTAGCAATCTCCTCCTCCCCCGCCAAATCGGCAATTGTCTGGGCAATCTTCAAAATTTTGAAGTAAGACCGGGCTGAAAGGCTCATCTTCTGGGCCGCTTGACCTAAAAACGCCAAAGCATCGGGCTTTACTTTCACCATTTCCCGCACTTCACGACTGCCCATTTCGGCGTTAGCCTGCAACTTAGCCCGTTGGCGGCGGAAGCGCTCTCGTTGTCGTTGCCGCGCCTTCTCTACTCGTTGGCGAATGGTAGCCGAACTTTCTTCCTGGCTTTCTCGAATTGCCTTAGTCAATTTTTTAATTTTCACCGGCGGAATGGCAATTTGAAGATCAATACGATCCATTATTGGTCCCGATAATTTCTTCCGGTAACGGGCAATTTGGCCAGGAGTACAACGGCAGGCAATCGTGGGATGACCCAAATAACCACAGGGGCAGGGATTAGAAGCTGCCACCAACAAAAAACGGGAGGCAAAAATCACGCTTCCACTCGCCCGAGAGATGCGGACATAACCATCCTCTAAAGGCTGGCGCAAAGCTTCCAAAACATTACGGGGAAATTCGGCAAACTCATCCAAGAAGAGGATGCCCCGGTGAGCTAAGCTTACCTCACCCGGCTGCAGCTTGCTTCCCCCGCCAACTAGCCCTACCCGGCTGATGGTGTGGTGAGGGGCCCGGAACGGCCGGCGGCGGACAATTGACTCGCCAGGGGCTAAATTACCGGTAACAGAATAAATGCGGGTAACCTCTAAAGCTTCCTCCGGCGACAATGACGGCATAATGCCCGGCATAGCCCGTGCCAGCATCGTTTTTCCGGCTCCTGGGCTGCCCAAAAGAAAAATATTATGGCCACCGGCAGCGGCAATTTCCATCGCCCGCCGAGCCTGGTATTGACCCACTACTTGAGCCATATCAAATTCCGCCTCGGCAGTAGCCAGCAAAGAATTAAGGTCGAGTTGCTTCAAGGGCACTATCTTGATTTGCCCAGCCAAAAAGCCTATCAATTCGGCCAAATTGGCCACTGGAAAAACATCCAGGTTGGAAAAACAGGCTGCTTCGGCCGCTGCAGACCGGGGGACAAAAAGTCGGCGAAAATGATTTTTATGGGCAAAATCAGCCAAAAGAAAAACACCTCGGGTATGGCGCAAAGAGCCATCTAGGGACAACTCACCAAAAAATAAGCTCTCTTCTAAGAGTTTGGAATCTAAATTAATGCTGCCGGCAGCAGCCAAGATCGCCACGGCAATAGGCAGGTCATAAAAGGAACCTTCTTTGGCAACATCGGCCGGAGCCAAGTTAATGGTAATTTTCGTCCGGCTGGGAAATTTTATACCCGAGTTATCGACAGCCACCCGCACCCGTTCTCGGGCCTCATCTACTGCTTTACTAGCTAGGCCGACAATATTAAAGGAGGGAAACGCCCGCTTGACAACTTCAGCCTCAACCTCAATTTTGATCGTCTCTAGGCCTTGGTGGGCAACCGAATAAACCTTAGCTAGCATCACCCTATAATGACTTAAAAAACATATTTTGGCAAGATAGTTTTAAAGATTGTATAATTAAGTACCCCGGGGATGGTAGCCAGCCGCAAGGCAGGAAAGTCCGGACTCCCGAAGGCATGGTGACCTAGGAAACTAGGTTCTCCCTTTCAAAGGGGGCAAGAGAGGGCCACAGAGACGAGTCCCGTTTTTACGGGGGTGAAACGAGTCTAGGGGAAACCCTAGGCAAGCCTTTTAGGCGCGGCAACCCTCCCAGGAGCAATCCCGAGCCAGCCCTGGTGCCTTCCCAAAAAGGGCTGGGTTGAGAGCGAAGAAAGATGGCTACCCTTGACAGAATCCGGCTTATATCCCCGGGGTTATTCGGAGCCAGCTTGTGTCCATTCTTTAACTAAAACTTCAAAAATGAGATAGCTAGGGACGGCGATCAACATGCCCAAAACGCCGGCCAGTTTAACACCGATGGCGAGCACCAGAAGAGTAATAACCGGATTGACTCCGGTAACGGTATTCATAACCCGGGGAACAATAAAATTATTTTCTAGTTGCTGAACCAAGAAGCACCAGGCAGCTACTACCCCTGCTGTTAGCGGAGAGATTGCCAAGCCAAAAAGAATCGCCGGAATGGCTGCCAAAACCGGGCCAACATTGGGAATAATTTCTAAAAAACCAGCTAAAATGCCTAAGGCAAGGGCAAATTTAAGCCCTAACAACAAAAATCCAATGTATGACATCGTGCCCACCACAAACATCAACAATAATTCGGCCCGGATCCAACCACCCAGCCGCTTCTCTAAATGGTTAACTATCTTTTGTCCCCGGATTACCCCTCTTTCACCAAAAAAGCTAAAAAGATAGCGGTCCAAATTGCGGTGTTCCAATAAAAGATAAAAGCTAATTACTAAAATGCCAAAAATATTAACCAAGTTAGTAAAAATATCCAAAGTTAATTTGATTAAGTCAGTCGAAAGGCTAGCAATTGCTTGATGGAGGCGCTCCTCGACCACTTGGCTAACGTCAACCCCTAGAACATTATAAGAATGGTCGAGAAAAGGCAAATTGCGCGTTAACTCGCCGATTTGGTCGATAAGAGGCGGCACTAAACCGGCGACAACAGCAATAAATAAAAATATAACCAAGAAATAAAGCAAAGCTGCCGCCAGCCAACGAGGCATATGCCAGCGTTCTAGGCGCGCCACAGTGGGGTTTAAAACTCCAACTAAAATGAAAGCCACAAAAAGCCCCAAAATAACATCACGAATTTGGTAAAGGAACCAACAAAAAAGGAGAAATAAAACTGTAAAAACAATCGTCCGGTGGGAAATTTCAATGTGAATAGTCTTATCCTTCTTCATCTTGTTTTATTGTAACATCCTAAGTCCTAAAATGTCAGCTGCTTGCTGGGCAGTCACCCCATCGCCATTGAACCAGCGAAAACGGCGATCATGGCGGAACCAAAGCCGCTGGCGGCGCGCATAGCGGATTTCGTCTCTCTGCCATTCTTGTAAAGTAGCCCAAAAAGTTGCTCTCCTCCGGAAAAACGCCTGCCATTCTTTGTAAGCTAGAGTGTTCAATCCCGGCGAACGCCAAGAATAACCCCGACCTAGTACTTTTTGTATCTCTAACAACAAACCCCTTTCTATCCGCTGAAAGGTACGTAATCGTACATATTTTTTTAACTTTAACCACGGGCGCAAAAGGCCAATCCCTTGGGGAATTATCCCAGAATCGAGAAAATTTTGGTGCTCTTGCCAGTCATTTTTTTGAACGATTTCCAACTTTCTTGCCAATCTTTGCTTATTTTGTCTCTCAGCTCGGTTAAGAGAGCGCCAACCATCGGGCCAGATTTCCTTTAGCTTCTTTTGGATTGCCCCCAAAGGTTGTTTTTGCCAATAATTCCGCCTCTTCCAATCGCTTTTGCCAGCAGCAACATCCAGGCCGTCGAGAAGAACTTTTATATAAAAACCGCTTCCTCCGACCACTAAAGGCTGTTTCCTTTTGGCAAAAAGGTCGCCAATTAACTGGCCAGCTATTTCTGCCCAAAGATAGGCACTAAAATGACGACGAGGGGAAATTAAATCTAAGAGCCAAAGCCGTTGCCCGTTAGGTAGTTGCCAATAACCCCAATGATAGCGATGTTTTTTTGCCACCGGCAAAGGTGGTTCTTCCACAAAAACACTTTCCAGCGGCACATCTTTACCGGTGCCAATGTCTAAATAACGGTAAATTTGCCGGGAATCAGCCGAAATAATATCAGAACAATACGAAGCCAGTTGCAAGGCTAATTCGGTTTTACCAACTGCTGTTGGCCCATAAATAATGGGCAAGACCTGTTGTTGTTTCACTTAGCGAACACTGCGCTTAAGCTTATTACCAGGAGTAAAGCGGGGCATTCTCCGCGCCGCTATTTTTTTCTTTTCCTGACCCCCAATCGGGAGAACTAATTTTTCTCGGAAAAGGCGTGTCCAGAAAACGCCAAAGCCAGCTAATTTCACTTTTTCACCCCGTGCCAGGGCTTTGGTAATTTCCTCAAGAAAAATGTCTACAAAATTAGCCGCGGTTTTACGGCTAACCTTCAATTTCTGGGCAACAATATTAATCAATTCGCTTTTCTTCATTTTCTGAATGATACTATTTTTTTTCTGCCCTGTCAACTGATTTTAGCGGTAAATTAGCCGTTACCCGCGTTTCCCGGATCGCTACCACCCTCATCTTGCCGGCCCATTTCACCTCTTCGTCCAATTTCTCAGCTATTTTTTGCAAAAGAATAGTTAGCTCATCATCACTTACTTCTTCTGGTTTTACCAAGACACGAATTTCCCGCCCCGCCTGATAAATAGCCACGTCGCTAATTCCGGCCACCTGGCGCACCTTTTCTTCAATGTCTGTCAACCGTTTAACATAATCCTCGTAAGCCCGGTAACGCGCTCCCGGCCTTGAAGCTGAAGCTGCGTCAGCCATCCAAACAATAACAGATTCCAGAGATGAGAAACTTCTGTCCTCGTGATGCTCAGCAATAGCATCCAGAATCGGCTTAGGAACATTAAACCGCTTCAAAAAATCAATGCCCACCTGGACATGCCCTCCTTCTCCTTCGGGAATAACCTTGCCAATGTCATGCAAAAGGCAGGCTACCCGAACCGTCTTAGTATCGGCTCCTAGTTCGCGCGCTAAGGCAACGCCAATTTTAACCACCTCCAAAGTATGGGTCGCCAAATTTTGACCGTAAGAAAAACGGTATTTATAGCGACCGAGCATTTTTAAAATTTCCACCGGCAGATGGTATACCCCAGCTTCCTGGGCAATCCGTTTTCCCTCTTCAAGGAGAATTTTGTCCATCTGGGCTCGAGTTTGGGCCACCACCTCTTCTATCCGAGATGGCTGGATTCGACCGTCGCGGATAAGTTTTTGGAGAGCTATTTTGGCAATCTCACGGCGCACCGAATCAAAGGAAGAAATTCTAATTTCTCCCTCCTCATCGAGGTCAAGGTCTACGCCGGTTGCTTTTTCCAAAGCCCGAATATTGCGCCCCTCACGACCGATAATCTTCCCTTTGATATTTTCATCTTTTAACGGAATCGTCGAAATCGTGTATTCGGCTACGAAATCGGTCAAGCCGTGGCGCAAGGCTTCGGCTAGGATTTCCTGAGTCAATTCTTTTTCTTGGGCCTGGATCTGTTCTTTAGCCTCACGAATCCTTTTCGCCACCCAGGCAGCCATTTCCTTTTCGGTCTGCTGCTTTACTAATTCTTGCGCCTCTTTTTGAGAAAGATGGGCCACTTCTTGCAATTTTTCTTGCCAATGTTTCTTTTGCTGCCGAGCTAAACGGAGATCACGATCAAGAGCGGCTTCCTTTTTCTTTAAATCTTCATCCTTTTGCTGCAAATAAAGCTCCTTTTTATCTAACAGTTTAGCTCTTTCCTCTAATTCGTTTTCCCGGCGGTGAATATCTTCTAAAAGGCGCACCAGCCGCTCTTTTTCAGGATTTCTTTTAGCCTTCACCGGCTTTTTAGTTACCACCCGTTGAGAAACGGTCGCCAATTTTTTTTCGGCCACTGGCCGCGGTCGGCGCCAAAGCTTAAGAAGCTTAAACATTTTTCCCTCCTTTTTTAGAAAGCAAAGAGAAGAACTAGGCTAGCCGCCCGTTATTATTTCCTGCCTCAACAGAATAATATCTCATTTGCTTTCCAAACCCTTAATTAATGCTCTATTTTAGCGGTTTTGCCAAAACTCGTCAATAATAGTTTTAATTGTTTCGCCACTAAATCCTCGACTTTGCCCTAGAAGCCAGGCTTTTTGCCGTTTTTCCCGTGGGGAAAGTTTCTGCCAGCGGCGCCATCTTTTTTGCAAAAGAAGCCGAAGACTTTCTGATTCGGAGTAAGATTCTAAAATTTCCTGGATAATATTTTTAGCAATTCCCTTCCGGGCCAATTCTTGCCAAAGCTGGCGCCGGGACCAGCCCCGCTTTTGGTGCTGCTCAACCCACCAAGCCGCAAAAGCGCGGTCGTCAAGTAAATTTTCCTGTTTTAACTTGTGTATCACTCGGGCGATAATTTTTCCCCGTTTCTCAGGGGACAAAAAACGATAGAGGTAACGTTGTAACCGACCATTTATCTCCTCCAGCGAACGGGGGCGAAGGGCCAAAAGCCGAAGAGACTTTTGGTAACTTTTTTCCTCCCAAGCCGCTATAGTTAATTTTTGAAATTGGCGGGTAGTTAATTCCTGGCCAACTTTAAGATGAAAATCCGCCAAAAGTACGCTGCTAATTCCCAAAGTTGTCCCGTTATCAAAATAAAGATTCCACCGGCCCGAACGGCGTTGGGGAGTAAGACGCACCAGTTTCATTCCTTAATTTTCTTTTGCTTTCTGGCGAATAAGATCCTCCAGTTTCTTGGCGGTTTTTGGATGGTCTCGCAACCATTGTTTTGCTGCTTCCCGCCCCTGGCCAATAGTCTGTTCACCAAAGCGAAGGAAAGCTCCCGATTTTGTCAAAAGACCATACTTCAAACCTAAATCCAACACTCCCCCCTCGCGGGAAATTCCTTCAGTATTCATAATTTCAAATTCTGCTTCCCGGAAAGGAGGCGCCACCTTATTTTTTACAATTCGGGCTCGATGGGTCGAGCCAATAACTTCGCCCCGAGAATTTTTAATATTGCCTGTTTTGCGCAAATCTATCCGCACCGAAGCATAAAATTTGAGAGCCAAACCGCCAGGGGTGGTTTCTGTTTTGCCAAAAAAAACGCCAATTTTCTTCCGAATTTGGTTCGTGAAAACAACCGCCGTCCCCGTCTTAGAAATCGCTCCCGTCAATTTCCGTAAAGCTTGGGACATCAAGCGAGCTTGAACCCCCATCATGGCGTCACCCATTTCGCCTTCAATTTCCGCCCGAGGCACTAAGGCGGCTACAGAATCAACAACAATCAAATCCACTCCTCCGGAACGAACCAGCGTCTCGACAATTTCCAAAGCTTGCTCGCCGGTATCCGGTTGGGAGATAATCAGGTCATCTAATTTCACCCCGATCATTTTAGCCCTTTCCGGGTAAAGGGCGTGTTCGGCATCGATAAAAGCAGCCACTCCACCTTTTTTCTGGACCTCGGCAATAAGATGAAGACAAACGGTTGTTTTTCCCGAAGCCTCGGGGCCAAAAATTTCTGTTACTCGACCCTTAGGCACTCCTCCAACCCCCAACGCCAGATCAAGGGGCAAACAGCCACTGGGAATTGCTTCTACACTGCCATCTTTTACCTGTCCACCTAAACGCATAATGCTCCCTTTACCATATTGCTTCTGAATTTGCTCCATCGCCACCTGAACTGCTTTCAGCTTTGGGTTTTCTATTTTGGCGGTGTTATCTTGATTATCCATCTTTTAGTTATACCATAAAATTTCCTACTCTGCCGACCAATTATTTTACCTTAACAACATAAAGGTTAGCCGGCCGGTTAGCATAAAGCGCAGTTAAAACTACCACCCCCTGGCCATTGGGCAACGGAGCAATAAACTTATCGGCGAAAGGACCGGCAAAAAGCACCGTCCGGTTAGTGCCGTCAGCCTCAACCGCCCAAATCTTATGCTGATGCACAAAAACAAGGTGGTTGCTAGTAGACAGCCAATAAATGGGGTGTTGATTTAGCGCTAATAATTTCTCCCGTAAGTTAGTTTTCTTTTTCTCATTTTTATTTAAATTGATACCCAAATTATCAGCTGTTCCCAAATCAAAATTAGTATCCTCTTCTAAATTATAGACATAAACATGGCCGGGCTTAATGGCCCGCGTTTCCGGCTGATCGGAACGGGCTGGAGGATGGGGAACTAAATTCGCCGGCAGCTTAGCTGGCCGGATGGCCAAATAACATATTTTTTCGCCATCAGGAGAAAACACGGCCCATTGAGCAGAAGCAGTAGCTACTTGATACAAGGGCTTTGGCAAAGTTTCTAGCTGGCGGGTTAATTTTCTTTCCTTTTCCAAATGCCACTGTCTAAGCAATCTGGGCAATTGGAAACTAACATCCTTAAGATCGCGATCCTCTACCTTTGTATCGGTGGCAAAAAGATAGGCAGCGGTAATTTTACCATCAGGTTGGTGGAAAATAACTAATAAAGAGCGACTGTCAGGGCTCCAAACCAAATTAGCTTTCTCCCAATGATGCTTATTGCCAACTACTATTTGCCGCGGGCTATTGCCCAATGGCAAAATGGAAGAAGACGAAAGACTGCTTATCCAAATGCCGTTTTTGTTCTCCGCCGAAGCAGAGGCCACTACATAAGCGACCTTATCTCCATTGGGGGATAATTGTGGAGACAAGGCGCCCGCTAAGGTGAGAGGGCGCAAATCCGGAGCACTGCGAAAAAGATAGGCATCTACTCGTTTTACTATCTCTTTTTTGACTACCACTGCTTTTTGCCACGGTAAATAGCCATCTTTTACTATCCTTATTACATAGCGCCCGGGGCTTAAATTAAGCGTATCGTCAGTAGCTGTAACTAGCTTATTATTAAGAAATACTGAGGCCCCTTTGGGATCAGAATTCACAACCAATAAGCCGGTTGGTTCCATCACCAAACCATGATGGAGATTTAATTTATAACCTCGCAGAAAAAAGCTTGCCAACCAACCCCCCAGCCCGACAAAAATCAAAACTGAAAAAATCACCAGCCAAGGTCGCAACTTTTCCATGGCACTATATGATAGCATGCCTACCTTATCTTTAAAAATTCTTTCTATAAAAGATAGGTCGCAATACCAACAAAAGTAAGGAGCAAGCCAGCCAGAAGATGCAAAAGCCGCAAAGATTTTTGGCGCTTTTCTTCCAACTGCTGAGGCACTAAACCCCGCCAAACCCCAACAGTTATGGCTAGCATTGGAGAGATAAAAACTAGATTATAAACAGCCAGCCAAGCAAGAGCTTGCTGATAATGTTCCCGGGCTGCTAACCAACTGGTAATAACAATATAGGGGCCCGAAGTACAGGGCAACAAAAAGGTGCTCACCGCCAAGCCGATGATAAAAGCGGAGATTGGTGAAGTGGCCGAACGAATAAGCCTTTTCATCCGCGGCCGCCAGCGGCGGGGAACCTCCATAACAAAGCCACCGGCCCCATAAGCAAAATAGTCTTTGAGATTAAGCAGCCCCAAAATAATCGCCAACCCTCCCAAGAACCGGGCCAAAAAAAGACTCAGGTGGGCCCAAACCACCAGGTGATAAAGCCCTACTCCCATAGCATAATAAGAAAGAAAAATTGCCCCGCTAAAAGCCAAACCAGCGCCGATAACCCGCCGCCGCTGGCCAGCCGCTAAAATGGTCATCAATAAAAGAATCAGAACGGCAAAAGCACAGGGATTAATGGCATCCACCAAGGCTCCGCTTACCACCAGGGGTAATGTCAATTTCGCCCCTGCTTTAGCCGGTAGCCGCGAGGGCTTCTTAGCCTCCCTTAGCGCTTGATTTTGGATAACATTAATAATCTCCCGGTCACCCAAATAGCACTGCTCTCCCACGACCAGAAGGGGCACTCCGGCTTTTTTAATATCCAAGCCACAGTTCCTAACAGCATTCAGAAAAAGAGTCCTATTTTCCGGGTGGTGGTAAATTTCTTTTTCGACAATATTCCATTTAATGTTTTGTTGATTGTCTTGTAGAAAAAGGCGCACTTTCTCGCAATGAGGGCAACCCTCGCCCCAAAATAGCTGGGCCGTCTGCTTTGCTGCCACTCCCCCGGCAACGACCAAGCTTACCCCTAAAACTAATAGGGCCCACAAAACAGCCTGTTTTACCTTCCCCATCACTCTTTAATCATTACCACAAAAATCCTCCTCTGGCAATTTTTCAATACTTTAGGATTAGGGTATAATAAAACAAAATCGGGGAGTGGCGCAGCTGGCTAGCGCGCACGCATGGGGTGCGTGAGGTCGCGGGTTCAAATCCCGCCTCCCCGACTGACCAAGAGGTCTGTTTGAATTCTTCCCCTAGGCTAAGCCGTGTATAATAGAGACACCGATGACAATTCTGAAAGTCGAAAAGCTCTGGGTCAAAGCTGGCCAAAAATGGCTCCTCAAAGACATTAACTGGCAAATCAACGCCGGGGAAACCCAGGTGCTTTTGGGGCCTAATGCCAGCGGCAAGAGTACCTTCGCGGCTACCATTGCCGGTTTACCACCTTATAAGGTAACCCAAGGAAAGATCATTTTTGAAAGCCAAGACATCACCGCCTGGCCACCAGAAAAGCGAGCCCGTCAGGGAATTGCTCTTAGCTGGCAATCGCCGCCCAAAATCCCCGGCGTCACCCTTGCCCAACTATTGGACAAAATCAATCCCCGGGCGGACATTGATCCGGATATTATCGATCCCCGCCTTTTAAGCCGTGATCTCAATGCCAATTTTTCCGGCGGCGAAAAAAAAATGGCCGAGTTAAGCCAAATTATGGCCATGAAGCCAAAATTGGTCATTTTTGATGAAATTGATGCCGGTTTAGATATCAAGCGATTAACCAAAACCGTTGCTATTATCCAAAAAACGCTTATTCGCCAAGGCGTTGCTCTTCTGGTCATTACTCACCGCGGCGACATTTTGCGCATCTTAAGACCCCAGCGGGTAAATATTATGCTCCGAGGACAACTAATTTGCCAAAAAACTGATTACCAAAAAGTTTACCGGACAATTAAAAAGTACGGCTATGAAAAATGTAAAGACTGCCTCGTTCCGGCAGATTGACCACCAAATCGAAATCAACCCTCAAGGGGAAGCTATGACGATCCTCCCCAGCCCGGAGGCATACAAAACTCTTCCCTGGACCCGGCCCTATTTTGGCCAACGGCCAGATGAGGGCTACTTTATTTGGGTTAAAAAAGAGCTTCCTGGCCCATTAACCACCTGTATCAGCATTGCCTCACGGGGCATTGAGCAAAATTTAGGCAATCTTCTGGTAATTGAAAAAAACATCCGGGTTGAAGCCAGCGCTACCTGCGAAGCCGCTCACAATAATCTCTATGGCATCCACCATTCCAAAGGAAAATTCATCCTCAGAGAAGGGGCTGAGCTTATTTACCAGCAAATCCACCGCTGGGGCGAAAAAGATTTTGTCAATCCCGATTACGAAGTAATTTTAGAAAAGGGCGCCCATTTAGATTATGTTTACAAAAATATCCAGCCGCCAGAAAAATTAGCAATTAAAACTACCCTTCACCTTGCCGAAAACGCCTCCGGACGGGTTTCGACTATCCTTAATGCCACCGCCCACACCCAGGCCAACATTGAAGAGATCGTATTTTTAGAAGGTCAAGGAGCACGGGGAACAGCCCAATTAAAAATTGTCGGCCGCCAGCAAAGCCGAGTTACCGCCGTCAACAAAATCGTTGCCCAAGCCGCCGGCCAAGGCCATCTAGATTGCCAGGGGCTTTTGGTAGGCAAAAAAGCCACCATTGACCTTATTCCCCAACTAGTCTGCCAGCACCCACAAGCCCAGCTTACCCACGAGGCATCTATCGGCAAAATTGCCGACGAACAGCTAAATTATCTCCGCAGCCGCGGTCTAACTGAAAAGCAAGCTATCGACCTCATCACCAGCGGGTTTTTGGGGGAATAACTAAATCACAAACACTAAAGAAATCCCAAGCACCCTGCCCCGACTCCGCCAGCCGGCGGACGTCGGGGCAGGCAAATCCTAAATCCTAATGACCCAAATCCTAAACAATTACCAAATGATTAAATGACCAAATGATCAAAACAAAGAAGAAAGAAGAAAAAAAGAAACGTTTTGAACATTTGAATTTTGGTCATTTGAACATTGTTTAGGATTTAGGATTTAGGATTTTGGTAATTGGGTGCCAAACGGCTCTGTTTTACCGTTTTGGTGATTGCTTTTTCTTGCGGGCCCGGCCCATCTGGCCAGCCTTGCGCCGCTCCCGAACCCGAGCATCAACAGTAAGCAATCCTGCTTGCTTTAAAGTTTGTTTATACAATGGGGCGTTCATTTTTACCAGCGCCCGCGCCAAGGCCAATCGGACTGCTTCGGCTTGGCTATGTTTGCCGCCGCCCTTAACCACAATTCGCGCCCAAACTCGCTTGAGAGTTTTTGTCAATCGCAACGGTTGCTCGTAAATTGCCGCCAATACCGCTCCTGGAAAATACTTCTCAATTGACTGGTCATTAACGGTGGTCTTTTGCCGCCCTAAAAAGAGCCGCACCACTGCCCGGGCTGTTTTGCGCCGGCCCACTGCATAGAAATATTTTTTCTTACTGGCCATTTTTCTTTAGCTTATCAGCATAGGGATGCTGATCATCGTTAAAAACCTTTAAACGCCCTAAACGCTGTTGGCGAAGCTTATTTTTGGGCAACATACCCCTAACCGCCAACCAGATTACTTTTCGCGGATCCTTAGCCAACATTTGGGCTAAAGTTAATTCTTTTAGATTGCCCAAATAGCCAGTGTGGCGGTAGTACATTTTTTGCTTTAGTTTGCGCCCCGTCACCCGGACATCAGCGGCATTAATAACCACCACGTAATCGCCGTTATCAATGTGCGGGGTAAAATTCGGTTTATGTTTACCAATAAGCAATTCAGCTGCTTGAACTGCTAGGCGGCCCAAAACCTGCCCCCGGGCATCTAAAAGATGCCACTCCCGCTTAACATCTTCTTTTCTCAAGCTAAAAGTTTTCATTTTTTCTCCTTGGCTGTTTTCTTCTCTTTAACCACTTTTTTGCTTTCCGGTGCCTTATTAGCTTTTTGTTTTGATTCTTTCTTGACCACTGCTTCTTTTGCCTTGGCTTCGGTGAGAGCTACCGGCTGGCTAAATTCTAAAGCGTAAAGGAGGCTTTGGTCGCCGCGGCGAATTTTTTCCGGCCGGATTCGGGTAAAGCCGCTTTCGCCTTTTAATTGCTGGAACATTTTTACCAAACGGTTAACAAAATGCTGGTCCTGCCAATAACGGAAAAGGAAGCGCCGGGCATTCAAATCGCCTTTTTTGCCGCGGCTAATCAACCTTTCCACCAGCTGCTGGGTCAGGCGAATTTTTGGCCGGGTGGAGCGAATTTTGCCGTGCAAAAAGAAACTCCGGGCCAAATTTTTCACCACTGCCCGCCGGTGATCATAATCGCGACTAAGCTGATTCCTTTTTTGGCGGTGGCGCATTTTATTTTACTTCAACCCCTTTCTTTTCTAAAAATTTAATTAGCTCTTGGAGCGATTTGTCGCCAACATTTTTAATACTCTCTAAAGCTTTTTTGTCGGCTCCTTGGAAATCGCTTAATTTCCGGTAACCGGCTTTTTTCAAAGCATTAACCAACCGGGCTGGCAAATCAAACTCGTCTACTAGCAAGTCATCGTCCTCTTTCTTGGCCACCGTTTTTGCCGCTTTCTTGGCTGCTTTTTTCCCTGGCTTGGCATCATAAATCTTGGCAAAAACATCGCGCAAAATTGCTGCTGCCTGCTTTACCGCTTCTTCAGGCGTGACCGTGCCGTCAGTTTCTACTTCTAAAAGCAATTGGTCAAAATTACTCTTGCGCCCTACCCGCACCGACTCAACCCGATAACCAACCCGCACCACGGGGCTGTAAAGGGCATCAACGGCAATTACTCCCATCTTGTCAAGTTTGTGTTCTTTAGCTAAGGAATAGCCCACCCCGTACTCGACGGTAAATTTTATCTTTAGCCGGGTTTGTTTATCGGCAAGATGGGCCAGAACCAAATCTTTATTAACAATCTTCACCCCGGCGGGAACCTTAATATCTTTTGCCAGCACTGCTCCCGGCCCCTTTTTGTCCAGCTCCATACTAAAGCTGCCTTTTTTCTGGGCCTGAATTCGCAGTTGTTTAACATTCAAAACAATCTCCAAAACATCTTCCTTGACTCCCTTGAGGCTGGCAAAAAGATGCTTAGCGCCGGTGACTTTAATTTGGGTCACGGCCCAACCGGAAAGCGACGACAAAAGCGTCCGCCGCAAACTGTTGCCTAAAGTGTAACCAAAGCCCTGAAAAAGAGGGCCGATGCTAAAGGTCCCCTGATTGGGAGTCCCTTTTTCCTTAACAATCGTAAATTGGGTAAAGTCGGTCATATTGCCTCCTTTAATAAATTTTAACGAGAATAAAATTCAACAATTAAACTTTCGTCTATCTCCGGGGGCATTTCTTCCCGCTTAGGCAAACGGGTTATTTCGCCCTGGTTCACCTTCCGCTTTAGCCAGGCTGGCGGCTGATATTCGCCCTTAAGCCAAGCAGCGATATAGGGAATTTGGGCCGCTTTTTCACTCAGGACCACTCTTTCGCCAACTTTCACTTGATAAGAAGGGATTTTCACTTTATGGTTGCCAACTAAAATATGGCCATGGCGCACCAGCTGGCGGGCGGCGCTTCGAGAAGGGGCAAATCCCAGCCGGTAAACAATATTGTCCAGTCGCATTTCCAACTGGCGCAATAATTCTTCACCCCGATTATCAGCTGCTGCCACTTTTTGATAATAATTCTTAAATTGCCGTTCCCGAACTCCGTAAAGACGCTTGGCTTTTTGCTTTTCCCGCAACTGGAGACCATACTCTGATTTCTTAAAACTGCTTTTCATTCCATGCACCCCCGGTGGTACGGCTCCTTTTTTCTCTAACGGACATTTAGGCGAAAAGCAACGGCTACCCTTGAGGAAAAGCTTAACTCCCTCGCGACGACAAAGCCGGCATTTAGCAATTTTTCGAGCCATAGTTAACCGCGACGCATCTTCGGCGGGCGGGGCCCATTATGGGGAAT
>JALWDZ010000024.1 GCA_027039485.1 Candidatus Shapirobacteria bacterium
CTGCAAGAGGCGGTCAAAAGGAAATTTAGTGGTCCCCACAGTTGCCAAAATCATAATATGCTCCCCCAATATTCTGCCTTTTTAAAAAATCTTTGCTGGCTCCGGTGCTGGACTAAAAGCCGGTCCACAATTGGCTCTACCAGCTTGGCGCTTAAAGTGGGCTGCTTAATAAAATCATACGGTTCTATAAAAATGAGCCGGCTGCCCAAAATCTTGCCGGCATAAAAAATTGGCGGGGCAATGCCGGCGCCGCAGCTAACCAAAAGGTCAGGCTTTTCCCGCCGCAAAACCTTCAAGCCCCAGAAAAAATTCCTCAGGGCGTTAACCAAATGGCGGCTTTCGGGAAAATAGCCGTAATAAACCCGCTCGTTTTTGAGGAGAAAATCGCTGTCGCCACCGCGGCCGGTAATCCAAAAGCGGTCGTACTTCTGCCACCACGGCTGCAACCGGTAAAGCTGGAACAAATGGCCGCCGCGGCTGGTAACCAAGCCGATCTTCATTTTTCTAATCCTAAAGCCTGCAAATAAACTTTAAGATTACCTAAAGAATGGCGCTTTTTAACATAGCGGTATGCCTTTTCGGCCAGCTGGGCCCGTTGGCGGGGATGGGCCAAAAGCCAAGCAACCTTCTTTACAAATTCTTTCCGATTCCGGAACAAAAGGCAATTTTCTCCGTCTCGCAAAAATTCCTGCCCGCCGGCAAAATCGGCCGCCACCACCGGCGTTTTGAGCGCCATAGCCTCCAAAATTACCAACGGCAAGCCCTCCGCCTTCGCTTTAGAAACCAAAACTAGAATTTTAGCTTGGCCTATTGCATTTTCTACATCCCGGCGCGGTTTGGCGAAAACAACATTGCTTTCCAAACCCAAGCTATGTACCATTGCCCGCAGGCGCTTTTCTTCTTGCCCCTCCCCCACTAACAGCGCTTTTATCTTTGGCCGTTTTTCCTTCAACGCGGCAATGGCTTTAATCAAGAAAGGCAAGTTTTTGGTCTGAAAAAACCGCCCTACATAGACTAGGTCAAACGCTTTCTCCTTTACCTTTGGCCGCCGCTGGGCAAAAGTAGTCCAATTGACAGCTACCCGGACCTGTTCCGGCCGCAGGCGGTAATTTTTAATCAAATCTTGCCGAGTTGCCTGGCTGCAAGTGAAAACAACATCGGCTAAAGGATAAAAAATTTTCATCAGCCAATTGCGGAAGCGGCCAAGGGTAAAAAGGGGGACCACCCGAGAAGCATAATGGTCCTCGCTGAGAACCACCCGGCCAGACCAAAAAGGCAACAAGAGGCGGGCCCAAAGCACCGGTAAAGAACAAAAGTCCAAAAACGCCAAAACAGCCCGGGGCTGGCGGCACCAAATTTGGTAAATGACAAAAACAGGAAAAAAAAGCGGCAGCTTTATTTTCGCCCAGCGGCGGTAATCAACTATTCTCACCCGGGGATTGGTAATTTCCCCTTCTAGGTTAAAACTGGTTTCGTTGCGAAGAAGAATAAAAATCGGCAAATCGGGGCGAGATTTCCCCAGATAATTGGCAATGTCAACAATTTTCCGTTGGACTCCCCCCAAGCCAAGATTAATGAAGAGCAAAAACAAAGGGCGCTGGTTTACTTGACGATTTTGGTTATTATCGGCCATATGTCTACCCGGGGCAAATATAAAGAAACTGCCTGGCCGACTTTTACTTTTTCATCATCCAAGAAATAATTCACCCCTCCCTGGCGGACGGTTTTCAGCCTCAGGGTCAGAAAAACATCTTTTTTAAGAGGGTCGCGGCGCAACAAAACGCGGCCATCGGCCGTTTTAACTACTTTTTCAGCCGGCTGGACCGTTTTTTCAAGAACTTCGGCCACCACCCGGCCGCGGTTATCCTTCATATGGTCTCCTTTTTGAATCGCCCGGGCAATCCAGGGCATTGCCCCCAAAGTTTCCGGGAAAGCGCTAGACGGATAAACCACCCTTGCCCGGACAATTTTGTCCTCCCAAATCCGGTTGTCGGGAACGCCTTGGATATAGGTTACCAGGCCGGTAAAGCCAACATTATTCAATTCCAAGTCTATGCCTTTGCCCACCAAAAGCGGCTTGTAATTAAATTTGAAAATTTTCTTGCGCTTGTCTAAGCTAACTTTTAGCCTTAATGTTAAATAAGCAACTTTTTTGCTACCCCCGCTTTCGTATGCCCGCACCCGCTCGACTTCGGCAATTTTTCTTCCCAAAACATCATATTGGGCATCGCCGGGCCGAATTGTATCCACTAGCCAATGGGGCGGCTCCTGGCTTTGCCACCACCACTCAGGCTTGGCCACTTTTACATCAACCTCAACCCATCTTTCTCGCTTCAAGACAAAAAGGGCCAAAAAAATAGCCGTGGCCAAAAGAACCAAAAGCACCAGCCAATCAAAAATAGTCAATCTCCTTAGCGACCGGAGCTTAGTTGTTGTCACCACAAATTTTTCTTTTCTAGCCATTTGCCTCATGCTACCATAATTCCCAAAAACAGCCAAAAATACTCAAAGATTAGCGAACACTATTAGGCATAACAAATTTAACCCTCAGACAAGAAATCATTTTAACAATAGACCTCTTCTTGGCAGGAACAGGCGAAATCAAAAAAACTTTGGATTTTTGAGATCTTAAAAAGAATTGTAAAATAAAATAAGATTATTTCGCTCTGTTCATAAAGAATCAGAATTGAGCATTACGTTAAAACAAAATGTTTGGCATTAAAAGAAGGATCAAAAATAATTTTCTTAGTACTTTACGTTTTTGGTTGGGCAAAACCCTTACCCCTGATTATTTCCCCCAAGAACCAGTTTTCCCATTATTTATAAAACTTCGCCTTTGGCTATTAAAAGGAGAGCTTAAAAAAATAAAATCTAAAACTGACAAATTTTTCTCTCATCTTGCTCCTTATCCAGCGCCAATTGCCATTGATGTTTGGCGGCAATTTTTACTCTATAACCCTAACAACCTAGGTAATTGGTCTATCTCAAGCTTGCCCAAGAAACAGCTTTTTGGAACTCGGGTTTTCGAGAAAGAAGTTATTTGGAAAATGATCGATTTATATGGCGGAAGAAAAGAGAATCTCGAAGGTTATATTACTTCCGGAGGGACAGAGGGTAATATCTTTTCCGCCTGGGTGGGAAGAAATTATCTAGAGAAAGAGGGGGTTGACAAAGAGAAAATTTGTCTCGTCAAAACTAGCCTAACTCATTACTCGATAGAAAAAGCTTCGGATATTGTTGGTATTCCAACTTTTATCACGCCTCTTAATAGCAAAAACTGGGGGATGGATATCGATTGTTTTGCAAAAACGATACAGTCTTTGCACAAAAGAGGGTTTCGAGGTTTTCTTTTGCCTTTAACTCTGGGTTATACCGTAACAGGAACCGCTGATCCCTACTTAGAAATTTGCCTGAAGATTAGAGAAATAAAGAAAAAGATAAAAAATATAAAGTTTTTCGTTTGGCTGGACGCTGCCCTAAATGGCCTAATAGAACCGTTTTTGAACTCTAGGTTTTCTCCGTTTGCTTTGCCAGAAGTCCAAACAGTTCTAACCGACTTTCACAAACTTGGGCTCGCCCCTTATCCAGCGGGCATAATATTATACAGAACCCAGTTGCGCTCTTTGATAGAAAAAAACATCCCTTACCTGGCAGAAAAGGATAATACCCTATTAGGTTCACGGCCGGGTATTTCCGCCGTGGCATGTTGGAGTGCGATCGAAACCATAGGTAAAAGTGGGGCTAAAGAACTTATCGAAAAAAATCTAGCAAAAAAGAAAAGATGGGTAACCTCTGTCAGAAAAACCCAAAAAGCAACTATTAAAAGAATAATTTCGCCCCCCAGAAGCCTAACGGTGGCTCTAATATTAAAGCAAAAAACTATCACCGATTGGAACATAAGTAAAATGAGGCTTGTTTTTGAAAGAAAAATAAAAACTTATAGAATAGCCACATTTTTTTTCCTATGGACTAACTAAAATGAAAAAGCGTCTTTATATGAGATATAAAATATATTATACAATGATAAAAGGAAAGTAAATTCGGAGAAAGATTACCAAGAAAGAGCCGAATTAAAAACCATAGACAAAATGTTAAAATTCTTAAAAGAAAAAGAAATGAGCTTATTTACAGAAGTCAGTTTTGACGATGTCTTGCTATTACCCCAGCAATCTAAAATTCCGGTAGAGAAGGATAAACAAATTGATATTTCTACTTTTCTAACTAAGCAAATTAAATTGAAAATTCCTATTATTTCCGCTGGCATGCCTCAGGTAACAGAATGGGAAATGGCAAAAACCTTAGCATCGTTGGGAGGAATAGGAATGATTCACCCTTTTATGAAGAGAGAAGAGCAAATCTGGCAAGTCCAAAAGGTAAAAAGCGAAAGCCTCAAAGTAGGGGCTTACATTTATGATGGCTGGGAGAAAAAAGAATTGCTTGGTCACATTAAAAAACTAATAGCTGCCAAAGTGGATGTTGTCTGCATAGATACCTATCACGCATTTAACTATCGAACACTTAAGACAATTAATCTTATCAAAAGAACATTCCCTTCCTTGCCAGTAATCGCTGGAAATGTTGCCACAAAATCAGCCGTAAGAGCGCTAGCTAAGGCAGGCGCTGATGCTATTAAGGTTGGTATCGGCCCTGGATCCCATTGCACCACACGAATCGTTACCGGCTTTGGAAGGCCTCAACTATCAGCCATCGCTGAGTGTAGCAAAACAGCTAATAAATACAAAATCCCCATCATTGCTGATGGAGGAATCAAAAATTCAGGGGACATTGTTAAGGCTCTTGCCTTTGGCGCAAGTACGGTTATGATTGGTGGGTTGCTAGCTGGATGTGACGAAGCGCCAGGTAAAGTGGTTTGGAAAAAAGGGAGAAAGTACAAAAAGAGCTGGGGGAGTTGTACCAGGAAAGCAATTTCAAATGAAAAAGAGAGTCTGAAAGACAACTTAAAAAGGATAGCATTCTCTGTTAAAAATATCCTAAAAAACAGCCTTTTGGAGGGTCGCCGAGAGAATGAAGACGACAGTCGAAATAATTTTTTCGAAGAAGGCGTGGGAGGGCTTGTCCCTTATAAGGGGAAGGCAGAAACCGTAATTTCTCAGTTAGCTAAAGGGGTAAAAAGAGGCCTATGGTACGGCGGGGCACGCAATATTAAGGAGCTTCAGCAAAAAAAGCAATATGTTGTTATCAGCTCGCTTACCTTCTCAGAGAATCTGCCGCGTCTTAACAATTTTTAATTTTTTAGAAATCAAAAAATGGGGTTCAGGTTGAGCAATCTCCTTTTAGAAATAAAATTTAAAGCCAAACTTTTTAAAACTAAAGTGATCATTTGGGATGTAGACGGAACTTTATGGAGAAACAGAATATTAGGAGAAGTCTTAAAAAGAGAATTCATCAGAATAATTGCCCTAAAGAGAAATGTTCCTTTGGCCGCAGCTGCCGCGCTACTCCGAAAAAACGAAAAAGGAGTATCGTGGAGTCATGCTGCGTCTGAACTAACCAACATTCCGGAAACAAAAATAATCAAATTAGTTGAGAAGAGAGTAAATAAAGCTCTCTTCCTTCATCGAGACGAAGAGCTACTCTCTTTCTTCAACAAACTCAAAAAATATCGCCACTTTATCCTCACCAACGCTACTTCTAAAAACACTTACAAAGTTTTAAAAAAGCTCGGTTTCCCAATAAAAAAATGGCCTTATGAAAAACAACTAGAATTTGCCCCTTTCGAAAAGATTTTCACTCTTGATAGAATTAAAAAAAATAAACCCCACCCGGATGGCTTTTTGAAAATTTTAGAAATTACCCACCTTCCTCCTTCACAGCATTTAGTTATAGGTGATTCTTACTACACAGACATACGGCCTGCCCAGATGCTTAATTTAAAAAGCTGGTGGATAAGAAAAAAATTATGGTAGAAAATAGCTCTTATGGGCCGGAATGCAAATATTTATCCGAAATCTAATACTTAAACTTTAAAATTAAAAATAAAAGTCGTCTTTATTAAGAGAAAGGGCCTTACACTGACGTTCACATTTGCCTATCTCCTTCCTCATTAAAAACGCTTCAAAACTTCTCCATCGTTCATCCAAGTCTTCTCTCAAAACAGAACCTAAAGAACTACGAATTGGGCACAGTTTAAGCTCTCCCGTAGGAGTAACCGTCAGGCTATTAATTCCAGACACGCACTTTTCTTTCCGAGCAAACTTTATAGGGTCCTTAAAATAAAATAAAATTTTCCTCAAATCAGAGATCGAATTTTTAACAGGGTATCCCTCCTTTTTCAATTCAATCACTTTTAAAATAATTGGCTCTACCTCTTTAAAAGAAGGCCAAAAAGGGCTTCTTTTAAACCAAAATGGTCCCAATTTTGGCCCATTAAAAAACTCCACCGAAACGATGGGTTGGAAAGTAATACCATCTAGTCCTTTCTCTTTAATCCAATAAACAAGAGGAATAATTTCCGATAAGTTCTTTTTCATAATGATAGTACTAATGTAGATGACAGGGGTCCTTTTTTCTCCTTTCAATCTCTTTAAGCAAAAAATATTATCTATTATCTTGGGATAGATATTCTTTCGTCCTCTTATTTCCTCATGCAAAGAAGGGGTTAGGGCATCTAAAGAAAAACTCAAAAAATGCAATCTGCTCTTAATAATCCCCAAACAAATTTCTCTCGTCAGAAGAGTACCATTGGTGGTAATAGAAGTTTTGATTCCCAAGGAGCTAGTATAACGAACAAGTTCTAAAATTTTATCTTTATAAAGAAACAACTCTCCTCCAAGTAAATTTAATGTAAACTTATTTCCTAACCAATCATAAATTTTTCTGACTATTTTCTTTTTTCTTTCTAAATTAAATGTAATTTCCTTACGGGGCTGATTGTGCCAAATAGCACACTGCTGGCACCTTAAATTACAATAAGGCTCGAACCATAAAAATACCTGAGTAGGAAGTTTGATGGCTTTTTTTCGAAAAACTGCATACTGCAAGTAATAATAAAGAGTTTCTATTTTGCTTATCATTTTTAATTTCAACAATTAAAAAACCTCCGGCTTGGTTGTTGAAAACCAATGCCCTGAATAAGTATATTTACTATCCCGGCAAATTTTTTCTTTCTAGCCATTTGCCTCATGCTACCATAATTCCCAAAAACAGCCAAAAATATTCAAAGATCAGCGAGCACCAAAGGAACGGGTAAAATTCGGCTACTCCCAAAAAGGCCAAGCTGGCAAAAAAAGCCCCCCAACGCAAATAAAAAATATTTTTGGGTTGGGCCATTTTTATTTTTTGAAAAAATCCCTTATAGGCCAAAAGCAAAAAGATTAAAAAAGAGGCTAGGCCGAAAATGCCTAATTCGGCGAAAATTTCCAGCCACAAGTTATGGACTGGGCTCGGCCAAGTAAAAAAGCCAAATTTATAAATCAGCACTGCCGGAAAAGTTGCCAAGCCAACTCCAAAAGGGTGCTGGTGCCCCAAGGCCCAGGCTTTTTCCAAAAGGTAAAGCCGATAGTAGGCCCCGCCTTTGCCCGTCAAGGTCAAATAAAGCTGGCCCAACCGAGGCAAAACCAACAGCGGCAAAGCCAATAGAACAATTAAAGCCATTGCCAGCAAAAGCCGCCGATCCAAAAGGCGGGCCATCCGTTTCCGCTGCCAAGAAAGGCCAATTACTAGCCCTACCAGGGCGAAAACCAGCCAAGAAGCCCGGCTAGCGGAAAAAAGCAACCCCAAGAGCCCGCCTAGCAATCCACCAGCAAGAAGCCATTTCTCCCCCCGGCTTTGCCGATAATTTAACCATTGCGCCAATAAGAAAATCAGCAAAACCGTTGAAAATACCCCTAAAGTATTAGGGTGGTCAAAAGTTCCCTGGGCCCGAAAAAATGTCTTTGCTTCACTGGCAAAATAGCCATAAGGGGAAAAAGTTTTTCCCAGCGGCTCGAGTGCTCTTCCCAAAGGATGGTGAAGCAAAAACTGCAAACTAGCCCAAGCACCTTGGAAAGTGGCCGAAGCGGCCAAAATCGAAACAAGAATTTTCTTGGCCCGGGGGAAATAAAGCATCCTTTTGGCCAGGAAAAAAGCAAAAGCCACCCTAGCTAATTTTAAAAAAGCAAAAAATGTCGCTTCGGGAAATTGGGAAAAAAACAAAGAAACAAAGGCGAAAAAAAGGAAAATCAAAAGAAAAAAATCTGCCGGCGAAGCTTTCTGCTTAGGCAGTGACGGGATAAGCTCTTCTCTGATAAAAAGCAATCCAAGTCCTATCGCCGCCACATCGGCAAAAGTGGCAGAAAAATCATAAGTATAAGGAATATTGGTGCGCAACATTTCTCCAGGAATTAGGACAAAGCTAAGGCTTTTCCCTTTGGCAAAAGGCAAAAAAAGGAGATAAAGCGTAAAAAGCGCCAGGAGCAAATTCCGGAAATGCAAATAAAAAAGAACCCCAAAGGCAACAAAAATAAGCAAAAGCGCCTTATTGCTTCCGCTAAAATATAAAGACAAATAAAAAGCAGCTAGCAAAATAAAGAAGAAAGGTTCGCTGCGGGCTGAATTTGCGGGAAGCCATTTCTTTGCCACAAGCAAATTATACTATAATGAAGTGTCCGCAGAACTAAAATGCAAGACTATTTCAATTTTCTCTGGGTAATGACTAGCAAAGAAATTAAGGCCCGCTATAAAAATGCCTTTTTGGGCTTTTTGTGGATTTTTCTCAATCCCCTTTTCCAAATGCTAGTCATCGGTTTTATTTTCCAAAAAATTATCAAAACGCCCATTCGCCATTACTTTTCCTTTCTTTTTGCCGGCCTTTTAGCCTGGAACTTCTTTGCCTATTCCTTTACCAAAGCAACGCCGGCTTTTGTTTGGGAAAGAACACTTATTAAAAAAGCGCGCTTTCCCCGGGAAGCCATTCCCCTGTCCATTGTTTTTGCCAATTTTTTCCATTTCTTAGCTTCTTTTTTACTCTTTTTCATCTTTCTCTTGGCTTGGCCCGGCGGCCACATTTCCTGGCTCGGCACTGCCACCATTATCATGGCCATCCTTTGGATTGTTTTATTCACCATCGGCGCCACTCTCCTTTCATCCGCCCTCAACGTCAAATACCGGGATGTCAATTTTTTTATCCAGGCTCTTTTAATCCTCTGGTTTTATGCCACTCCGGTCATTTATTCGCTCAACATCCTCCCGCCCGTTTATTTGCCCCTTTTCCAATTTAACCCCCTGGCTTACCCGTTTGCTTTGCTTCACCACAGCCTAGTCGCCACTCCCCTCCCGCCTGCCAGCATCCTCTGGACTAATCTCGGCCTTTCTTTCCTAATTATCGTTTTGGGCATTTTAGTTTTCCGCCGAGAAAGCAAGTTTTTCGCCGATTGGCTTTAATTATGAACAATATCGCTATCCAGCTGACCAATCTTTCCAAACAGTACTCCCTCCACCACGAAAAACCGACTTTGGCCGAAAAACTATTTTCCCGGACGCGGAAAGAAAAAATTTGGGCCCTAAAAGACATTAGCCTAACCATCATGGCCGGCGAGAAAATCGGCATCGTTGGCAGTAATGGCTCTGGCAAGACAACTTTGCTGAGCATCATTGCCGGCATTACCGAACCCACCCGAGGGCAGGCGATTGTCAACGGGCGAGTAGCAGCCCTTATCGGCCTTGAGGCTGGCTTCCATCCGGAGCTGACCGGCGAGGAAAACATTTACCTCAACGGCATGCTTTTAGGAATGAGCCGGCGGGAGATAAAAGCTAAACTCAAGCAAATTATTGCCTTCGCTGAACTGGAAAAATTTATCGATGTTCCCCTCCATGCTTATTCCAATGGCATGAAAATGCGCCTCGGCTTTTCTATTGCCATTGCCGCCGATCCTGATATTCTGCTGATTGATGAGGCCTTATCCGTCGGCGACCAGGCTTTCCAAAAGAAAAGCCGCCAGGCTATCGAACATTTCTTTCGCCAAGGCAAAACTATTATCTTGGTTTCCCATTATCCGACCACTATCCAAAAGCTTTGCCCGCGGGCAATTTGGCTGGAGAATGGGCAAATCAAAGCAATCGGAAAAAGCCGCCAGGTTATTAGCCAGTACCAAAAAACCAGCCATGCTTAAAATTAAATATCTTTTGGTTTTATTAATCTTGCCAATTGCTTTTTTATTAAAACAGCAATTTGACCACCGCGGCCCAAAACCCACTCCTCCCCTAATTCTTTATCCCACCGATGATGCTCTAGTAAGCAATCAGTCTGGTGATAGAGAAAAAAATTTTGGCCAGAGCCAAGTTTTAGCTACTGACGCTGCCCCAGTAGCTATAGAGTCATTTCTAAAGTTTCGGGTGCCTAAATTACCCAACCGCCCCAAAGCAGCCTTTCTTTACCTAACTGTAGCCAACAATCCAGGAGCCGAAAGCACCGCGAGTGGCACATTGCGCAATTTAAAGAATAACCATTGGACAGAAAAAACCATTACTTGGGCCAATAAGCCGGTTGTTGATGGCCATTATTCCTGGGTTATTCATCCCAATGGCGCTGTTTTGGGCAAAACATACACCATCGATATCAGCAATTATTTGGACAAGCTTGCCCTTGGCGGCGAATTTAGCTTTGTTATTACTACTAGCAGCGCCGATGGGACAAGCTACAATTCCAAAGAGGCAGATTTTGGTCGCCCTAAATTAGTTCTGTACTTTACCACTCCTCCACCTAATTTTTTGATTTTTCCCTTTATCAAAAAATTGTCTTCCCAAGAAGCCACCATTGTTTGGGGTTTCGAAAAGCGTTATCCTGTCAAATTGTTTTACGGCCAGAAAAAAAATAATCTTTGGCGAAAGGCCAAAATTACTACTCGCTCTTTCCCAACAACCACAACTCACTCAAACCAACCCCTTTTTCTTTATCAGGCAAAACTAAACCATTTAAAACCCAACACAACTTACTTTTACAACTTAACCGTCCATTCCCAAAACCTTCTTTTAAAAGGCCCCCTGCGTTTTAAGACCCCGCCCCAAAAAGACCAACCTTTGCCGGTTACTGCCGCTATCATCGGCGATTTTGGCCTTAGTAACCCTCCAGAAGTTGCAGACATTTACCAAATTTGGAAAGCCCAACCTGATATACTTTTAACCACCGGTGATAACGCTCTTCCTCATGGCAGCTTTTCTGCCTGGGAAAATACCGTTTTTGGCTACCTAAACGAAAGGTTAACTAGCCAAATCCCTTTTTATCCCGTCCCCGGCGACCATGATTTAATGTTTAGCTTCCGGCGGCAAATTGGCCATGGCTGGCTTAGCCCTTATGAAATATTTTTCGGCGACCGCTCCCGCCCTGGCGAGCTTTACCGTTCTGTTGACTACGGTTTGCTCCATATTGTTCTTTTAGACAGCAACTGGATGGAAAATTCCCGGATGCTTGCCTGGTTTAAGAACGACCTTGAAAAGAATTACCAACCTAACCAATGGCTTTTAGTTTTCTGGCACCACCCATTTTACAGTTGCGCTCCAAACGACTTATTCAGCCGCGGCCGCAGTGTTGCCGCCCGCCCCTATATCCAAGCCCTGGCTGCCAACGGAGGCGGCATCCTTTTTTGGGGCCACCAGCATCTTTACTGCCGCAACAAGAAAATAATTGTTAAGAACAACGCCGACGTCTTAATCCATAAAGACGACATCGTCGTTCCGGCTATCCAAGGCAATCAAGGAGTGCGTTTTAACTTCCATCGTGGCGACATTATTAGTTTTATCAGCGGCGGCGGTGGCAACATTCTTAATCATTTGGGTAAAACTCTTCCCTGGTCCACCGATAAAGTCACTAACAAATTCCATTTTTTAATTCTCCAGTCCTGGGCAACCAAAATGGAGATTTTAGCCCGCACCCCCGACGGCCAGATCTTAGATCGAGTTACAATTTTTAGAAATGATGCTTATTAGAAACAAAAAAGGGCTAGAATTTTTGGTCTGGCTGACCCAAAATCCCGATCGCCACCTTCCGCCCCGGTTTTACCACCTAAATTGGCCTTTGGTTCTTCAGCTGGCCAGGAAAAACAGAATTACTTCTTTTTTAAATCATATTGCCAGCTGCCGCCGCTGCCAAAAACATCTTCCGGCCAAAGAGGTTGCTAAAATCAAAATGGCCACCAGCCAAGGGCTTTACACCTACTTCGCCCAAGAACACGAAAAGCGCCAGCTAGAAGCAATTTTCCAGCAACTGAACATTACCGCTTTCCTTTTTAAAGACATCCAAGCCTTCGGGCTTAATTATCCCAACCACCTTTTCCCTGGCCGCGGCGATCTTGATTTCTTTCTCCCAGCAATAGCTGCCAGCCAGCTAAACCGGCTAAAAAAGCGCCTCCGCCGGGAAGGTTACCGCTATCGGCCGCCGGAAGAGCCCCCCAGCACCCGCTTGGACCGCTGGGAACTTAGGTACCAAAGGCGCGGCTTGTTAATTGAGCTGCACCTCCAAAACATTCTCCCCTATCCCCAGACCAAAGCTAACCCGTTCGCTTCTGAAAAAAACAGGCAATTTACCCAAACATTTTTCTCGCCGGCCGCCAGAGAAGCCCTTTTTCTAGCCTGGGCGGCTCATTTCTTTTTCCGCGATTCCTTGCGGAGCTTGCGCACCCTTTATGACTTGGGGCAAATTTGCCAGAGGGGTAATTTGAACTGGCCCCAACTTTTCCGGCTAGCGAAACGATTCGATTTCTACCACCAGCTCATTTTTATCTTCGCCATCACCCAACAAACTTACTCCCTTTCTTGCCCGCCAGCTGTTCGGCTGGCCATCGAGAGTGACACTAGGCTCTCCCTGGCCCGCCAATTATATTCGCCTCTTATTACCGCCTTGGGAAAAATAGAGCCTGGCGACACCGCCCCAAAAGTCATCGACCACTATATTTTTCTCCTCCAACTTTGGCTAGCTGACCAGCCTTTTTGGCATAAAATTGGCCCCCGAGCTTTAAGTTACGCCCTTTGGGATTTGCCGAGGATGCTTTGGACTTTAAAAAATAACCAGCCGTACCACTCCCCCGCCAACATAATTGCCTCGCTGAAGAGAAACAAGAGGAACGCCAGGCCAGATAAACGCCGCCGGGCATAGCTAATTTCTTCCCGCCGGGAAAATTCGGGCGCGTCCCCCTGGAAAAGGCGCTTTAATTTAGCCGGCGCCCCATATTTGGCTTTAATAATGCCAAAGTCCCGCCCCCAATAAAAACTGGCCTTAGCCCAGGCCCAGCCCCGCTTGGCTTCCCTTTGGTGCCGGGTTACCAACTTTGGGTCGTATACAATTTTAAAGCCAGCCAGCTGCAACCTTTCACTCAAGTCTTGCTGTTCGCCTGCCGGCCGGGGGAAAAGTTGGCCATCAAATAAAACGTCCAAGGAAGACAAAACTTTTTTGGCCAGGCAGAAATTGCCGCTATCGAGGCTGTGGACAATTATCTTGCCAGAAGGCAATTGCCCTGATGATAGTTTGTATAACAAGAGGCGGTTAAGGCCGATGCGGAATTGGAAAACCTGCGACCAGAGGTCATTCCTTCGAAAACGGTAACGGACATTGCCCGTCACCACCATGTTTTGGCCTCGGCAAATTTTTTTGGCCTCAGCCACCCAATTTTTGTCTGGCCACTGGTCGTCATCAAGAAAGCCTAGAATATCCCCCTTTGCTTCCCGGGCGCCCCGGTTACGGGCAAACGACGGGCCCCGCCGCGGCTCGAAAAGATAACGGATCGGCAACCTTCCAACAAACGATTCCGCCACTGTTTTGGTGCTATCGCTAGAAGCATTGTCAACCACGAGCACCTCATCGGGAAAAACAGTTTGAATCGCTAAATGCTCTAGGCACTGCCTGAGGAGCAACGCTCGGTTATGGGTAGGAATGATAACCGAAATTTTCATCGCCCCCATTATAGCAATACCGCCGCCCGGCTGCCCTTGACAAAAACATTTTTATTTCCTATTCTGAAGAAAGAAAGGAGGTGACCATGAAAAAACAAGCTAAGGCAAAAGCTAACCAGAAAAGGATCTACCAAAAGCCAGCTGAGAAAGTAAAAAGAATTGAAATATTAAGAGGGTACTGATTTTTTTTGACAATTTAATTGCACATTTTTCTCAAAGCATAAATTCTACAGAACTAATTGTTTCTGATAGTAGTGGTTTAGGTATTCAAGGACATCCTTTTCGGCTTGCTTATTTTCTACTGCAAATTCGCTTTTTAAAGAAGCAACTATTTCTTTTATCGTCACCTCTTTTTCCATTTGCTCCCAAATAAAGCCGGCGGTCTCGTTCAAGATATGGACTGTGGCTGTATCCGGGTCAAGCAAAAATACCTGGCCGTTGACTTTTTTGGTAATGACCTTAGGGTGGCGCTTTACTTTGCTGTTTAAAGTTAGCATCGTCTTATGATAACAAACTAGCGCTTCCTCAACAACTGTCCGTAAATAAGCGGCGGAAGCTTTCGCCGGCCGGCCAAAAAGGCAGCCAAAGCCCGGTGATTGCCGTCAATCAGAGTCCAGCCGCCTCTTTCTTTAACGGCCGCCCAAAAATCATTGGGGAAAAATTTAGCCCTAAGCATGTCTTTAACTTCCCGGGTGTGGGGCCCATCTAGGTTGCCCTTTCTAATCATTTCGGCAACTACTTTTATCTTTCGCCGACCAGAAAATTCAAAATATAAACTTACACTCTTAGAGATACGGAGATCAGCCAGTTCTTGCCGGTTTATCTCTTTCTGACCCCAGACCATAGGCGGCAAACTTTGCCAAAATCGTGGATCCAGAAGCTGAGGTAATTTCGAAACCGCCTTGATTAGCAGCCAGGGCGATTTATCTTTGGTAAAGTAAAGTTCAAAAAACCAATCTTGCCGGGTTAAACTAGCAACTGTTTCAACTGCTTTTTTAAAATTATCACTAACGTGGCCAGAATTAGCAAACGAAACCAAGCGAATATTGGCCAGAATTGCCGGAAAGGCTTCTTCCGGAATAAGTTGCCGCAATTTATTTTCCCGGGCTTGCTTCAGAAAGTAAATCCCGCCAATGGCCAGTTTTTGGTTAGGATAAATTGTTTTTGTCCTTTCGTAAAAAGGGGAGCCAAAAAGATAAAATCGCTTGCCAATCTTTCTGATTATCGCCGAATCGTCGCCCAAAGAAGGCAGCTTTAGCATTTTTCTGATAGTTGACTTGCCAGCCCCTGACGGCCCGGAAAAAATATAGCCCTGGTTTTCAAAAACCACGCTTGAGGCATGGAGAATAAAGCCTTGGTACTTAAACAAAAAGGGGTTTATGGCCGCCCGAAGGCATTCGCTAAAGCGGCGCAAAAATTGGCCTGGGTTTTGGGCAAAAATTTGGAATTTATTGTTTTTGGTATCAACATCCACCCTAATATCCCCCCTGTCTTCCACTGCCCAAATTCTCCCCTGGATCGTAGGCTGGCCAGCATCAGCAAGATAATCCTTCCAATAATGCCGGACTAAAGGGGCCCAGGCGCGCGGCATCTCCAAACTAAAAAGCAAATCGGCTATCCGCAGCCTCAATGTCTCCCGCTTCATGCTAAACTGATTCTAGCATGAAGCAAACTTCCCGCCTTATTACCCTAAAAGGAGACAGCATGCACCCCCTCATCAAAAACGGGGCCAAAGTAATTATTAATTTCCATTTTTCTAACCTCACTATTGGCGATATTGTGGTTTTTTTAAAAGACGATAAGTTTATTGCCCACCGGTTAATCAAAAAGCGCCAAGGGTTGCTATTTACCAAGGGCGACAACGTTTCCCATATGGATGCCCCCCTTCGAGAGGAGCAAATTTTGGGCAAGGTGGAAAAAGTTGTCTACCCCGATTACATCATTGACTTGCGAACCACCAAAAATAAGATTTTCCGTTACTTCTTTGTCCTCTATTCATACCTAACTTTATATTTCCCCCCTGCTTTGAAACTCCGGCAACTTTACCGTATTCCCACCTTGAAAAGCTTTTACCGCTTTTGGGTTCAAAAATAACAGCGCCGCCATTATATAATCAACCATGAAGCGTGGCGGGGTGGTGGTTGGCCTTTTGCTTGCCTTGCGGCTGGTCCTCTTTTGGCGCCAGCCGGCCTTCCCCCGCCAACTTACCTGGTGCCCAGCCT
Organism: Candidatus Shapirobacteria bacterium; assembly: GCA_027039485.1. Classification (GTDB taxonomy): domain Bacteria; phylum Patescibacteriota; class Microgenomatia; order UBA12405; family UBA6130; genus S016-97. The sequence goes on from JALWDZ010000024.1 coordinate 16,104, forward strand.
ATTTCTCCCGCCACCCACGCGTTTTTATCCGCCAACATCCCGTCCGCCTAGTTTTCCACCATTCCTGGCAGCCCGGCCACTGTTACCGCCTCCAGGGCCAATGGCAACTAACTCCCCAAGCCGTTTTCTTGGTCCAAAGCCGGCAGCCCTTGCCCAACCGCCACCCCAAAGTGATTTTTCTCCACTTCCGCCAATTTTTCCACCGTCTCCAAAGCCACCTGAGTGGTTATTACCAACGCTGGCTGCCCAAACCAGCCGCCGATCTCCTGGCCGGCATCGTCCTCGGCCAAAAGACTAGCCTCTCCCCTGCTTTCCGCCAGGCCCTCCAGCGGAGCGGCACCCTCCACATCGTCGTCGCCAGCGGCTACAACCTCACCGTCATCAGCCAATATCCGGTCGATTTTGCCGCCAACTTCCTCGGCCGCCGGCCCGCTCTCGGCCTCGGCTTTCTTTTGGTCTGGCTTTATACCCTCCTCGCCGGCTGGCAACCGCCGGTCATCCGGGCCGCCATCATCATCAGCTTCGTTTATCTGGCCCAATTCCTGGGGCGCAAATTTGCCATCTGGCCGGCTTTTTTCCTGGCCGCTGCCCTAATGCTTTTCGTTGATCCCAGCCTCTTGGCCAGCGTTAGCTTCCAACTCAGCCTCGCCGCTTTGGCCGGCATTCTCCTCCTCAGCCCCAAATTCATCGCCCTCCGCCGCCTGCCTCTAGTTGGCCCCGAGCTCGCCGACACCCTCGCTGCCCAAATCCTCGTCTTCCCCCTCATTGCCTACCACTTCCACCAACTTTCTTTAGTCGCCCCCTTAGCCAACATGTTCATTCTCCCCCTGGTCCCTTTTCTGATGGAAATCGGCCTTATTGCCCTATTTTTAGGCATAATTTGGCCACCTCTTGGCGTGCCTTTGCTCTGGCTCGGCTATCCCCTCCTCCAATTTTTCCTGGCCAACATCCGTTGGTGGGGCCACTGGCGCCTCGCCCAACTTACCACCCCCTTCCCCCTCGCCCTGGTCATTACCTACTATGGGCTCCTGGCTATCGCCAACTACCAACTGGCAACTAACAACAAACAACAAGATGGAGCTTAGAACTTAGAGTTCAGAACTCGGTTTGAAGAGTACAAAATTACCAAAAACTTGCCACCCAAACAAGAAGAGTAGACCAGTTTTGCCAAACAGCGGTTTAAACAAAAATGGCCAAGACGAAGAGGGCTAAACCGGAAACGCCAAATGGTAGCTGGGGAGCAAAACCATAAAGAAAACCGCCGATGATAGGGCCAAAAGTACGGGCCAAAGAACTAAAGGACTGGCTGACTCCCAAAACTAAACCTTGTTCTGATTCTCGCGCTCTCTTGGAAATTAGCGCCTGAACAGTAGGATTAAAAATACCCCGCCCCAAAGCTAAAACAAAGCCGCCAAAATAAAAGGCCAGTGGTTGAGCCCCAAAAGCATAAATAACAAATGCGCTAGCTAAAGCTAACAAAGAGCCTTTGACAATTCTTGTTTCCCTAAACCTGTCCACTAATCTGCGAAGAAGATAACCTTGAGCCACCGCCCCTACCAGACCTATATAGGCAAAGAAATAGCCAACTTGTTTTTGATTCCAAGCAAACATATCTTTGGCATAAAGAGCAAAAATGCCCTGCATAAGCGAGAGCGCCAAGAGGGCACATGAGAAAAGAAGCACCAACCGCCTCAACCAAGGATCTTGAAAAACTTTTCTTAACGTTTGCCAGTCAACCAAGTTAAATTTTTGCTGCCGGTTAATTTTTCTAGTTTCTGGCAAAATTGCCATAATAAAAACACTGTTCAGTAGGGCCAACGCTGCAGCAAAAATATATGGCAAGGCCAAATTATAATTGCCCAACACCCCACCGACAAAAGGCCCAAGAATAAACCCCAAACCAAAAGCCATGCCAATTAATCCCATTGCCTTGGTCCTTTCTTTGCCTTGGGTAATATCAGCGATATAGGCTTGGGCAACAGAAATATTTCCGCCGGTAATGCCGTCAATAATTCGTGAAACAAAAATCAACCAAAGGTTATTGGCGACAGCGATCAAGAAATACCCCAAGGCTGATCCAAGTAAAGAAATAGCCAAAACTGGCTTGCGACCATATTTATCAGATAACTGGCCCAAAATCGGGGCGGCTAAAAATTGGAAAAGCGAATAGCTGGCCATTAAAAGACCAATAACAAACGGCGAGGCCTGGTACTTTAAGGCAATAAAAGGCAGTGTGGGAATAACGATACCAAACCCCAAAAGGCCAATGAAAACAACTAAAAGAATCAACCAAAGCTCTTTTTTCATAAGCTTGATTATACTCTAAAATTCCCTAAAGCAGGAAATGCCTAGGGCATAATACGCTTTGTGCTTTGGGAACAAACGACAAACTAAACGCAGTTGCTTAAAAACTAATTTTTGAAATCTGCATCTAAACCTATAATATTTCACATCTGGCTGGGAAAATGGTAAAATTCCTAACTTGCAACTATTTTTGTAATAACTAAAAATGCGACGAAGTTTAGAGGCAGAGAAAATTCTAAACACCAAGCATGCCCACACATTGAGAAGAAAAATTCTTGGCCAACGCCTCCCCCGGCCAAAACCGGCCTGGAAACTATTTCTAGAAAAGGTTTTTTCTCCCAAAAACATGCCCCCAAAGTACACCGCCAACCCCGACGGGAAAATATATCCCTATAAGAAATTTCGCCCAAATGTTAAACTAATGCAGTCAATTTTAGCTCTTGAATGGCAAGATGGAAAAACGCTCTTAGAATATTTAGGCAAAATAATAAGAAGAAATATAAACCAAAACAGCCCCATAAGATTCCTAGACTTAGGCGGCGGTGAGGGAACATATTCATTGTTGTTAAAAGAAAATCTCGCCAGGGAACTTGCCCAAGGGGTATCTGCTCCAAGCGTCTTAGCCACCAACCTTGATTTAAATTTAGAAGAAGCTGAAAAAGCTAAGGCGGCTAATGGCAACACTATGACAACTAATAGCGTTAGCGGTGTGCAGGGAAATTTTTTCGAAGTGCTTCCATTTGCTGATAGAATATTCGACCTCGTCTTTACCAAAGATGCATTACCCCATTTTAAATCGCTAGATAGCATACAGCTATTCCTTATAGATGTCCTAAGAATTCTTCGCCTTGGCGGTATATTCGTTCTAGTTTATCATCCCGGCCAAAGTGCACCCGACCAAGGAAAATTTTCAGCAACAGATATAGAAAAAATTGTTAAACAAGTTGGTTTCCGCGAGGTGCGCTCCTGTTCTTTTATTCCAGAACAAGATGATTGGTATCTTAATAGATGGCGTTTAGTATTAACTGCCGTCAAAAAAGAGAAGACAGCCATTGAATAAGCACAATTAAAATCGCCTCTTTAATTCACCCTAGAGCAAGAAACCGCTTAACCGATAAACATCATCAACCCAAATATATCTCAAAATTTTGACAAAAGTGGTACCACGTCCTATAATATAAACTGCCATGATAGAGAGAGTCCGCGGTGCACTAGGGGAAAGTAAAAAATTTAAGACTAGCTTGCCCCCAATAGAAACGGTTGTTTCCCATCTTCACTGGGCAATTACGGGACAGGTAGGAGCACTCGCCTTGTATCTTAGTCAAGAAGCTCTAAAACATGGTTTCGCATGCAACCCAGTTGGCTGCATAAAAGTGCCAGCTGGTAGTCCTCTAAGCCGTGATGTTAGAGCAATACTATTTGCGAGCGCAATAACAGCGGAGGGTTTAGCGATTAGAAGTATTGCCACTCTTACCTGGTATTTTACTGGGTACACCATAGGAAGAATAAAATCAATGAAATTCCGCGCCCGCAAAGCCCCCATTTTACCGATATCACCTGATAAACAAGAACCAAAATCTTGAGTCTCTCCCTGCCGCGATAAAATTCCCCATTCCTATTCCGCCTGTCCTTTTATTTAAAAGACGGGCCACATTCCACCTGGGAGAGGTGGAATGCACCACTCGGTCAGCTAGCGGGGCGCCTTGGTAATCTGGTCGTTATTTTTCGGTGGTCACTCCGCCAGTCGTTTTCTTATTTGAATGGGAACACTCGCATTGGCACCAGGAATCTCAAAGGAAAGTCTACCAGAGCCTCTCGACCCAATTTTTAATACCTCTCCATCAGGGGTCACCACCTGCTCCAATCTCAATTTCCCCTTTTCATAAAATGAAAGCCAGTAGGCTTCCCACACACTCTTGTTAGAGATAACAATTTTTATCATTCCCTCTCTCCCATCTTTTGAGACAAAGCGCGCCCGAATGGCAACTCCAATCTTTTCTTCCGTACGGGGGGAAATCTCTCCTTCGCTATCCTGAAGGAATTCCACAATAGTTGCAACACTTCCCTCCAGGAACCCCCCAAAAAACACTATACCGTCTTTTTTTCCTTGGATTAGACCCTGATAATCACAAATGCCTTCTTCGTCCCACTTATGTTCATCGAAATCTATACCCTGCAAAAGGCCAAGCAGCGCTTTTCTGGCTTTAATAAATCGTGGCCAAAGGCTCCCTCTCTGCTCGCCTTTGTATACCTTATCATAACTACTAAGTATCTCTTGAATTGCCGTCATGTCATGTTTTTCAGGTGTATTATAACACTATGAGATGCAATTAAGTCAAGATGTCGCGTTAGATCATATTTTTTGTCTCCCAAAGTTTTCTTGTTTTAGACTACCTCCGCGGTGGTTTAGTCCGCCAGCCGGCGGGGATATCTAAGTGCTTTGGAATATGCTCTATTCGAAAGGGGAAAGTAAACTGGAAGGTGTATACATTCCACCTGGGAGGCGGAATACACTTGACACCTCGGGAGATGTCCACATAAATGCCAAATTCCCTGCCTGCGCAGGCAGGCAAATCCTAAATCCTAATGACCCAAATCCTAAACAATGTTCAAAA
>JALWDZ010000025.1 GCA_027039485.1 Candidatus Shapirobacteria bacterium
GTATTCCACCTCGGAGGTGGTTTACCCTTTACACCTCGGGTTTACCCCTACTTTAGGGGGGGGGATTTTGGGGGTGTTTTTGTGCCTGGGAGGTGGCGATTTTTAGGTGTTTTGTTTCCTTAGGGCAACGAGGGTGGCGGCGAGGAGGAAGAAGCCGAGGAATTCCAAAACCTGCGGCCAGAAGAGGATGTAGATGGTGGATGGCAAATGATAGATAGTAGGTGAAGTGGGAAGTTGCCAGCCATTGGCCCAGTTGTCAACGAGAACGTGGCGGCCGAGGAGGTGGGGCCGCCAGCCTTGGAAATAAACCGCCAACCAGCCGGGGGAATATGATTGATTAAGAATTAAGGTGTTATCATAACGCTTTGTCTTTATTCGGTAAAAGAAAGGCAAATTTACCTCGATCTTAGGAAAGTGCTTTTTTGAGTAGAGCGAAACAGAAGAACGACCTCTGGATCGATGAATTGTAACTAAATCTTGGAAAGAAACGGGAATGATGGCGATTTTATCAATTTCGTTTTTAGAAAGATAATCGCCAAAAGAAATATTATCAACAGAAATCCCATAACCGGAAAATTCATCTAATGGGGGGACGAGAAAATAATCCCAAGCTAAATTTTGGTGCTTTTCCAGCTCGTCGTAAATTACACAAAGGTCGCTGTAAAAATTTTTAACGCAAATTCTTAAAGGTAAACCGCCAATATATTTAGATTTAAATCCAATAATGTAACCTAAGGTATGAGATAGGCCGGGTAAGGAACGATATACTCCATTTTGCCCGTCGGTGATTTTGAGAATAGTTTTTTTATCGAAAACTGTTATTTTTTCTTGCGAATTAAGGTTTGGCATCAATTGAGGATTAAATTTATCGTCGCGGGTTAGGTAATTACGCCACGGATAGTAAACGTTGTAATTTTGGTTATCGGCAATGTAATCATTATAGTCGAGATAGGCTTGATCCCAATAAGTCCAGTAATAGCTTGGTGCCACAATATTTTTGATGTTTTTGGTTTCAATTATCGCCGAAGGATTTTTGACCCGATATAAAGTTAAAGATCCTTTTTGAAAAGCGAGACGAATAAACCCCTGTTTCTCTAATAATTCCAACAGCTGCCCGATTTCCTCTTTAAAAAGCACTTGGTTGCGATTTTTTAGGAAAGGGGTGATAACATTTTGGTCCCAAAGAATATATTTGATGCGGAATTTTGCTAAATTTTTGGCAAAATACGAAGCATTCTTGCTATAAATGCTGAAGAAAAATTCTTTGAAGGCTCGTTCGTTGGCTGGATGCCAGCGGTCAAAATCGCGGTCTAAAATTGGCTGTTTTAAACCAAACCAAATAAAACCGGCCCCTTGGTAGCCGAAATCATAGTATTGCCAGCCGGCGAAATTATAAATTGGCAAAGGCAAAACGACTCCTGGCTCCTTAGTTTTCATTTCTTGCCAAAATTGGAAATATTCTTGGGGAATTTTAATCCGCATCTCGGGAGAGATTAATCTGCCCTGGAACATGGGCCAAGCGTACCAAACGAGAGCCACTATGCCTAAAGCAGTAATGCCGCGCGTTACTTTCCTGCTTAAGTGGCCTAGAAAGATTGCTACCGCTAAAGCTAGAAAAACAGTGTAGCCAAAGAGAAGCAGAATGGAAAATTTAGTAAAAACAAACCTGAGGGCTTCATCAAAAACAGAAAAGCGAATTAGGAAATTAAAGAGTTGTTCGAAGGGCGGAGTATGGTTCATTAGGATTATAAAAGGAACGAGCCAGAACGGCGTTAGGGCAACAAAGAATTTTTTCTTTTTGATTAAAGCCAGAATTAGCCCGACTGCGCTTATAACAAAGAGGGAATAGCCAATAGATTTTGTGGCCCAATTATTGAGGTGCTGGTTCCACCGGGGCATTAGGGTAGTAAATCTTTCTTTTTGAAAATCGTAAGCTTGCCAGTTAAAATAAAAACCGCGGACTAAAGCTACATCTTTAAGATAGCCAGTTTCACGATTCCTTAGTTGGTATTCTTTGGAAAAAAGGCGGTTTTGCCTGGCTTGGCGGGGAATGTAAGCGCTGGTTTTGATGAAATAAAGATTGGGGAGAAGCCAAAAAGAATTGGCAATTAATGTTAAACCAATAATTATTAAAATGCGGCGGAGATTTGTTGGGGAACGGTTGATTAGCCAATAAATAAAAAGAGAAAGGGAATAGACAGCGAAAAAAGCGTACCAGAGATGGGCGGCATAAGCCTGAGGGGTGGAGAGAAGATTGATTAAGATAAAAAATAAAGCATTTTTCCGGTTTGGCTTTTTAAGAAATTTAAAAGTGGCCAGAATAATCCAGGGCAAAAAGGCGTATTGGGTAGGGAACATTTCGAAAGGGACAAAAAATTGCTGAACGGCGCCGGGATTAAAAAGATAAAAAGCGGCTGCTAAAAAAGCTGCTAAATTGGCGTTTTTTTGGTTTTGAAAAAGGCGTTTGACTAGAAAATAAACACCCAGAGGGCCAAGAAAGAGGCAGAGGAAAATGTAAAGATAGCGCAGGCTGTTTAAGGGAAAGAGAAAGTGGAAAATCCAAAGGATAAAAACCCGCGGTAAATCGGCCATATGCGAATGGCCGGCTACCGCACCTAAGCCTTGTTCTTGGCGCCAAACGCCAAAAATCAACCGTTTAAAATTAAGACCAAAATCAAATTCCGGATGCAATGTGTCCCAGCCGGAAAGAAAAGTGCCGGGAGTGTAATTGCGCCAGGAGATGATAGCCACGATTAAAGCCAACAGCAGGGGAAAAAGATTTTTTTTGAACAAAGCAGCGAGATTTTTGATAGCCATAATTAATCATCCCCATTTTAACATTAATGAATTATCGGCTTTGAAGATATCTGAACTTTATGCTCTGCCTCTGTTTACAAGCGGTGTTTGCCAACAAGGGTAGAACGGGGAGGCAGCTTAATGGGCTAGAAATTTGGATTGTGAACGTCATTGTTCACGAAAATTTCTAGCTTTTCAGCCGCCTCCCTGGGGACGGGTGTCGGGTTACTTCCAGACTACCACTTTCACATCTTCACACCCTTGGGCTAGGCCACAGCCTGCCGCAAGGAGTTGTTCTTTTTTAATTCTACGAACATCTCCTGATCGACAGTGGGCGCCCCAAGGGGCCGTGACGGTAACCGTTTTCTTAAAGTAGACAACCAGTCCAGTTTCTTGTCGGTTGTCAAAATATCTCTGGTTATTCACCAGAATGTCTCCAGAGCATGTCACATCACTAGGCATTTCTCCCTTCCATCCTTCCGGGAGCGTGCAACCATATTGGTTGCACATTGCCCCTTTTAGGACGAGAGGGAGTGTCTGCTTGGCTTTCGTCGGTGTAGCCGCCGCTTCCTCTGTCGTTTCGGTTGGAACTGGCGTTGCCGTCGCAGGCGTCGTCGCTGTGGCTGGCGTCGCGGTCGGCGCGGACGTTGTCGATGTGAGCATTGGCGTCGGTGTGGCCGTCGGTGCCTTGTGAGAATGGATCAGGGCACTAACGCCGGCAATTATCAGGAACACAATCCCCATCAGCAGAAGCACTACTAGTATTATGGTTACGATTTTCAAAATCTTCGTCTTCATTTTAATCCTCCTTTTTTTAAAATTTCCCGTCCCCGGAGAAAAGCGATTTGGTCGGAAGCTGGTCGGAGTTGGTCAAAAGCTAGTCGATAGCTGGTCAATAGCTGGTTAGAAATTAGTCGGAGTTGGTAGAATGGGATTATGGTCGAAAAGTTGAGAATATATCAACAGGCATTAGAACTGGTAACACAGATTTATAAATTGGCGAAGGTGAATAATGACTTGGCTAGGGATTATTCCCTGAATGACCAATTCAAGAGAGCCGCAGTTTCGGTGGTGGCTAATATCGCCGAAGGTTATTTGCGAACTCCAAAACAATTTAAGAGTTATTTGCAAATTGCCTCCGGATCGGCTAACGAAGTAATAGCTCTTTTGCAAGTTATTGAGCAGGTCTATGGTATTGAAACTGAAAGCCTGCAATTTTCTTATCGCTCTCTTGCTCGCCAAATTACTGCTTTTTCTCGAAAATTAATTTCCTAATCTAGCTATCTATGACCAGCTCCGACGTCCGTCGGAGACCAGTTCCAACTAGCTTCGACTAGCCCCCGCCATGCGAGAGGTCTAATTCGCTTCTCTCCGGGAACGGGAACTTAAAGGAGGTATTGCCGCGCCAGGCCGCTCGCTCGCCAAACTCGCTTTTCACCTCGGAGGAGTCCTTCGGCCACCGTCCGAGGTGGGGGCTCGTTTGGCTCGCTTCAGTAACCCGTTCTAGCTGCAATTAACTAGTTTCAACCAGCTCCGACGTTTGTCGGAGACTAGTTTCAACTAGTTGCAACTAGTTCCCCCGTCCTGTCAAGGTGCGTTAGCACCGCAACCCGGCGAAGATCGCAGCACGAGGCGTGTTCGGATAGAACCCGAAGCCGAGTGCTAAGATCAGTCGGGTCAAAGTGCCTCAGGGTTCCTTTCGGCCAGCTGGTGGCCGGGGAATCCCGAAACAAACTGTCAAAGTTGAAAGAAAGGGCTGAAAGCAAACTTCCAGTTTTCTTCCAACTGTCCGATTCTAACATCAATGTCTTATAATGTCAAGTTCTAGGGCGGTATGATAAACAAATTCAAAATTCAAATTACTAAATGACCAAAACTCAAGACATCCCCTCTCGTCATCCTGAGGAGCGAAGCGACGAAGCCCCCCTTCGGTGGAATAAATCCACCTTCGGTAGGGGTAAAGATCTAGCGAGCGGAGCGAGCGCAGAAAAACCAACCCAAACTTGGGCATTGGAAGTGCGCTAACGCTAGATTCTTCGCTGACGCTCAGAATGACAGGGTTTTAGTATTTGGTTATTTGAGCATTGCCTGCCCCGATGAGCGTCGGGATTTAGAATTTAGGATTTTGGTATTGCTCCGACGTGACGTCGGGGCTATTGACAAGCGGTGGGGGAGTGGTAAAATAAAAATACTAAAGCCCCCTGCGACAACCGCAAGGTTTTTCGCAGGGCTTTTTTATGCTATGATGAGTTTATGATCAGAACGATTATTCTTATTGATGGCAGCAACTTTTATTTCAAACTCAAAGAACTCAAACTTCATCATCTTCTTGAATTTAATTTCTCCTCTTTTGCCAAATTTTTGGCTGCTAGGGCGAAAATTGTTCAAGCAACTTATTATGTTGGCGCTGTTAGGGCTACTAGTTCTTTAAAATCTAAGAAACTGCACGCTAATCAGCGACGCCTTTTGGCCCGCCTTCGTTCGCAAGGCTTTACTTATTACCTTGGCTATCTTCTCAAGTCTAACGGCGTTTTTAAAGAAAAGGGCGTTGACGTTAAAATTGCCACCGACCTTTTGATCGGCGCTTGCCAAGACAAATACGACCAGGCATTTTTGGTAAGCTCCGACTCGGACCTTGCTCCAGCGATTAAAGGTGCCCAAGAAATGGGCAAGATAGTTACTTATGTTGGTTTTAAGCACCAGCCTAGCTATGCCCTTTTGCAAACCTGCCGCCGCTCAATTTTGCTGACTCCAGAGGAACTGGCTCGCTTTTGGGAAAAGTATTAACCCCGAGGCGGACACTGGGGAAAATCAGGATGACATGGTATTAAATTCCAAATTCCAAGCACCAAATAACAAATTCCAAACAAATCCTAAATCCTAATGACCCAAATCCTAAACAATAACTAAATTACTAAATAACCAAATGACCAAAACAAAAGACGTCACCTCTTGCCATCCCGCCCTTTCGTAAGAAAGAGCGGGGTCTCCAGCTGGGTGTCTAGTTAACATTGCTAGTTCACCACTCACTGAAGATCCTGAACCCCCTCCGACATCCGTCGGAGGGGATCAGGATGACGTGCTATTGACCTAGTTCTTCCAACCTAGTTCCTAGTTCCGAGTTCCTAGCTCCATTCTGTTGTTTGTTGTTAGTTAGCGGTTGGTGGTTGCTTCGCTGAAGCTTTGCGTAGTGAAGCTGAAGATCCGGGCAGCCGGATCGCGCCAACAATCTGGGTCGAGGCCGAGTTTTTGCTGGCAAAGTTGGCCCAAAAGGGTTTCCCGGTCCCAACCGGTTTCCTGGGCAACCTGGGGGAGAAAAACGCCCCGCCGGTCGTGGAGCTCGAGAATGACGCCCTCATTTTGGAGATCAATTTCGGCCGGGCTGGCAACGGGCCGGGGC
>JALWDZ010000026.1 GCA_027039485.1 Candidatus Shapirobacteria bacterium
AAAATAAAGAAAAGAAGGCTATTTTTTTGACCATCGGGAGATTATAGCATGCCAAGTGCAAAATTAGCCAGCCAAGAGCACATTATTGAGAAAATACACCAAATAGAAAAAGAAATTCGCGAAACCCCGTATCATAAGGGAACAGAACACCATATTGGTCTTCTTAGAGCCCGGTTGGCTATTCTCCGCCAAAAATTAGAAAATCAAGAAGCAAAAAAATCGGGCCACGGAGGAAAAACAACTTTTCTGGTTCGCAAGCAAGGCGACGCCAGCTGTCTTCTTCTTGGGCCGCCATCGGTGGGGAAATCCACTCTCCTCAATCGCCTTACCAATACTCAAAGCCAAACCGGCGACTATGCTTTTACTACCAAGAGGGTTATTCCCGGCATGCTTTTCTATCAGAATGCCAAGATCCAACTCTTTGATGCCCCTGGCCTTCTTCCTGACGGCCCGCTCCATTATGGCCAAGGGCGGCAAATTTTAACTACTGTTCGGGGTAGCGATCTTCTAATTTTAGTCTTCGATCTTCAAACATATTCGCACTTGCCCGACATTCTTCGCAAGCTTAATGAGGCCGGGGTGCGCCTAAACAGGGAAAAACCACTCCTTAAAGTTTTCCCTCAGCGGGGGAGTGAAACGATTGTTGAGGGTAATTTAACGCCGCAAAAGGCAAAGGTGTTAATCCAAATAAGCAAGGAGCTTGGTCTACGAGGGAAGAGAATTGTAGTGCCTAAGCCGTTAACAATAGATCAGTACTTGGATGCTCTTTTACCGAACAGAATCTTTCTCTCTGCCATTCTGGTCATTAACAAGCGGGATTTGTTAACGACTAAACAAAAAGAAGAAATAGAGCATTTTATCCGACAATTCGATTTGGACCCTATTTTTATTAGCGCCCAGCAGAACAAAGGGTTAAAAAATTTAAAAAAAGTTATCTGGCAAAAGTTAAAATTGATAAAAATAACTTTTATTTCTAAACATACCGGCCGAGAAAAAATTGTTATCGGTCGACAAGGGGAAACAGTAAAAGCTCTATCACCGTTTTCTGATTTTTCTCAATTTAAAAAGCTTTACCTGGTAAAAAATGGCCAGCGCCAAGAGACAAGTTGGGAATACTATCCCCGCGGAGGAGAGGTTTTTCTTTTGATTTAATCTTTTAAATTACCTCGTATTCCTTTGCTAGGTTGTCCAAAGTGTTAGTTCGAATAGCCTGGCGAATGCGTCTCATAAGAGTAGTGTAAAAGAAAAGATTGTGATAAGTAGCTAAACGGTAAGCTAGCAGCTCGCGATTTTTAAAAAGATGATGCAAATAAGCCCGACTGTAGTTTTGGCAGGTATAGCAAGAGCAGCTGGAATCTAAAGGGCGCTTATCAGCAGCAAATTTCTTTTTGGTAATATCTAAGTACCAAGGGCGTTGTTTTATCATTATTTTGCCCATACGGGCAAATCTGGTGGGAAGAACACAATCAAAGGTGTCCACGCCCAGGCGAACAAAATCAAAAATATCGTCAATTTCGCCAACTCCCAAAAGATGGCGGGGTTTATTTTCTGGTAATTCCGGCATAATCCAATTAACAGCCTCTCTCATTTTCTCCTTAGGTTCACCTACAGAAACTCCGCCAATGGCAAAACCATCAACCGAAAATTGCCGTAGGAAACGCGCAGATTGTTGTCGTAGACGGCGATAATAGCTTCCTTGGACAATACCAAAGAACAGCGGGGGAGAAGCTGATGAACGAATTTGATCCTGGTAATATGTCCAAGATTTTCGGAACCAGATATTAGTCCGCCGAAGGGAAGCTCGAGCCTCGCTAGGGGTTAATGGGTAGGGCGAACAATCATCAAGAGGCAAAACTATATCACTGCCAAGGTTTAATTGGATAGCTATTGATTTTTCCGGTGTTAAAAAATGAATACTGCCATCCAGATGAGAGCGAAATTTTGCCCCCTGGTCAGTTATTTGCAAAAGTTTGCCTGCTCCAACAAGATTGTCATGAGGTGAAAAACTCGCCCGCCCAAGACTAAAAACCTGAAAGCCGCCAGAATCAGTGATAATGGGGCCATCCCAATGACTAAATTGGTTAAGCCCACCGAGGCTAGCAATAATTTCATCGCCCGGCGAAAGCCAAAGATGGTAAGTGTTAGCAAAATAAATTTGTACTCCCAATTTTTTTAGTTCTTCGGGAATTAAACTTTTAACCGTTCCTTTAGTGCCCACAGGAATAAATGCCGGAGTTTCTATCGTCCCATGGGAGGTAAAAAGCTGTCCTAGGCGCGCCCCTGAAGGAAGCTGTTTTTTTAAATGCCAACGATTCCTAGTTTGCGTTCTCATGGCCTCTTTAGTTATAATAGTCTTGGTTTTATTATAACGGAAGAGGGCGGTTAGCTCAGCTGGTAGAGCGCTCGCTTGACGTGCGAAAGGTCAGAGGTTCGAGTCCTCTACCGCCCACTCGGCCAGGGTAGCCAAGGTGGTCACGGCACGGGTCTGAAAAACCTGGGATCTCGGTTCGACTCCGAGCCCTGGCACCAAAGCGGGATTAGTTGAGTGGCTCAACACCACCCTTCCAAGGTGGAAACACGGGTTCGAATCCCGTATCCCGCTCTTGACGCGACGGTAGTTCAGCTGGTAGAACGTCTCGTTGCCAACGAGAAGGTCGGGGGTTCGAGTCCCCTCCGTCGCTCCAATCGGGGATCGTCTAATGGTAGGACAGTGGCCTTTGGAGCCACGAATCGTGGTTCGAATCCACGTCCCCGAACCCGATTGGCACCCGTAGCTCAATTGGCAGAGCACCCGCCTCTTAAGCGGATGGTTGGGGGTTCGATTCCCTCCGGGTGCACCCAAAATCTAAAAGACAGTCGGGTGAGGGGTAACAAAAATTTCCCATTTAATCGCCGGGAAAGCAAAATTTTTTTGTTCTTCTAATAAATCTTCAGCTTTTTGCCGATAAGAAGGCGTGGGGGTGGATAACAAGATTGAAGATGGCGTGGCAATCTTTTGGTAGTTTTTGCCTGTTTGCTGGGTTTTTTTGCCATAATCGATCAAAATTAATAATATAAGCAAGAAAACAAGTACTGCAAAACTTCCCAAAAGAACCCTAGCAAATTTTTTTGTGCTAGTTTTTTTGTTCGTTTCTTGATTTTCTTCCCAATCTTGCCACATTTTTATAATTGCGTTAAATTAATAATCTCTTTTTCTAAGTCTTGATACCTTTCAATGTAGACATTATAGTCGTTAACCATTTTCTTAAGCATTCTTTCTTGATCGGTAAAATAATCAGAAAAGTTTTCTGCCTCACTTAACTGTTGGAGCAATTGTAAAACTAATTGCGTTTTCTTTTCCCGTTCGCCGTCCAGACGCTGCAATGCTAAACTATAAGCGCTTTTCTTTTTTGCTGGCAAAAGGGCAATTTCCTTTTTAAGAGTAAGAGACCATAGATTGAATAGTTTGTCGAGATTGCTTATAAAAACATAATCGCCGATTAAAACAGCACTCTTTTGCAAATTATTTTTTTGCTTGACCGTTTCTTGGCTAATCGTATTTAGCTGGTCAAAAGTGGTTGCCTGATGGAGTTGGCGTGCTTGCCGAATCAAAAAATCTTTACGGAGCGCTATTTGTTTCTTTAATTTCATTTCTAGAGCTACGTTCTTAGCATTATTAGCTGCCTCTAAATTTACTTTTAAATAATCAAAATAAGCTAACAAGACTTCGTTGCGAGCCAGAAGCACTGTTTGCTCTGCCTTAATGGCTTGGGCTTGATTAGCCAAAGTGGGCAGTTGGTAGTAAAGCCCAGCCGCCTTTAAGAAATGCTCATACTCTCTTTGGTAGGCGTCGAGGCGGAGGAGATAGGCATTTCTGGCTGGAGAAGCAAAAGCGGCCAAACTAGAGCTGAAGAATAAAAGCAGAAGACCGACAGTGAAAAACTTTTTCATCTTCTTCATGATAACATTTTCGGAATAAGGGGAATTGGTGCCGAGGGGGGGATTTGAACCCCCACGCCTTTTGGGCACAGCCTCCTCAAGACTGCGTGTCTACCAATTCCACCACCTCGGCTTTCCTTTTATTCTAACATTTTATTTAGTGCCAGAGGGGGGAGTCGAACCCCCACGGCCAATGGCCACACGGTCCTAAGCCGTGCCTGTCTGCCAATTCCAGCACTCTGGCGCTTAATTAATTGTAGCATTTGGGAGAAGCCTTCCTTATGCTTTATTCTGTGGTTAACAAATTCATAAAACGCCGCACGGCATTACCCCAATAAGGACAAGGCGGGGCATAAATTCGGCCAATAGCTTCTGGTGTTGTTAGGCCGCGAGCATAATAAACGTCAGCCAAATATTTGCTCATAAAAAGAATTGACTTGTGCCAATTTGGAAATGCATAGTACCCGCCCAAATAACCATAGGCATTATAGGTGTGGGGAATCATTAGATGACCAAAATTTGACTCTAAACCACTAATAGCCGGCAATAAGCGCCAATCAAGATGATAATAATCAGCAGCAGCCACGAGGTCGCCGGCAAACGGAGCCAAGGGAGACTGTCGGCTTTTTAGAAAACGATAGAGGAGCAAACTTCTTGGGTTTTCTTTTAAAAGGGTCGTTGTCTTCTTGAATCGTAATTGAGCCGATGCTTCTTGTTGGCTGACCATAAGAGGCTCTGCCCTAACCGGAGTTAGAGCAGCAAGAAATAGACCGATGCCCAAAAGAGTGAAAAAGAAAAATTTTTTGGCCATAAAAAAATCCCAGAGTCCACCCTTTAATCAGGTCAACCCCAGGATCTGATTGTATTATAGTACCATCTTATAATTTTGTCAAGAGGGATTTACGACAAAGGTTTTTGAAAAAGAAAAAAGATACTAGGACCAAAATACATATGTCCTAATAAGGGCTGAGTGCTATTTTCTAGAGCGAAGAGTAATTGAGAAGGCAAATGATGCTTAAGCCATGGATGGCGCAAATTAGAAACGGAAAGGGTGGCTTGCAAATTCCACCCCGCTGCTCGCGCCTCTTTCTTTACCTTCCCTGGCGAATGGTTCCAAAAGGCAATCACTTTGTTGTTTTGCCGCGATGGCGATCGGCGGTCTACAGATGCATTATTAAAATAGGTTAAATGCCCCCGGAATAGCTGGCGCACAACTTGACGAAAGTTAAATTTATTGGGCGCTTCCAAAATAAGAAAACCACCGGGTGTAGTTGCCTGCCAGAGAAGATGGAAAACATGAGCAAGATTTTCTAAATGATGCAAAACACGAATTAATAAAACAATATCGAAAGAGGGAGCAAATTGCGATAAGGTTTCTATGTCACCTTGTTGATAGCGAAAATTTTTAAAACCTGCTAAATAAACTTGGCCTTGCTTAATAAGTTTATCAGCCGGTTCTAGGAGTAAAGCTTCTTTTATACGCGGCAAATAAAACTTAGCCAGACGACCAAAGCCGGCCCCAACATCTAAAAGAGTTTTTTCTTTGAGAGGGCCAGAAGAATTCTGAATTTGGTTGAAAAAGCGTTCTAAGGCTCGCTGCTCGGCCCAGTTTTCATATTGGCGACTCTGCCAATAGTCTTGATAGTCAAAATCCGGATCGTTATAAAACGGGGTCAGCGCCATTGGCCAGTGGTTAGCTCTTCCATAAACTGTCGCACTCCAAACGCCCAGGACCCCTTAGATGGGGGAGTATAACGGGCCATAATTTCTTCCGGGGAGGTCAAGCCTTTGTCTAAATAATCTCTTTTTAATCCTCGGGCGACAGTCTGAATCGCCTCTGGGTAAGAATGAAAACGGGTTACCTTGTGCCCATAAATCCCCCAGCCCCAGCAATTATATGAATTTGGCGGAGCTTTTTTGCATAAATTAGACTCTTGCTGAGCAATGGCGACTAAAAGTCGATAGTCGAGGCCAAGCTTTTGCGAAACGTCAAAAATATAGCGAGCATAAGGCGCCAGGGGAGAATGGTAGTATTCTAAATATTTTTGCAGCAAAATAGGACGAGCATCTCCGGCCACAATGTAATGATCAGTCTGGGGAGGTTTTTCTGATTCTTGCCAAGAAGCTAGGGCTGGCAAGTTGCCAAAAGTAAAAAAAACCGCTTGAGCATTGTTTTGCCGAGACCGGGCGGTAAACAAAGTTAAAAAGAAGATTTCTCCGCCTAACAAAAAAGCCAGCAACGGGAAAAAAACTCCCACCGCCCAAATCTTTTTTCTCATTTTCTCCATCTTGGCATATTTCTCTTTTTCTGTCAATCTGTTGTGATAGACTTAAGGAGAAATGAGGTTTGTGCGTAGCGTTTTACTACTAGTGGGGACCACCTTAGGGGCTGGCATTTTTGCTTTGCCTTACTTTTTTGCCCAATCCGGTTGGTTACCTAGTTTGCTTGGCATCATTCTTTTAACTAGCCTCACTGTCGCCATAAATATTTATTACGCCCAAGTGGTTTTGGCCACTTCAGATGGTCACCAACTCGGCTATTATGCCCAAAAATACTTAGGAAATAAGGCTCGCCTTTTGGCTCTGCTAGCCCTGGGAGGAACTTTAAGCGGAGCAATTCTTATCTACACCATCCTTGGGGGTTCATTTTTAACCATTATTTTTCCTTCGTTGTCTCCTTTTATGGGCCGCTTGCTGTTTCTAACTTTGGCTCTTTTTGCCTTTCAGGGCCATCTCCGTCGCCTGAGTATCATCGAGGCTATCTTGACCGCTTTTCTGATTATTTTGGCCCTTTCCTTTCCCATCTTGGGTTTCCGCCACTTTCAGCCAAAAAACCTCAGTCTCTTAGGCTCCCACCCCTTAGCATTTTATGGCCCTCTCCTTTTTGCCCTATCAGGGCTAACAATTATCCCCGAAATGAAGGAAATTCTTCAGAGTCGGCAACAAATTTTAATTAAAGCAATTACCAGCGGTACTATTATTGTGGCTTTGATAAACCTTATTTTTAGTTTTTCTGTTTGGGCCCTTGTTAAGCCCACAAACGACATTCTGATTGCTCTCCAAGCAACATTCCCCACCTTGGGGATTTTAGCGGCCATTATGGGAGTGCTTTCTTGTTTTACCTCCTTTTTAGGTTTGAGCGAAGTGCTAAATAGTATTTTTCAAGAAATCGGGCTTTCGCTTAACCAGGCCCATGCCTTAAACATCCTAATTCCCTTAGCAGGGCTTTTTCTCCCTTTGGCGTTTTTGGGCGATATTTTGGACTTTAGCGGAGCCTTGGGGCTAGGAATTATCAACATCCTGGTGATTTTAATTTACTGGCGTCTTAAAAAGGGCCGGTTATCCTTCTGGCTTTTACTGACTTTACTTTTCTTTATTTTAGGTTTGGCCGAACCTTTTCGGCACCTTTTCTAAGCTGATGCTGGAAAAATTTCAATAAAGCATCTAGAGAATATTCCTTTTGTTCCCTTGCCTGAAGATCCTTTAAAAGGACAGTTTTTTTCTTTGCTTCTTCTGGGCCAAGAATTAGTAAATAGCGAATATTTCGGGCAACAGCATAATTAATTTGTGCCTTTAGTTTTCTTTGGCCACCTAAATAAATTTCTCCCGAAGTACCTTCTTGTCGCAATCTTTGGATCAAGCGCCATGTTTCCGAGATCGTTTCCGGGAAAAAAGCAGCTAAAACTAAAGGTTGGAGGGCAACATTTGGCCAAATATTCTTCTCTTGAATAAGCACTAAAAGCCGATCTAGGCCCAAGCTACCGCCCACTGCCGGAGTAGGACGCCCTCCCAATTGGCCAATTAGCTTATCGTAACGGCCTCCTCCGGCCACCGAACCCAAGCGAGTCTCGGGAATAACAATTTCGAAAATCATTCCCGTGTAGTAATCGAGCCCCCGCACTAAATAAGGATCAAATTGTACCTTTATTTCGCTAGCCGCACCCTCTTCGACCAGGCGAATAATTTCCTTTAAATTGTCATCGGGTTGTAAATCAACAAAAATTTTTTCTAGCTGTTGTTGCTTTTCTTTTCCTATTCCTATTTGAGCCAATTCTCGTTGTAGAGCAGCTGGGCTAATTTTTTCTTTTTTATCAATAATCCTTAAAAGAGCAAGCTGTTGCTCCGGCGTAACGATACCCGCATTTCCTAATGCCTGGGTTAAAATTGATCGCCCATTAATTTTTAAAACCAGCCGGTCAAACCCTAACGCTTCCAAAGCCGCTACCAAAGCAAGCAAAATTTCTGCGTCAGCTAGTGGCGAAACGCTACCAAAGGTATCAATATCGCATTGGGTAAATTCACGATAACGACCGCGCTGGGGTTTTTCAGCTCGGAAAACATTTTGGATTTGATAGCGCTTGAAGGGCATTTTTAACTGGGGATTGCCAGCCAAAAAACGGCTCACCGGCACTGTCAGGTCATAGGGGAGACCTACCCGCCGCCCGCCACGGTCCTGAAAAATATAAAAAAGCTTTTCTGCTTCGGTTCCATACTTGCCCAGAAGAACATCAGCATATTCCAGGCCTGGTGTTTCCAAAGGCAAAAAACCAAAAAGGGAGAAAACCCGCCGGATTCGGGTTATCATTTCCCATTTGATAGCCGCTTCTCGCGGCCCTAAATCGCGAAAACCCTTTAGAGTCTTAGTTTGTTTCATTTGTTCAAGTATATAACATTTATTTTGCGCTCTTTTCTTTCAGCTTTTCTTTTACAAATTTTATTATCTTTTTTTGAAAGAGTTCTCTCCTAAAATTACGGGCCCAGGCGTAGCAATCTTCACTGGACCATTTTTTGTTTTCAAAATCTTTCACTGCTCGAATCAATGCTTGCCGGGTTAATCTTGTAAAGAACAAGCCGGTTTTGCCAGGAACTATAGTTTCCTTTACTCCTCCAGAATAATAGCCAATCGTGGGTGTGCCGTAAGCTGCCGCTTCCAGGGGCACCAAGCCTAAATCCTCGCTCTCCGCTGGGAAAATGACTGCTTTTGCTTTTTGGTACAGGGTGGTTAAAGTTTTATCGGAAACATAACCCCGATACTCCAGAAAAGGCGCATCAGCAACCTCGTTAACTACCTGGCGGCGCAAGGGCCCATTGCCAACAATAATTAAACGCTTTCTTATTTCCTTAAATGCCCGGATGGCTAAAAGCGGGTGCTTATAAGAAACCAAACGGCTCACATATAGGTAAAAATCGTCTTTGGGAGTGCTCTTTGGCTTGTCGGGAAGCACAATAGGGGGATAAATGACTTTAGCTGGCCGGCGCCAAAATTTTTCTATTCTCTTGGCCACTTCTCGGGAATTCGCGATAAAGTAATCCACTCTCTGGCTCGAAATATAATCATAACTACGCAATTTATGGTTTACAAGCGAAGCATAAATTTTTACCAGCCTGTTTTTTTGCCACTGCCTTGCTTGCGGGTATCCATAGAGAAACCGTGGGGGAGTATGGCAATAGCAAATATGTAGTGTTTTAGGCAGAGTTAAGACCCCCTTGCTCATTGCCCAAGCAGATGAAGAAAAAACTATCCGGTAATTTTTTAAATCAAAGCTTTCCCAAATATAAGGGAGAAGAAATCTTAAAGGTGAAATGAGTTTTTTGTTGGCGGGTAGTTTTTGGAACCAAGATGGTCGAATATCCCAACCAGTAAAAATATCCTTATGTTTAGTCAAAAATTTAGAGTCTGCTAAAGAGACAAAAACTGGGGCCTGGGGCCAAATTTGGTGCAGGGCTTGCAATACTCTTTCTGCCCCACCAAAAGTCATAAGATAATCATGCACCAAAGCAATGTTAAATTTTGTTTTGTTCACAATAAATTAGATTATAAAATTACTGTTGACTTATTTTTGCTCTCAATGTAGACTATCATTACTGTGAATAATATTCAAACTACTCTCTCCTGGCCGGAGGAAAACACTTTTGAAATAAAAGTAATTGTTCCTAAAACTCGCGTCGAAGCTGAGTATCAAAAATTGCTGGCAGCCTTTGCTAAGCAGCTAGAAAGCCACGGATTTCGAAAAGGAAAAGTGCCCCTAAAAGTTGCTGAGGAAAAAATCGGCCGGGACAAGCTTTACCAGCAACTTAGCCACCAGCTTATCCCCCTTGTTTACAACGAAGCTATTGCTAAAGAAAATATTCAAGCCATCGGCCAACCTAAAATTGACCTCATAAAGGCTAAAGACGGCGAAGATTGGGAATTAAAAATCACCGGTTATCGTAAACCCAAAGTAGACCTTGATAATTATCAGGAAAAAATCAAAACGTTGAATAGCCAGAGTAAAATTTGGACTCCTGAGAAGGGCGGCCAACCGGAAAAAACTGCTGCCGAGCAACAGAAGGAGAAAGAAGAAAAATTCCAAAAAATTATTGCCACCCTTTTAAATACTGTAAAAGTGCAAATCCCAGAACCGGTTATTGAGACTGAAGTTAAGCGTAAAATGGCTAATCTGATCGCTGATTTACAAAAAGCCGGCATGAGCCTAGAAGACTATGCCCAAACACAGGGCAAAAGTGTCGACCAAATTCGGCAAGAATTTCGCCAACAAGTCGAAGGGCTTATTAAGTTAGAGTTAATCTTGGAAGCCATTGCTAATCAGGAAAAAATTACCGTTAGCCAAGAAGAAATTCAACAAATTGCCAAGGGAAATCCCCAAGTTAACACCTATGTTTTAGCTCAACTACTACGCCAGCAAAAAGTTCTTGAATACCTCAGTAGCCTGTAGTAAAATCTATATATGGCCCAAAAGAATAACGCTGGTCACCAGCCGGGAGGACAAAAGCAAGCCTTCCTCGAGGCTTTGGCCAAGCAACAAATGTCGCAAGAGCAACAACGTCTGGAAATTCTCCGCCGGATGGCTTTTTTACGCCAAAAAGAAACTATAGAAAAAAAATCATCACCCAACTTGCTTTACAATGCTAGCGAGCGGCAAACTAAAGAAGAAATTGCCGCCTTGCGCCAGGAAATCAAAAAACTAGCCAAAAAGGTAGTCCATGTCCAGGCCAATATTGACCGTGCTGTTAACCAAAGAGTTAGCCAGCCCAGCCGTTACGAACTAAGCTTCTGGCAGCATCTTCATCACTGGGTGCGTCAATTAGTAGAAAAAATAGACAGCGTAGACCTTTGGTTGCAAGAATGGAATCGGCGGCGGCGTAAGAAAGGTGACTTTTGGGGTATCGTTAGCAATAAGAAGCGCGGCGGGGCCCAATTCCTTCTTTCCGCCGAGCACTATATGACCCGCTCGGCCGGTTAATTTGACTTTCCTTTCTAGAGTATGTTTAATAAAGCAAACATGGAGAAAGAAAAAGCAAAGAAATTAGCAATTCTGCGTCATTCATGCGAGCACTTGCTGATGCAGGCTATGTTGCGTCTGTGGCCCGGCAAAATTATTATGGCCATGGGGCCAGCAACGCAAGATGGATTTTATGCTGATTTTGAAACTCGAGGAGGATTAAAAATTACCCCAGACGATTTTCCCAAAATAGAGGCAGAAATGCAAAAAATCGTTCAAGAAAAGTTGCCGTTCAAAAAAAGTGTTATTAGCCCCCAAAAAGCTCGGCAACTGTTTGCCGATAATCCCTATAAACAGGAATGGATTGACGAAATCGTTCAAAAAAAAGAACCAATTACAGTTTATTATACTGGCGATGATTTTGTTGATCTCTGTCGCGGTCCCCATGTAAAAAATACCGGAGAGCTAAAATACTTCAAGCTTTTGAGCGTTGCCGGAGCGTACTGGCGGGGAAGTGAAAAGAACAAAATGCTCACCCGAATTTATGGTACCTGTTTCCCCACAAAAAAAGAGCTAGAAGCCTACCTTAAACAGCGCGAAGAAGCCCAAAAGCGCGACCATCGACGCTTAGGGGAAGAGCTTGACCTTTTTCTTATCGACGAAACAGTCGGTCCCGGATTGATTCTCTGGCAGCCCAGGGGAGCGATGCTGCGCAAAATTATTATGGATTTTGCCCTCGATACCTATTTGAAACATGGTTACCAACTCGTTTTTACCCCCCATATTGCCCGCATTAAACTCTGGCAACAATCTGGCCATTGGGATTTTTACCGTGACTCTATGTTTGCTCCTTTTAAGGCCGAGAATCAGCGTTATAGCTTAAAGCCGATGAATTGCCCTTTCCATGTCAAAATCTACAATCACAAAATAAGAAGTTATCGCGATTTGCCCCTGCGTTACACTGAAATGGGTACTGTTTATCGTTTTGAAAAAAGCGGCGTGCTCCACGGTTTAACTCGCGTCCGCGGCTTTACCCAGGATGATGCCCATATTATCTGCCGCCGTGATCAGCTCGAAAACGAAATCCAGCAGGCTCTTAAACTAACTGTCTACATGCTTAAGACTTTTGGCTTTCGCCAGTTTAAGGTTAAGCTAAGCACTCGAGACCCTAAAAACAAAGGGAAATTTATTGGCAACGATAAAGACTGGGAACTAGCCGAAAAATTTCTCCGCCAGGCACTGCAAAAAGAAAAAATAGTCTCTTTGGAAGAGGACCGCGGTGGGGCTGCCTTCTATGGCCCTAAAATCGATGTGGTTGTTAATGATGCCATCGGCCGCGAATGGCAGCTTTCCACTATCCAGCTTGATTTTAACCTCCCAGCCCGTTTCCAAATGCGTTACACCGACCAGCACGGCCAGGCCCAACAACCGTTTATGATTCACCGAGCCCTTCTTGGCTCTTTGGAACGATTCATCGGTATTTTAATCGAGCATTATGGAGGAGCTTTTCCGCCTTGGTTAGCCCCCGTTCAGGTTAGCATTTTACCAATTACCAAAAACGAGATCGCTTTAGCCGAGAAAATAGCTCTCCGGCTAAAGCAAGCAGGGTTGCGCTACGAAATTGCTGCTAGTAACCAAACATTGAGCTATCGGTTGCGTCAGGCAGAATTACAAAAAATCCCTTACTTGCTCATCTTGGGGGCCAAAGAGGCCAAAGCAAACAAAGTGGTTTTCCGTCGTCGGGGGAGCAAAGAGCAAAAAACTCTTTCCCTAGAAAACTTTTTGGCTACTGTTAATGAAGAAATTGCCAAAAAAAAGCTTCTGTGATATAGTAAGGAGCAGCTGTCCGTGAGAAAACAAACAAAGACTATTTTTTATCGAGTAAATTGGCAAATTAGAGCGTCACCAATTCGCGTTATTGACAGTCAGGGAAAACAATTGGGAGTTTTGCCCCTCGGTGAGGCTCGGGCTTTAGCCCAGAAAGAGGGATTAGATTTGGTAGAAATAGCCCCCCGAGCCAAACCGCCGGTAGTAAAACTCATCGATTATGCTAAATTCAAGTATCAAGAACAGAAAAAGAGGCGCCAAGAGCATAAAAAACAAAAACGGGGAGAAGTAAAAGAGTTTCGCTTTTCCCCATTTGTCGAAGAAACGGATGCCATTAGAAGGTTACAGCGAGCTAAAAAATTTAGCCGCGAGGGAAAAAGATTAAAAATTACCATCCGTTTCCGAGGCCGGCAATTTACCCGGCAGCAATTTGGTTATGATTTAATCGATAAAATTGCTAAAATTTTAGAAGAAGATTATCAAATAGAAGATAAGCCAAAAATTATAGGAAAACGATTAGTAGCTTTTTTCAAACCTAAAAAACATGAAGAAGAAAAAGCAGAAAACTAAAAAAGCGCTTTTGAAACGTTTTCGGATTACTCCGAGCGGTAAAGTTCTGCGCCTTCATAGCGGAAGCCGCCATCTGCGGCGTAAGAAAAGCCGCCAACAGAAAAGGCGTTTGAAAAAACCAGTTGAAGTAAAGGGTCGCCTGGCCATAAAAATTAAGAAATTATTAGGGAAAACTAAAAAATGAGAACTAAAACTGGCTACACGCGCCACCGGCGCCACCAAAAAGTTTTAAAACAAACTAAAGGCTATCGCATGACCCGTCACCGGCTTTTTAAGGTAGCCCACGAGGCTCTACTCCACGCCGGGCAATATGCATTTGCCGGCCGCAAAAAAAGAAAGCGCGATTTACGCCGCCTGTGGATTATGCGTTTAAATGCCGCCTTGCGCCAGGAAAAACTGACCTACTCCCATTTTATCCATCTCCTTAAAGAAAAAGGCATTCTTTTGAACAGAAAAATATTAGCCGAGCTGGCTACCCGCGAGCCTGAGAAATTTAAAACACTAATCCAGAAGATCGTCGCCTTGCCAACTTCTAGGGCTGAGGAGAAGCGGCCGCACTAGCCGTAGGCACCGGTGAAGGTGTTGGCGAAGGGATAAAATTCCAAGGTTCATTCACGCCGATATGAATTGTAGTCTGAACCCTCTGCCCTTTATTATCCTCAGCCTCGGCCTTGAGGAGATAGGTGCCATCTTCTAGGCTAATTGTTTTTTCATAAGGCAAGCTCAAAAAACGGGCAACTTCTAAATCATTAGCCCAAACTTTAATTTCTTTAATGCCAGCTAAGCTTTGGGCTCTTAGCTTAAGGAGAAAACTGTTGCCCAATGTTGTTTTGTCAGCCGGATTTACAAATTGAACCGCTAGCGGATTGCCCTGGCAATAATCATGGGGGGGATGATAACGCGGGTCTTTTTGAGTAGCTAGCCAGTTCAAAATGCCTTCCTGCCAACGATTTTTACCGTCCTTAGACACCGGGTCTTCTTCTTTGAAAATAAAAAATTCCTTTTCAACATAATCGCCGGCAGCAATTTGTCCCGGGGTAGCTAGCTTGTTCTCTTCGCGGCAAATTTTAAGCTTAACATGAATTGGATCTTTGCCTGTCGGTTCCGTTCCTTTAACAAAATATTCTTGGCGGGAAGGAAAACCGTCATGAGCAGGATAACCAGAAACAATGTCTACTCCCATTTGGTGTACACTCTCAGGCTTTTGAATAGGTTGATAGCCATATTTTTTCAAGGCTGCTAGCATAATCCGCCGCCAAATTGGCGTTGCCCCGGAAATACCTGAAGCAACCCGCTTCATGGGGCTATTATCGTTATTACCAACCCAAACCGCAACCAAAATATTACCTGTCCAGCCAATAGCCCAATTATCACGCTTATCATTAGTGGTACCTGTTTTAACAGCCACCCGCCGGCCAGGAATATAAAGGCCACTATGAGGTCCGAAACTGATTAGTCGTGCCTTATCGTCGGCCAAAATATCACTAATAATAAAGGCTACTCCTGGAGAAAACACTTGCTGACCGGCAGCAGGGCGGAAACGGAAGAGGGTTTTGCCATTGCGATCCTTCACCTGCAGAATGCTAACTGGCTTTTCTACCTTACCCTGATTAGCAAAAGCAGTATAAGCGCTAGCTAGATCGATCATTCGCACTTCACCACCACCTAAAGTTACCGAAAGCCCAAAGCGGCGAAGGTTCTCCGGTGTTGGCGCTAGAGTGTGCAAGCCCATTTGATCCGCTTTGGCCAACATATTTTTTATGCCCACCAAGGCAAGCATCTTGACAGCTGGCACATTGATCGAGTTGCCTAAGGCATAGCGCAATTGCAATGGCCCATGATACTTGCCGTCGTAATTAACAGGGATATAGTCGGGCTGCCCCGGCGATGAAGACGGGAAAACGGTTTTAACATCCATTATCAGTGTCGCCGCCGTGTAACCTTTCTCTAAAGCCAGGCCGTAAGTCACCGGTTTTATCGCCGACCCTGGCTGGCGCAAAGCTTGGGTAACTACATTAAATTTACCGTCAATATCCTTAGCAAAATAATCTTTAGAGCCCACCATTGCCAAAACATCGCCCCGGCGCGGGTCAACTACTACCGCACCCGCATTGGTAATATGGAGATTTTTTACTTTAGCAAGCTCTTCTTTGACAATTTTTTCCGCCTCTTGCTGCAAATCTTCATCCAAGCTTGTTTCTACCTCTAGGCCTCCTTGCTCTACCACCGAAGTGCCGTAAAGTTTCTCTAGCTGCTGCTTAACCCAAAAAACGAAATGGGGCGCCTCAATGGCTGCTGTTTGGGGAGCAAAATACATTTTAGCTAACTCCGCCTGGGCAGCCTTTTCAGTTTCAGCATCAATATAGCCGTCTTCCCGCATCCGTCGCAAAACTGCTTTTGTCCGAGCAATATAAGCTCGCGGATGGGCACCATAAGGCGAATAATAAGAAGGGCGCTGAGGCAAACCGGCCAAAAAAGCCGCCTCTACTAAATTTAAGTCGCCAACCTTCTTGCGGAAATATTCTTCCGCCGCGGCACCCACTCCCCAGGCATTCCCCCCATATGGCGCCTCGTTTAAATACATCAAGAGAATTTGGTCTTTAGAATATTTTTTCTCAGTTTGCAAAGCCAAAATAAATTCTTTAATTTTTCTGGTTAAAGTCCGTCGTGGACTTAAAAGAACTACTTTTACCAACTGTTGTGTTAAAGTGGAACCCCCTTCTAAGCGGTGGTGGAAAATAATATTATACATAGCTCGCAAAATACCCCGCCAACTGAAGCCAGGGTGAGAATAAAAATTTTTGTCCTCAATTGATATTGTGGCCCATTTTAAATAATCAGGAACTTCTTCCCATTTAACCGGTGTTCGCTTGGCCTGGTGATAAACATCATAAAGCAAATGGTGATTGCGGTCATAGATGCGGGTGGCAAACCCCTCACGGCGCACTAAGCGGGTTGGCGAGGGCAAGTCGCGGGCTGTCCAAGCAAAAACTGCCAATCCACCAATTATGCCTATTATCATGAAAATAAAAGCAGCTAGGGAAAGGTAAAACGCTAAGCGAGCCTTATTTACTTTGGTTTGTGAGCGGCGCCAAGAAGAACGCCCTCCGGCACTAAGATGAAATGACAACATAAGACATTATAACAAGAAAGGGGAGACAAACAAATCATAATTACCAAAATCCTAAATTCTAAACTCTAAACAATGTTCAAATGACCAAAATTCAAATGTTCAAAACATCTTTGTCATCTTTCTTTTGTTTTGGTCATTTAATCATTGGGTAATTGTTTAGGATTTGGGTCATTAGGATTTAGGATTTGTTATTCCTAGTTTCATTTTTCATTTTTCGCTTTTTTGTGTATAATTGAGACGCCCAGGGGTGGCAGAGTGGTCAATTGCAACGGTCTGTAAAACCGTCGGGTTTATCCCTGCGGAGGTTCGAATCCTCCCCCCTGGACCGAGGTTAATTTTTTTAAAAAAATTATGGCAAGAAAAAGCAATCGTATTGTAGTTGGCCTAGTTTGCACTGTCTGTGGGTCTTTTAATTACATCAGCGAACGCAATAAGGTCAATACCAATGAAAAATTGACCATCAAAAAATATTGCCCCCATTGCCGTCGCCACACTCTCCATAAAGAAACGCAAAAATTTAAATAAGGCCCATGGCTAACATTCTCGCTATCCTTGTCCACTTAATTACCGGGGCAATCAACCGCTTTGGCTACGGGGGCATTATCCTGGCAATGGCCATTGAGTCTGCCTCGATCCCTTTGCCGTCAGAGGTCATCATGCCCTTCGCCGGCTTTCTAGTTAGTCAACAGCAGTTAGCATTTTGGCCGACCGTTATCGCCGGAGCTTTAGGCTGCCTCATCGGTTCACTCGCCAGTTGGTTAATCGGCTGGCAATTAGGAGAAGAGCTTTTGCGCCAGCTTATCCGCCGTTATGGCCGTTTCCTGTTGATTTTTGAATACGAATTAGACGACGCCATCCGAATTTTCCGCCGTTATGGCAATCCCGTCATCTTTTTCTCACGCCTTTTGCCAGTAATCCGAACTTTTATCTCCCTTCCCGCCGGGATCGCCCAAATGCCCCTAGGAACATTTAGCCTCTATACATTTTTGGGTTCTTTTTTCTGGACTCTTCTTCTCACCTGGTTAGGAGTGCGCCTAGGGCAAAATTGGCCCCAATTGGGTGTTTGGTTTCACCGTTTTGACATATTTATTGGACTTGGTCTTCTATTCTTGATTATTTGGTATCCTTGGCACAAAATTCGCCGCCAGAAACATTATCAAGCCCGAAAAAGCTAATTTAAAGCCACCCTTCTTTGCCAATCGGCCAAAAACTGCTGCCAACGCTGCCAATATTCGCCTTTTTTTATCGCCAAAGCTTGTTCGGCTGCTCGATGAGTTTGGGTTACCAAATCTAAATCTAGCCAGGAAGCTAATTTTAAGCGCGGAAAGCCATGCTGCTGGGTCCCTAAAAGTTCTCCTGGTCCGCGTAATTTCAAATCAGCCTCGGCTAATTCTAAACCTCGCCGCAATTTAGTTAAAAGCCGTAAGCGTTGTTGGCTCTGCCGGCTTTTGGCTTCGGAAAACAGAAGGCAATAGGCTTTTTCCCGATTTCTGCCTACCCGCCCCCGCAGCTGATGCAATTGGGCTAGGCCAAACCTCTCTGCGTTTTCAATAATGATAATTTTTGCCCGGGGTAAATCAACACCCACTTCAACTACCGGCGTAGTTACCAGAATGTCAATTTTGCCCGCTTGCATTTTCTTTAAAATAGCCGCTTTCTCCTGGCTTTTTAATCGTCCGTGCAAAAGGGCAAGGCGGAAGCCGGCAAATATCTTTTCCAAGCGAACAAATTCTTCCGTGGCCGCCCGGACAGATTGTAATGTTTCCGAGCTTTCAATAAAGGGACAAACAATAAAAACCTGGGCCTGGTGCTGGCGGATTTCCTTAGCAACCCACCGATAGGCAGCCATCCTTTTAGCTGGTGGCACCACGAAAGTCGTTACCGGTTGCCGGCCGGGCAAAAGGTCGGTCAATCGGGAAACGGCCAGGTTGCCCCGCAAAACTAAACTCACCGTCCGGGGAATTGGGGTCGCCGTCATAGTTAAAACATGGGGGAAAGAGCCATCTTGGTTCGCTGCCACTAACTGGGCCCGCTGGCTAACACCGAAACGGTGCTGTTCATCAATAATAACTAAACCAAGCCGGCCCAATTCCTGACGGTGGTGAAAAAGAGCGTGGGTGCCGATTAAAAAAATGGCCTCTGTATTTTCTTGAAATTGCGAAGTCCAGATTCCCACTTCTAAATCCCAGCGCCGAAACAAATCCTGTAGGTTCTGGTAGTGTTGCCAAGCCAAAATTTCCGTTGGCGCCATCAAAACCGCCCGCCAGCCCGCTTTTGCCACCTGAGCCGCGACCAAAGCAGCGACAATCGTTTTGCCAGTCCCTACATCACCCTCCAAAAGGCGATTCATAGGAAACGGCTGCTGTAAATCATGGGCGATCTCTTCTAAAGCCTGCCGCTGGCTGGGAGTTAATTGAAAAGGCAAATCAGCCGCTAAAGCTGTTGCTAATTTAGCGTCCCATTTTATCGCCGGTGCCAATTTAGCCCGTTCTTTTTGCTGCCGGTACAGCAACGGTAGTTGCAAAAGGAAAAGTTCCTCAAAAGCCAAAGTGCACCGGGCTTGTTGGGCTGCAGCCAGCGACGAGGGGGCATGAATTTGCCGCAACGCCTGCCAGCGGGGTAGCAATTGGTAACGCTGGCGCCAGGCCGGAGGAAAATAATCGGGGAAAAGATGTTCAGAAAGGTGAGGGAGAAGTGTGGCAATAATTTTGCGCAAATAACTTGAAGTGACCCCTTCGGTCTCCGGATAAACAGCCAAAAGCCGCCCTGTTTGCCAGTTGCTCCCCCCTTTTTCTATTAAAGGATTGACAATCTGCCAACGGCCCAGAGGAGATTTTTTTACCTGGCCGGCAGCAAGAAGTTTTGCCCCTTCTTTTATACCCTGAAGGCGAAACGGCTGGTTAAACCAGACCAATTCTAAAAACTCTCCTTGATCTTCGAGGACTATCTGCTGGACTGTTTTTCCCCGCCGAGTAAGCCGATTTTCTAATTTAACCACCTTGCCTTTTACCGAAACCGTTTCTCCCAGTTGTAACTGTTTAATAGTTTTAAATTGGCGAAAGTCTTGATAATAAATAGGGAAATGGTAAATTAAATCTTTGATAGTTTTAATGCCCAAACGAGCTAGCCGCGCTGCCGATTTAGGCCCCACCCCTTTGAGGTAACGAACCGATGTCTCCGGGGACAATTGGGCCATTTTTAGTGCAAGAGGTAAATTAGGGGCCAAAAGCTACCCAAAACCAAAGCCAAGGAGGCGATGATAATGACAATTTTCATAATTTTCTTTTGCTTCATATCTTATCTTACCACAAAAGGGCGCAGGCGGCGGATTCCCATTTGTTTCAGTGGTTTTTTTACTTTATCTAGCAACGACTGGCCCGTTTTTAGTTTTTCAGGCCATCTTTGTTGCCAAAGTGGTTGGCCCGGCTTAACAATTTCGATAAAACCTAAATGGGGACCGGTGATCTTGGTTGTGCTGCTGGAATGAGCATAAGCTATTTTCTGGGCTTGTTGGCCGACTACTACTAAAACATGGTCGATTCTCTTTTCGCTTTCAATTTGGGCCGGGATAATGTCGCCTTCGCGAATATTTTCTGGTAAAGGCTCTACAAAAATGGAATTTTTTTCATTAGTTAGGGCCCAGGTGTTAAAACGCCGCCGGGGATTTCGGCTAAAGCCCGGAGCCCATTGGAGCCCCTGCCAAAAACCCGGATGTAAAAAGTCCAGAATTTGGAACGCAAAACCAGAGCAATCGAGACCAATTCGCTTTTGTTGCATAAAACGGCGAATTTCCAAAGCTGGCATTTTTTGCCAATCCAACCCTTGCTGGCGCAGTTTAGCCAGAGTCACCCGGCGAATTTCGGCAGGAGTGCCCTTCCCTCCAAACGGCCCCTGAATGCGCCGCCCGAATTTCAGAAAACGGTTGCGCCAATAGGGAATTCTCACCGTCTTCTCGCCAAAAGGGAGAGCAAAAAAAGAGTTTAAAAATTGCTGCAAATCTTCTCTCATTTCTTTTAGAATAACATACCCATAATAAAAATAACCAAATTCCAAATCTCAAATTCCAACCCCCCCTTCGGTAGGGGCAGGCAAATCCTAATTACCAAAATCCTAAACCCTAAACAATGTTCAAATGATCAAAATTCAAATGTTCAAAACATTTCTTTCCTGTCATCCCGCCCTTTCTTATGAAAGAGCGGGATCTAGCCGAAGGTGCATGGAATACTATATATTGCGCTCGCTCTGCTCGCTAGATTTTTACCCCGACGTTACGTCTTGGGGCTTCGCTAACGCTCAGAATGACATAGTTTAAGTGTTTTGGTCATTTGGTCATTTGGATTTTGAGCATTATTTAGGATTTAGGTCATTAGGATTTTGGATTTGTTATTCCTAGCTCCTAGTTCTTAGTTCCTAGTTCCATTTTCTAACTCCTAGACTCTTAATCGGCAATAAAAGATAAAATTTGCAATCTGTCAGGAAAATAAGTAGAATACAAACACTATGGCAGCATTGCCCAAACGAAAACCATCAACCCATCGGCAGGGTCGGCGGCGGAGCACCCACTCAGTTGCCCTTCCCAAATTAGTTACTTGCCCAAATTGCGGTCACAAAAAATTACCCCATTTACCTTGTCCTCACTGTGGTTGGTATGAAGAAAAAACAAACCGATCCACGTCACCAGCGGCGGCGGCGAATCATTAAAATTCTTTTTGCCCATTCTTTTGACCAACTGGCCAAAAGAAAAACTTCTCCTTCCAATCAAGAAGCTAAAGAAATTATGAAACAAAAACCAGCTATCGACCAATATATTCTCAAGGCTGCCCCCCGCTGGCCGTTGGAGCGCATTAATAAAATTGACCTCGCTATTCTCCGCCTGGCTATCTGGGAACTTTGCTTTCAAAAAAAGGAGCCACCCAAAGTTATTATTGACGAAGCGGTAGAATTAGCTAAAGAGTTTGGCGGGGAAAATTCACCAAGTTTCGTTAACGGAGTTTTGGGCACCATCTATGAACGCTGCCAATAACGACTATCACCAACTGGAAAAGCGCCTACGTGTCCACTTCCGCCAGCCAGAATTGCTAGAAAAGGCCCTTACTCACCGGTCCTGGCTAAACGAGCACCGCCAGAAAACAACCACTTCTAACGAACGACTAGAATTTCTAGGCGATGCAGTTTTAGAACTTTGGAGCAGCAGCCGCCTTTATGCTCTTTTTCCCCAATATCCGGAAGGCCAGTTAACTAATATCCGCTCCGCCCTGGTTCGGACCCAGACTTTAGCCCTGGCGGCCAAAAAGCTTCATTTAGGCAAATATTTGCGCTTGAGCCGCGGCGAGGAAAAAACTGGCGGCCGGCAAAACCCTTCCCTTTTAGAAAATACTTTTGAAGCTTTAATCGGAGCTATTTACGCCGATCAGGGAATAGAAGCAGCTTTTAAATTTCTAGACCGCCAGCTATTGGCAAAATTAAAACTATTTGGCAAAAAGGGTAATATTAAAGACGCCAAAACCATTTTCCAGGAAATTGCCCAAGAAAGAATGAAAATTACCCCCCATTACCAAATTCTTGCCAGCCAAGGCCCAGAGCACCAAAAAATTTTTACCGCCGGGGCTTTCCTAGAGACTAAACTAATAGCTAAAGGACAGGGACATTCTAAACGCGAAGCCGAAGAGGCTGCCGCCAAAAAAGCATTGACTATCTTTAAGAAACAAAGTAGAATTAGCAACAAGAAAAATGCTTAAAATAAAACTTTTCCAGCGCGGCAAAAAACACCAGCGAACTTACCGCATCGTTGTTGCCGAAGCCCGCTCAAAGCGAGACGGCAAATTTGTTGCCGACCTTGGTTTTTATAACCCGCAAACAAAGGAATTGCATTTTAACAAAAAGGAATTAGCTAAATGGCAAGAGCAGGGAGCTCAATTAACCGCGGGAGTACGCCGCCTTTTATCATGAAAGAGTTGATTAGTTTCTTACTCCAGCTTATTTTTGGCCCCAAAAGCAAAGAAATTGACATCCTCATCACACCAGAGGAAAACGGCCAACTTATTACCTTGGCAGCTCCAGAGGAACTCTTGGGCCAACTCATTGGCCGCGCTGGCCAAACTGCCCGGGCCCTAAAAATCCTTCTCGCCCTCCAAAGCAAAGGCCAACAAAGCTTCCGCCTTGATATTAAGAAAAAATAATTTTAATAGAAAATATTACTTTTGCCCGCCGGGTTAGCGCTGGGGCTAGAAGACAAGGAAGGTTGTGGAGAAGAATAATGGAAAGTTTCTAGTTTTTTTAATACTTCCTTCTCTCCCTTAGTCAAAACAAAATCAGCAGGCTTTATCGAGATTGCCTTAAAGCGCGCGACATGACCGGCAAAATATAAACGCACCGAAAGCCTCAGCCGTAATAATTTAGCATCCTTGCCTTGGCTGTCAAAGCTAAATTCAATTGGCTGCAAAAGCGGTAAATTTGTTTCCAAATCCTTTAAAAAAGGTAAAAGATTTTTTCTTTCGCCAACAATTTCTAAATCAAGACGGGCTGTCGCCGGCGCTGATTTTTTGCGTGCCGAAGGTGTCGCTGTTTCTATCTGGCCCAAATCAAAACGCAAACTCTCAATCAAAAAACCATTGCGTTGGCAAGGAGCATCTAAAGCGAAGAGGACGCTAGCAATATCAGTTTGGCGTGGAAATGCTCTTTGCACCCAAAGAAGAGAATTTTTTAAGCTTTGCCAATCCCAATTTTGCAAAACAGCCAGCTCTTCGGTTTTCTGGCGCAATATTTTTTGCTTTAGGCGCCACTGTTGCCATTCCTGCCTAGTTTGTTTTACAGCCGGCACCCAAAAAAGGAGCCCCGCCAAAAAAACTAAGCCCACTAAACCCCAATACAGCAAGAGGCGGCGAACAATTTTATTTTTAGATGCCAACGAAAACAGGCGCAGTTGCATCTCCAACCTATTCCCCATCATGAGTGATGCTTTTGAATAGATAAGACAAAAAAAGTTTTTGCCGGCGTTACCGTTAAAGTTTGTAAAGTAATTATTCTGAATTGAGCAGTCGGGAAAAACGCCCGAAACGTATCCAACTTTTTCTCAAAGGCAGCTAAATCCAGCAAATCAGGCCAATAACCCTGGAGAATCATTGTCTGCCCCTGCATTTTGAAATTGCTAATTACTGCCTTCTGACCCACAAATTTTTGAATAACAGCCAAATAAAAACTATATTTATCTCTCTTTTGCAAAACGGTACCCGCCTTACGCAATTCTACTTTTAAATATTTTTGTTGGGCTAATTGGGGAGCAAAAGTAGCCTTAGCTTGCTCTCTGGCTTGAATCTGACTTTGTAGTCGAACAAGCTGCTTTTTCAGCCAAAAATTACCTCCAATTGTTAATAAAACTAGAATAAGAAAGCTAAGAGCCAAAATAAGTGCCCTGGGGCGCCAGAAATTCAACCAGCGCCAGTATTGCAAATCTTCCCGTGTCCGCCCACCCAAAAGATTTACTCTATTCACCGCCACTGCCTTTCCGCCAAACCAATAGCCGCAGAAAAATCTAATTTTCTTTTCAAAAAGTTTTTATCTATTGTCTCTGCTAGCTGCATATTTGCCATCGGGGCGCCCATCTGCACTTCAATACCAATAGTCCTGATCAATTCGTCAGATAGCTTGGGCAGAGCGCTTTCTTGCCCAGAAAGAATAATCAAATCTACCGTTTCATGCCACTCCTCGTTAAAGGCAACCATCGTTTGTCGGGCATCTTCGATCAAGCGTGTTAACAAAGGCAAAAGCGCTTTGCGCACTTTATTCTGCCATTTACCTTTTTCAAAACCATAAACATTTTTATATTCTTGGGCCTTTAAATTATCCATTCCTAGGGCAACGCTTACGGCCCGGGTAAAGGCTTGGCTACCCACCGGAACAATACGGCTAAGATATGGCACGGCATCTTTAACTACTAAAAACAATGTTTCCTGCTGCTTGATGTCAAAAATAAGCGTCGGTTTGGCCCGAGCAGGCACCAAGGCGCGCGTTAAGGCAATGCCTTCATTTTCAACCGCCAGAGGCACCAAATCAGCCAAAGTTAATAATTGTTGAAGCCCATCCAAAAAGCTTTTTCGGGTGGCCACCACCCAAACATATTGTTGGCCATTATCCATCTTCTTAACTACCTGATAATCCATTTGAGCCTCAGTCACTGGATAGGGAATAAAAGTATCAGCCTCATAACGCAGGGCTGAAGCAATCTCTTCCTCTTTCATCGGCGGCAAAACAACCAAACGACTAATAACCATTTTCTCAGGAATACCAACTACCACCTGTTTTGTTTTTATATTGCCAAGGGCCAAAAGTTTGTTAAGCTCGGGGAGAAGATTTTTTCTATTCCGCTCGTTAGCAAAATCGAGGCCAAAGTTGTTAACAACTTCTTCGAGAACAGTTAGGGTAAAATTAACGCCGCTTTTTTTTACCTGGGCAATCTGCAAAGCATTGTTGGTCAAATTGAGGCCAAAGTAATCCATTTACTTCAGTATAAACAATTGGTAAAGCGAAAATCAATTAAATTTTTTTTCCCAAAATCTTGTGAAGATAAAAATGATCAGACTTTTTGCCCACCGTGCCCATAAGCGATTTTTCCTGCACCTCGAGATCAAAATTGATAGTAATTTCTGGATATGATGAGCTTAACGGTTGACAGCGAGCTTGGAAATTTTTACATTTCACCGTTTTCGGAGTGAGGGCACTACTATTAGAAGCAACGGCCCCGTTTTGGCAGCTAAAAACAGTGATCTCCCCATCTCGCCCCCAAAATGTGATTCTGTCTCGGTTAGCGCCATCGCAAAGGTCGGGGTGGTCGGCAAAACGTTGCAAGTAATCCTCTATAGCTAAAATTGCTGTACTCCCGCTTTGCCGCAACAATTTGCTGCTCAGCGCCTTATTTTGCCCTCGCAAGCTCATTACAAAAATAGCCGCTCCTACAGTTGCTAAAATAGCAAAAGTGCTAACAACAACTAAATTCTCAATCAGAGAAAAGCCCAGATGCCTTTTCATTGCCAATTACTATAAACAGTAGCCATTTCTACCATGCCTCTTTTGCTCCACCAAACTTTCACCTTGACGGTCACATCTTTTTGCGTACCGCTAATATGACAGTTTTGATAACAGGTTTGACAGGTGAAATATTTATAGCCCTGGCAATTTGTTTCTTGTTGGCATTTATTACAAAGAGTGCTCAAATTACCCCACCAAGATTGGTCTAGTTTTGCCACCCTAATATCCTCTAGCTGCTTTTTAGCTAATTGGGTGGCTAAAGTTTTTTGTCGGTTAAACCGAGCAGTGGCAATAATAAAAGTAGTTGCCGCTGCTAATCCCGAAAGCAAAAGGGCAGAAATAGAAATTACAAAAACTACTTCCAGCAAGGATTGACCTTTTTCTTTCTGGCCTATTTTTATTGACATGCCTGCTCCTCGATAGTTCCCACCTTATATAAATTCACTTGGCGGCAACGGCCCTGGTAATAAAGACGAAAATAGCTTGGGTCGGTGGTGACAGCACTTAACCGTCCTTCTAAAGCCAAAAAACGAAGCTTTTGGTTGTCGTCGCCATCACGATAAAGCCAATTACTCAAAGACTGCCATTCTTTTTCGCTAATAGTTTGCCAGGGCTGCTGGTAGTTATCGCAAACTTGGCGGTATTTCAAACTTTTATTAACGCTCCAAATTTCATAATAAGCCAATTCGTTGCATTGGCGGCTTTTTACACCGGCTCGCGCTTGACTGCGAAGCATGGCCAGATCTGTCGCCAAAACCTGAGCAGCCATATCCACCTGTTTTTTGGCCAAATAAAAGCGATAACCAGCAAAACTAAAACCTATTAGAAGACTAGCAATAGCTAAAGATACTAAAAGCTCTAAAAGGGTAAGGCCTTTCATTCTACGGCGGCGAAAGATGATAATTGCAAATTGTGTGCCAATTATTACCACACCGAGGATTACGAGGACAACCATTGCGATTCCCACTAGATTCTAACGCAGCGCAAAGTACATAATCAGCACCATTAGCAGAATAATAATAATAGTGTTGCCCCCCCTTAGGATCCTGAGGGAATTCGTGCATATAGGTAACACCATTACAAGTCCAAGCTCCTGATGCAGGGGGTAAGCAGGCTCGACAAGTACCTCCATCGTTATAAGGATAACAGCCAATATCGCTGCGAATCATTTCCAAAACTGACCGGATTTGCTCTAAATCCGCTTTTCTCTTATCATCCCGAGCCTTCCGGCCAGCCGATTGATAAGACACCAAGGCCACCGAAGACAGAAGAATAATAATCGTGGTTACTACCAATAACTCGATAAAAGTAAAGCCTTTCTTCATTGAAGATTGCTCAAACAAAAATACTTTCCTCTGCCATAATTACAACCATTATTAGTGCCAGTACTTCGGGCATTACCATTACTGGCCTCTAGTTGCGCACAAATACAATAAGAGTCGCTTGTACACTTCCAAGAATAATTTCGGGAAGGTTTAGGATCCCTAGGCAAACCACCAGGCAAATAAGTATTTCCCGGATTACAACCAACCGGATATCGGTCATGTACCGCCCGGTATTGCTCTAAGGCTTTTTGGACCGCTTTAATATCCTGGCGGCGGCGGGCATCTCGGGCCCGTTTTTGGGCTGCCGAGTAAGAAGTAGAAATAACAGCCATTAAAACAGCGATAATAGAGATAACTACCAACAATTCAAAGAGAGTAAAACCGGCATTCTTTTTCATCATTGACTACATACATAATAACAGTTTTCGGAACAGTTTGCTTGGCAAATCGTTTCCGGACAACGCTGGCTTGAATCGCTAATATCTACATCACCGCCATTTTCTAATTCAGCCCAGAGGCGAAAGCCATCGCCATCATTACTCACACAATAGCCGTAATGGTGGTTGCCTCCAAGAGGGTCATCAGGCACTTTGGTCATGTAGGTAGTATTGCCTTCTTGCCACTGGCTGCCAAAAAGTAGTGGGGGAGTGGGATAAGCCTGATGGTCGTTGTAATAAAGGCGAAGGCTATTTTTAATTTCCCAAAGATCTTGCTTCCGCTGGCTATCCCGGGCCCGCTGCCGAGCCGACATTAAATTAGGCAAAAGTATCCCGGCTAAAATAGCAATAATCGAGAGGACCACTAAAAGCTCAATGAGGGTAAACCCTTTTCGTCTCAGAAGGGTAAACCCTTTTTGCTTCGGAAGGGTAAATCCTTTTTTCATGGAAGGCGAACGTTAGAACTAGTAACGCCAAAATTATATGTCTCACCGGCGCATTGGTAGCCATTATTATTATACTTATTATAATCAGGGTCATGGCTATTTTCCAAAACAGAAAAAAGTTTAAAATAGGTTCCGTCCGATTGGTAGCAATAGTGAAAACTACGCCGCGGATCCTGCGGTAACCGCTTCATATAAACAACAGTGGCGTTATTAATATTTTCCTCGAAAGCATCTCCCCAATCTAGAACTGTATTTTGGGGACAATGGCGGTTAACAACAATTTTACCTGTCTCTTGGCCAGAACAATCAGTGCTTAAGGGGTAAGAGCGGTGATCGTTATAATACATTTCTAAGGCTCGGGCAATATTACTTAAGTCTGCCTTCCGTTGGGCATCGCGTGCTTTCTGCTGGCTAGTATGGTACTGACCAAAGCCAATGCTTGCCAAAATACCCAAAATAGCCATCACCACCAACAGTTCTATTAAAGTAAACCCTCTCCTCATTTTTTTATTGACCACAAGTGGCATCATAACAACAAGCGGTGCCCTCACTATTACATCTATACTCTACACCAGGACAACAAGTCGAGCAAGTATCTGGCAAGCAGTAATGGTTATTTTCTCCCCCGCAAGTTGGCAAATAACATCCTGAGGGGAGGGTTGGGACAGGCGTGGGGGTAAGCATTTTTGTCGGTACAGGCGTGTTTGTTGGTTTATTGTTGACTTGCCCTGGGGGAGTAATATTGGGACTTGCTAAACCATAGGTATACTCTTGACCGTCTACTTGGCAACCATCAGCGCAATATTCTTTTGGCCTAGGATAAGCCAAATTGGCATAAATAGCGAACCAGGTAGGACAATCGTTATCCTCAACGACAATTTTATAAGGTTGATGGCTTTGGGGATCACAGGGAACGATGTCTAACCAGGGGCGAAAATCATGGCTGTCGCAATGTTGCAACTTAACTAAATCCTCGCCATGAGGATAACAACCATTGTCATTATAATAATCCTCCATGGCTCGTTGTAATTCGTGCAAATCGCGGCGCCGGCGGCCGTCATCAGCTTTACGAATTTGGGCTAAATAATTCATCAAAAAGATAATGGCCAAAATAACAATAATGGCCATTGCTATTAAAATTTCTACCAGAGTTACTCCTTGTTGGTTGCCTTTTGCTACCATGGCAGCAATTTTAAAATATAATCGCCCCACCACCAGCTAATTAGAGCGGCGGCAACTAGAAACGGCCCAAAAGCAACTGCCGTTTTCCAATGGGCTCGGCGTCGCCAGAGAAGGAACCCGGCCCACAGCCCTCCGGCCAAAAAAGCTAGATAAAACAAAAATAGGAGGCGCTGCCAACCCAACCAAAGGCCAAGGACAAAAACTAACTTAGCATCACCCAACCCCATTCCTTTTCGACCAGTAATCAGATAAAGGAAAAGAAAGAAGAAAAGCCCGCCAAAAGCAGCTAAAAAGTCCAACCGGGGGAGGAAAAGCACCAAAACCAGCAGGGAAAGGAGAAAAACATCGGGAATAATTTGGTAATGAGCGTCAAAAAAGAAAATGGCTAAGAGAAACCAAACCAAAAGCAAATACATTCCCAGCCACGGCCAGGCTAAATTTTGCTGCCGCCACCAAACAAAAGTAGCCAAAAACAATAGACCGCCTAAAAGTTCTAGAATAAACCACTCGGGATTTACTTTAGCCCCGCAGGTCCGGCACCGGCCGCGCAACAAAAGGAAAGATAAAAGAGGGATATTTTCCCACCAAGCTAACTGGCGATTACAATTGTCGCAGTGGGAACGGCCCCACAAATCCAACCCTCCCTTTTGGGGATAACGACTAATTAAAACACCCAAAAAGCTCCCCCCGCTCGCCCCAAGAGCAAACAGGAGGAGCTCCCAAAATATCATCTTTACTGGGGCACACATTTAAACAATGAATTTGTTCTGTCTGTCCAAGTAGCACTATCTATTTGGCTCTGACTGGTAACTGCGGTAATCTGGGTTGGCACCCCATCGGCGGTAGTGATGCCCAAATCCTTAAGCTTTGAACTTAGTTTTCTGTTTGCCTTTGCTTTAGGAATAAAGCAAACATAAACGGCTCCGCCATTGCCTGCTTCTTTAAAAAGATAGAGTCTATTCAAATCACTCCTGATATTATCGGCAAAAGGATCCTTTTGGGCAAAAGAGGCCTTTAATTCATCCGTCTTTATCAACTCTCCATAATTGCCATTAGCATCCTTGCAGCTGGAAACTTCAGCATTATAAGAACTGCCCGCACAAACACCAAAGCCCGGCATTTTGCTCGTTAAACCCAAAACCTGGGACTCGTCAGCTCCATTGCCTTCGCCCCAAACTTCATCATCCCACGGATAATATTCTTGGGAAGCATAGTACCGCTCCAAGGCGCTCAAAACTTCGGCGGCATCATTTTGAAATTTCGCATCCCGAGCCTTATTGGTTTGTTCTACTGGATTTAAAGTAGAAAGAACCGCCACCGACAAAATAGCAATTAAGGAAATAACAATCAATAACTCAACTAGAGTAAAACCTTGTTTCAGTTGTTTCATCTTTTCACCCCCTTTCCTAAAATTGGCTGGTTAAGTTATAAATTGGCATAATCACGGCAAAAACTAAAAAGCCAACTCCAATACCTAACACTATCATGATAAGTGGCTCAATAGCACTTGTCAAGGTTTTAACCCGTTGATCAGCTTCTATTTCAAAAAAATGAGCCAGGCGGAAAAGAATGGTATCCAATTTGCCTGTCTGTTCGCCGGTGGCAACCATTTCTACCAGAATATCGGGGAAAATCATTTGTTCCCGCAACGACTCAGAAAGAGGAAAGCCCTTCTCGATCCGTTGGTCGACCCGTTCAAGAGCTTTCTGGTAAACCATATTACCGGCGGCTCGACTAATAGTTGCCACCCCATCTACCAAAGGCACCCCGGTATTAACCATCATCCCTAAAGTCCGGGTAAGATTGGTAAGAAGAGTGGCTTGCAAGAGAGGGCCTAAAATGGGTATCCGCAATTTTATTTCATCATACCGATAGCGCATCTCTGGTTGGCGCATTAAAACCTTCCCGGCCACCACTCCCGCCACTGCCAAGAAAGGTAAAAGCCAAACCAAAACGCCGCTTAAGCTGGCAATATCCATCAAGACGCGCGTTTCCCAAGGCAGTTGGGTATTAAATTCATTGTAAAGATTGGCCATCTTAGGAATGACAAAAGTTACCACAATAAAAATAACCCCTCCCATACCCACCAAAATAATCGCTGGATAAATCATTGCCCCTTTTACCTTAGCCAAAAATTCTTGCCGTTTTTCCAAAGTATCCGCCAATTGCGTGAGCACCTTTTCTAAAACCCCAGCTTCCTCGCCGGCACTGACTGAAGCAATGTAAATATCGCCAAATACCTCGCGATGCTTTTTTAGGGCCGCCGTAAAAGAGGAACCACCCTCGATATCGCGGAGAAGATCGCCAATAACCAACTGCAACTTGCCGCTTTCCTGTTTTTCCAGTAAGGACAACGCTTCAGTCAATGGCAACCCGGCCTCAATCATCGTTGCCAGTCGGCGAGTAAAGGAGGCTACCTGCCCTCCCGAGACCCGGCTAAAGTGAAGGCGCAGCTTTTGCCAAAACGAAAGCTGATAAGGTTTAATGTCAACTAAAACCAAGCGGCGCTTTTTTACCAAAGAAATTGCTTCCCGCAAGTTGCGCGCCTCTACCAAGCCTTTATTGACTTTGCCTTGCCAATCTCGGGCTCGAAAAACGTATTTTTTCATTTTTACTCCGGTTTTATTATCGGCTGGCGGCGCTGCTGCTGTAAACTGCGCATTAATTCCTTAGGCCGGATAGCATATTCTTTGGCCACTTCAAGGCTAACGACCCCCTTATTAACCCAACTCGCCAAAGAAGTTTCCAAGAGGCGCATCCCCACTTCAGCTGAAGTTTGGATAATATTGTCAATCATATGGGTTTTATCCTCACGGATAGCCGTCTGGACAGCGTGGTTATTTAGAAGAAGTTCAATGGCCGGCACCCGCCCCGGCTTGATGGTTGGAATTAGGCGCTGGGAAATAACCGCCAAAAGGCTGTTGGCCAATTGCATTCGCACTTGGGCCTTAGCTCCGGTCGGAAAAACATCAACAATCCGGTCAATTGTCTCCGCTGCCGAATTAGTGTGCAAGGTAGAAAAAACCAGATGGCCAGTTTCGGCTACTGTCAAAGCAGCTTTAATCGTTTCCAAATCGCGCATTTCGCCAATCAAAACTACATTAGGGTCTTCGCGCAAAGCTGAGCGGAGGGCATTGGTCCAGCTGAGAGTATCGGAGCCAATTTCTCGCTGGGAGAAAACCGACTTTA
Organism: Candidatus Shapirobacteria bacterium; assembly: GCA_027039485.1. Taxonomy (GTDB): domain Bacteria; phylum Patescibacteriota; class Microgenomatia; order UBA12405; family UBA6130; genus S016-97. The sequence goes on from JALWDZ010000026.1 coordinate 32,275, forward strand.
TGTCTTTGAAAAAATACTCAATGGGGTCTTCAATCGTCACAATATGCTCGGCCCGCGTTTCGTTAATCTCCCCCAACATAGCGGCTAGAGTGGTCGACTTACCATGGCCGGTGGGCCCGGTTACCAAGACAAAGCCCTGTCGTTCCTGAGTCAGTTTCCTTAGAATTGGCGGCAAATTTAAATCGTCAAGGCGGGGAATATTGGGAGGAATCAAACGCATCGCTATTGCCAGGGAATCGCGTTGAAAATAGAAATTGACTCGAAAGCGCGCCTGGTCTTGAAAGACATAAGAAGAATCCATTTCCCGCTTGTCAAGAAGTTCCTGATATCTCTTCTCGCCCAACATCACCTTGGCCATGGCCATAATCTCCTCCTTGGCCATCGGCGTACCCTCGGGCAAACTAAAAAGCTGGCCATTAACCCGCAACAGGGGCCGCGCTCCTGCCAAAAGGTGGACATCTGAAGCCTTGTCCTTCACCGCCAGCGAGAGAATAGCTGCTAACTTATCCATGCTAATATTTAGCCACCCGGAGAACTTCCTCCACGGTGGTAATACCCTCTAACGCCTTCAAATAGCCATCCTGCATCATCGTTACCATGCCCTCCTTTACAGCCGCTTTTTTAATTTCCTCGGCCGGCGCTTGTTTAAGGATAAGCTGCATAATTGCATTAGTCACCGGCAAAGTCTCAAAAATCCCAATTCGACCGTAATAGCCGGTAAAGTTGCACCCCTGGCAGCCTTTGCCGCGGTAAAGCTTTGGTTGGTCACCGGCTTTGGGGGGCCAAAGCGGGCCAAGCACTTTTTTCATTCCTTCAACCACTTTTTCTGGCGGCTGGTAACTTTCCTTACAGTCATTATGGATCCGGCGGACAATCCGTTGGGCAACCACTGCGTTCAAAGCAGAAACTAGCAAAAAGGGCTCAACCCCCATATCAATTAACCGTGGCGCAGCTCCGGCAGCATCGTTAGTATGTAGTGTCGAAAAAACCAAGTGGCCAGTAAGGGCTGCCTCAACCGCCAGTTCAGCCGTCTCTTTATCGCGAATCTCGCCAACCATAATAATATCCGGATCCTGGCGCAAAAACGAACGCAGGGCCGACGCAAAAGTAAGCCCCGCCTGGGGATTTACCTGGACCTGGTTAACCCCTTTGATGTGGTATTCAACCGGATCTTCGATAGTCATCACGTTAACTTTGGTAGTGTTAATCTTAGAAAGAACTGAATAAAGAGTAGTCGTTTTCCCGGCTCCAGTTGGACCGCAGACCACAATCATTCCGTGGGGGCGGCTAATGGCCTCTTGCAAATCGCGGAGTGTTTTCCCCCGCAAACCTAATTCTGGCAAGTCGGGAATTTTTTGCGTTTTCTTCAAAAGCCGCATAACTACCTTTTCGCCATAGACAGTCGGTGCTGTCGAAACCCGGACGTCGATTTCCTGCCCATCACTGCGAAAAGTAAAGCGCCCATCCTGGGGCACCCGCTTTTCATCGATTTTCATATCGGCCAAAATTTTAATTCGGGAAACAACGGCATCATGGATCCGCCGCGGCAAAATAAGTTTCTCTTGCAAAATGCCGTCAATGCGGTAACGGACCCGGGTATCGCCCTCTTGGGGTTCAATATGAATATCCGAAGCCCGGGCCTTGACCGCAAATTGCAAAATTGTCGAAACAACCTTGGCAATTGGCGCCTCGTGGATAATATTCTCCAGATGGTTAACATCCAAGACATTCTTTTGATAAGTTTTAGCCGTTTCCCCTAGGGCCTTAGTCACCTCGGCGGTAATTTCCTGGTTATAATGTTCGTCGATTGTCTCCTGGATAAGCTTTTTATCAGCCAGGTAAGGCTCTATTTTTAAGCCTGTTTTCTTTTCCAAAAACTCCACCGTCTCCAAATCTAAAGGATTGGCCATAGCCACCGCCAGCTTTTTCTCTTTAGGGTCATAACGAAAGGGCACCACCAGATAATACTCGGCCACGCTTCGGGGAATAAAAGTAATGCTTTGGGGATCGAAAGCAATTTCTTCTAAATCAGCATAGGGAACGCCCAAAAACTTCGCCTTAGCAGCTAGCAATTTCTTGGTGGGGATTAGATTTTCTTCATGAATAATATCTTCCACATTCTTGCCGGTTTGAATTGCCTTTAGTTGAATATTTTTTACCTGGGCTGGCGAGAGCAGCTTCTCCTGGGCCAGAACGTCCAAAAGCGAGTGGGGCAGTTTTGTTTCTTCCATCACTTCCATTATAAACAAAATAAATCCCAAATCACAAGCACCCTGCCCCGACGGACGTCGGGGCAAATTCTAATTACCAAAATCCTAATCCGCCAGCTGGCGGACTAAACAAATTCAAATGACCAAAATTCAAATGCTCAAAAACATTGAAACTGTGTCATTCTGAGCGTTAGCGAAGCCCCAGGACGTTCCGCCAGCTGGCAGAGTCGGGGTAAAAATCTAGCGAAGCGCATTAATCCCACACCTGACTAACTCTCATGCGCTCGCTCCGCTCGCTAGATCTTTACCCCTACCGAAGGTGGATTTATTCCACCGAAGGGGGGCTTCGTCGCTTCGCTCCTCAGGATGACAAGGGGAGATGTCTTTTGTTTTGGTCATTTGATCATTAGGTAATTTGGTTATTGTTTAGGATTTGGGTCATTAGGATTTAGGATTTTGCTCAACCTAGTTCCTAGCTCCATTTGAACTTTTCACTTTCCCCTTCTTTCTCACTTTTCACTTTTCACTTAAACTTTTCATATAGCTCTTCCACTTTTTCTTTGAATTCCCGGCGGAAGCGGGCCTCGTCAAACTGTTCTGCTTGTCGGCGGCAGGCTGCCGGTTGGTAATGCCACTTTCGGAAACGCCGCAAAGTTTTTACCAAAACCTCAACCGTCGCCGGCCCAAAAAACAGGCCTGTTTTCCCGGCAACCACCGTTTCCCGCGCCCCTCCCCCATCATAGGCAATAACCGGCCGGCCGCTGGCCTGGGCTTCTAAACTCACCAAGCCAAAGTCTTCCTCCTGGGGCATGATGAGTGCCTGTGCCTGCCGATAAAGCTGCTTTAATTGGCTTTCGCTTACCTTGCCCCAGAATTTAATATTTTTCTTGGCCTTCTTCATTAATTTTTTTTGCGCCCGCCCTTCGCCGACAATCCACAACGGCCAACCCAGGCGGTTAAAAGCTTCAACTGCCAGTTCAACTCGCTTGTACTCCACTAAACGGCTCACTACCAAAAAGGGGGCATCCTTGTCAGCTGGTTTTGGGGCCATCTTGAAACGGCGATAATTAATGCCCGGATAAACAACTTCACTCGGCCGCTGATAATAATGCCAAACCCGTTCGGCTACTGTTTTCGAAATTGCCAAAATAGCGTCCGGCCGCTGGCCATAAAGCCAGTCATCCTGCCTCAAGCCTGCCAGCCAGGGAAAAAGCCGCCGCCAAGGAGTTAAATCAGGGCGCCAAAGATAGCGCGGCGGTGTCAAACAGTAATGGAGATGGAAAGTATCTGGCGGGGTGATGATTGCTTTAGCGGGCCCTGAGCTTAGGGAAATGACCAAATCAAAACTTCGAAAGGAAAAACTTTCAAAGGCATAACCCAAAAGGGGATAATACCAATAAACATGCCTTTTTGCCGCCGGGAATTTTTGCAAAAAACTAGTTTCCACCAGCCGGTGGCCCAAGAAATTTGCCTTTTCCCGATCATAAACTGCAGTAAAAATCCTTGCCTCTGGCCAAATTTTTAATAAGCTCAAAATCACCCGCTCGGCACCCCCCCAACGGTTAAGCCAGTCGTAAACCAAAGCGACCCTCACCGGAGCACCTCCCGATAAAGACCTGCTATTCCCCGGGCCATTTTTTGCCAACTGTAGCGTTTAGCCCACCGAAGGCCCAGCCGACGGTACTTTTGTCGTTGCTGTTCATTCAAAATTACTTCCACTTGATGCCGCAATTCTGATGGGGAGTTGGGGTCAAAATAAAGGGCAGCCGGTCCCAAAGTTTCCGGAAGGGCCCCAGCTCGAGCGGCAATCACCGGACAGCCACGGGCCATTGCCTCTAGCCCCGGCAAGCCAAACCCTTCTAAGCGACTAGGGAATACCAAGGCTAAAGCCTGGCGGTACAATTCTGCCAAAACGTTGTCTTCTACAAAGCCTACCAGGAGCACCTTTTTGGCCACGCCCATTCTTTGGGCTTCTTGCCAAAAACGGTCCCGAAAGACGCTTCGCGCCGCCACTACCACCAATTGGGGAGCCGCCGGCCATTCTTGCAACATTTTTAAAAGCAAAGTCGCATTCTTGTGAGGATAAAGGCTGCCAACATAGAGTAAAAACGGCTTTTGGATGCCGTCTGGCAATTTTCCAGCTTTTCCTTTCGAAAGAATGTCAGGATCCACTCCTTCGGGGATTACCTCAATCCTGCGAACACATTGATAATGGCGCCGCAAATCTTGGGCTGTCCACCGGCTAGGGGTAATTATTGCCTTGGCGCGGCAGACTGCCTGGCGAAAAACAAGCCGGTAACCCCAACGCTTTAGGCGATAACCCAAAAAATTGCGGGTCGTAGCCGCCTTGCCAGAAGAGTGATGCTTAATAAGGTCATGAACCGTAACTACAAAGGGCGCTGGCAAAAATAAGGGAACATTAAAATGAAGAAAATGAACCAAGCTGGGCCGGAGGCGCCGAAGAAAAAGGGGCACTTGCCACTGTTCTCGCCAAGAGTAATGGCTGGCTGGCAAGGGATAAAAAGAATAGAAATTTTTGGTTATTTTTTTTAGATGAGGAATATCGTCTGGCTGGGCCAAAACTCCGTAACGAAACTGCCGGCTAGCCACCTCGGGCAAAAAACGCAAAAAATTCAAGCTATAGCGCCCCAAACCAGCATGTTTAAGGTTGGCCAGCCGGCCGTCGACAATAATCAATGGCTTCATCGTTGTTTCACCCGCCAAACTCGGTATTTTTCCAATAACCACCAGGCAACAACCATCAGCCAGCTAACCCAGCGCGGATAACGGCTTTGGTAATGCTTGCGGTAGAAAATGCGCATAGCTGCTACCGAGGCCCGGGCTACTTTTACTCGACCCGCTGACGATGTCTTCGCCAAGCGGCGGCTATGTTTTTTGAGCCCTGAGGCTACCCCCCGATAATGGATAATTTTGACTTGGGGCAAAAAGACTACCGGCCAATGGTGGTGATAAAGCTGGTAACAAAATTCAATATCCTCACCGTAAAAGAAATAATCTTCATCCCACCAACCAATTGCTTCACCAGCTTGACGGCGGACGAGAAGGAAAGCTCCGCTCGCCGCTTCTATTTGGTGGGGCCGACGGCTTTTTAGAAGCCAACCTAGATGGTAACCGGCAAACCAGTGGCTATAAGGAAATAGCCGCTCTAGACCACTAAAATGGCAAAACGCTCGCCAGGGAGTGGGGAAACCCCGGTGGCAGGCGTCGTCAAGACGGCCATTGGCTAATTCCAACCGCGGTGTTACCGCTCCCACTCGGGGATGGGTTATTAAATAATGCCAAGCAGTCCACAAAGTTCTCACTGGCACCACCGTATCAGGATTCAAGAAGAGAACGGTTTTCCCTCGGGCTAGCTGCACGCCAACATTATTGCCCGCTGCAAAGCCCCGGTTTTCTTCTAACGGCAAATACTTTATATCTAGCCTAGGCCCTGCTATTCGCCAGCCTTTTTTACCCTGCCAAGCAAAGCGCCGGGCACCCCGTTCCCGAAAATATTTTACTAACCGCTTCTTAACCGGCAGCGGCGAGTTGTTGTCAACAATAATAATTTCCGCCGGACGGATATCGGCTTTTAATCTTGGTGATTTTCCCGAAAAATCCACTAAACTAGCTAAAGAAGTGAACAAAAATTGATCAGCATTATAGTGAAGAATGACAATGGATAACCTTTTTTGTTCGTTCATTGGGATAAATCCCGATAGATCCGGTAAAGTGCTCGGGCACTTTTAGACCAGGTGTAATATTTTAGTATCAACCGCCGCCCGGCCTGGCCAATCCTCCTTTGCTGTTCCTTATTGCGCAAAAGTTTTACTGCCAGATCAATAATTTCCTGGTCATTTTTGCCCACCAAAACATCGCGTCCCCATTTGGCCCGGATGCCTTCAATACCCTCAGGAGTAGTCACTATCGGCAACCCTAAAGACATGGCTTCGAAGAACTTGGTCCGGCTTCCCCCGCCGCTAGCCATCGGCGCCAAAAGCAACCAACTGCGACGGTACGTTTGGCTTACATCTTCCACCTCTCCGGCCCAAACATCTTTCTGCCCCGGTAAGAAACCTTTTCGGTAAAGAAAATCGCGAGCATACTTACCGGCTACTAAGAGGCGAGCCTCGGGCACCGCTTGTTTCACCCGCGGCCAAATATCCAGCAGCAATTTCCTGGCCCCTTCTTTGTTTTGCAGCCACTTAAAATTAGCTACTCCAAAAAGCACCGTTGGCTGGCGATACTTAGGCAATGGCTTTAACTTGAGAAAGCGCTCATTTACCCCGTTAGGCACAATATCCACCGCCCGCCGGCTTAGTTTCTCCATAATCTTCTGGTCTTCTTCAGAAACGGCAGCCAAACGGTTAGCCCGCCGCCAATAATGTACCTCCCAAAACTTCAATTTGGCAACATCAAAATAAAACGGTAATTTTAATGGCCAGCGCCACCACGGTAAAGAAGCAACATAATGTTGGTAAACAGCAAACTCAATTGTTTGATCCACCAGCAAAACCGGCGTCTTAGTTTTGGGAATATTAGGCATCAGGTAAAAGCATTCCACGTGGATCAAATCATATTTTTCCCTTTGCAATTCCTGGCGCAAAGCCTGCTTTAAAGCCGGGGAAAAATAATTGGCCACCAAAAAAGGATAGGGGCTAAAGCCGGTAAAAAGAATTTTGCGCCACTGCCAGGTTTTTCCCCGCGAAAACGTCCGCACCCGGCGGCATAATTTGTTTAATTCTTGGATATTTTGCCCCGTTTGGTCAGGCAAAAGAAAACTAAAAAGGGTGATGTCCACATCCTTGGCCAAATGTTTTAAGAGATAGAAAGACCGGGTTTGCCCTCCCGAAAACGGCGGGTAAGGCAAATACGGGGTTATCATTAAAACCTTCAACTTTTTCCTTTTTGGCATTGGCGGAGATCAATAATAACCCAACTTTTGGTTTGCTTTACTACCCGGCAACGTTTCATTAACTGTCGCGTTAAGCTGTCAAAACTGACCGAGACATAATGGGTTGCCCCTCGCTTAATCAGTTTGTCTACCGGCTCAGGCACCGCCGGCCAGCCGGGACGGTTTACTTGGTAGAGGAAAGCAGAATCGTTGTTATAAGGGGCAATAACTTTGGCATCTTTTGGCAAAAGTTTGTCAGCTGCCTGCCCCGCCTTGACAATAGCCCAATTGTTAATATGCCAATAACCTTGGGTCTCATACCAGCCAATCGCCAGCATCATCACTAATAAGCTAATTACGATACCGCCATTCCAAAGGAAGCGCCATTTAGTTTTTGCCTGGCGCCACCAGTACCAGGCCCCCTGGCTGGTAAAAATAACTACCAAAGGCACAAAAGGCAATTGGTAATAATCATGGGTCACATTGCCGGTAGCAAAGTAGAAAAGAAAAACCAAAAGGCCAAAGAGCCAGCTAAAATAAAAAAGCCATTCTTCTCTTTTCTTAGGCGCCAAGAGACCGGTAATAAAAAGGGCTAAGCCGCCCCCACCAAGCATAATTTTCGTCAGCCGTTCGTAAAATAGCCAGCGGAAAAATGCCGGCCGGAAACGAATGTGGGTCGAGTTCACCAGCCAATCAGTGCCAAACTGCCCCTCGGGATAATGGTTAATATGCCAGCGCCAGAGAAGATAGGGCCCCAATGAAACAAGCGCCAAAACTATAATCTGCCAGCGGCGGCGCCAAATTTCTTTCACCGGCAACAAAAGAAGGAGGCCAACTACAGCTGCTCCAAGAACAATCCCGTAAGGCTTAGTTAAAATCGTCAAAGCCAAAAAGATAGCGCCGGCGAGAAGTTGCCCCCAAGAGCCGCGCCGCCGCCAATAGCTTAAAAATGCCAGCGCCGTCACCCCGCAAAAGACATGCAAGGGGTCGGGCATAATAACCCGGCCATAATACACATTGTAAGGCATTGTTGCCCAAAGAAAAGCCGCTAAAAGAGCTACTCCCCGCCCCGAATAAAAACTTACCAGCCAATAAAGGCTAAAAACCGTCAGTGAAGAAAAGAAAATCGAAACCAGCCGGGCCGCGGCCAAATTAACGCCCCAATGACGATAAAGCGGATAAACCAAAATATTATAGAGGGGGAATTCGGCAAAAAAGTAGCGGTGAACATTTTTTGGGCCATAACTATTAAGGGCCCAGAAAGAGCCAAATTGGGGATAAAAGGGATGAAATCCTTCCTTAATAAAATTACGCGTTACCGCGGCGGTGTCAGCCTGGCGCCAAGAATGCCAGTCAGCCAACGGCCAGTGAAGATGATAAGTGCGCAAAAGGAAGGCCAAGCTAAAAATGGCAATTAGCAGGAGAATATGGCCCCATTTAGCGCTTAGTTTTCTTTTCATAGCCCTGACTTAGTTTATACCCTAAGCCCATTAACAGCCAAAAAGAGAAAGCGTCCTTTGAAGCCTCGAAAACATCAATAAAAAAGGCATTCGCTAAAAACCCCAATAAGCTGCCAATAAAACCGGCCAGAAAAATTTTCGTTCGGCGGTCGCTTTCCCGCCAAGCCTGCCAAAAACTATTTAAAAGATGTCCCGGAATGAGGAGAAAAGCTAGAAAACCCACTAAACCAGTCTCGCCCAAGAGGCGGAGATAATCACAGTCAGTCGCTAGCCCCAATGATGAATAGCCTAGTCCCCAGAGAGGATTTTTTGCCCAAGCCCGCCAAGCCCGGGGCCATTCGACCCGAAAACGAATTAATGACGACCGAGCAGTCGCCGCTTTTAGTTCTTCCGGCTTAGGCCAGGTACGCACCTCCCGGATAATTGTCCGTCTCTGCTGGGCTGACTGGCCCGCCTCAGAAACTACATTGCCGGTCGCGGGCACTTGGGTTGGCGAAACAACTACCTTTTTAGCAGCTACCGGCGGTTTTTTTGGAGCCCGATGATAGCGGGCCGACGCCCTTTGCCAAAAAGCCACCACCGGCGAAACTGTAGAAACCAGGCGGGTGTTTAGCTCCCGCGAGTGCAACCCAAAGCCCAAACTAAAAGCCAGTAAAAGAAGCCAAAGAAGCCAACGACGCTGGATAACTAGGGTAATCGTCATCGCCAATAGATAAGCAACAAAAGAAATGCGCGAAGCAGTCCAAACCAAAAGCTGAAAACCGGCCAAAAAGATAAAAATTGCCACCAATCGCCAAAACCATTTTTCCGTCAATGCCAGAGCTAAAACCAAAGGCAAAACCAAAACTAGCCAGGCGGCTAAATCATAATGGCCGGCAAAAGTTGAACTGATGCGGACCCATTTATCAAGATGCAAAATAAGGCCACTGGAAAATTCAGCATTCATAGTCGAAACCACCGGCAAACCAAAATATTTCTGGCCAATGCCATAAGCAAAAACCAAAAAAACTACCAATAAAAGAACTCGCAAAAAGCGCTCGATGCTCCTCTTATCTTCTCCGGCATCCAAAGCCAAAAAGAAAACTGCCATGTATTCTATCCGCCGCAGCCAATGCAAAAAAGCCAGATGGATGTTAATAAAATCGGTAATCCAAAAAGCGCTAAGATTAGCCAGAAAACCGGCTAACCAGAAAAGAAAAAAATATTTCCGCAGCGGCTGTCCCAATTTCCACCGGCGCCGGGCAATAATTTCCAATAACCAAAATCCCAAAACGCCGGCAACCAACAAGTCCATCACCCGAATGGCAACATAAGTGTGCTTTACCCCCAGCAAAGGAAACTTAGGATAAAGAGGGACAGCAAAAAGCAAAACTAAAAAACCAATGCGCGCCCAGCGTGACCCTTTTAAAATTTTCATTCTTTTAAAGCTATTCGCAAAGCCTCTCCATAAGTTTCCTTTAAATAATTATTGCCGGTTATTTTCCCTATTATCCACGCCAACAAAGCCTTAGTAAATAAAAAGAGGCGGAGCAACCATTGTTGCCAAAAGCTAAAATGGCGGCGGTAAAAATAAAGAAGCCCTCGATAAATATGCAAAATCCTCGTTTTTCTGCCCTCGGGAGAGCTAGCGCCGCCCAGATGCACTACCTTAGCATCCCGATAAAAACCAATCCGAAACCCTAAGCGGCGGAGCCGGTAGCACCACTCGACTTCGTCCATATACATAAAAATACCCTCGTCAAAACCTCCGGAACGGCGGAAGACTTCCCCACGCAAAAGCATAAAAGCTCCCATCACCCAGTCCGCCGGCCCAGTTTCTGACGGCGCTTTCATCGCCGCCGCCCCCCAACGGTCCAAGAAAAGCATCTGAAAAACACGGGGCAAGGTGGGGAAGACACCCACCGACGGCTGAGGGCTTAAATCCTTATTTAAAAGGCGGCAACCGATAAGATCGTATTCCGGATGGCTAGCCAGCCAAAGCAGGCTCTGGCTAATTGCCCCTTCAACCATAACAGTATCGGAATTAAGAAGGAGCAAGTATTCACCGCGGGCCATGCGCATGCCCTGATTATTCCCCGCCCCAAAGCCAACATTTTTCTTATTTAAAACCACCCGCAGTCGCAACCGTTGTAACAATCCTTTTTTCTTTCGCCGGTTAAAATGCTGCAAATATTCTGCCGATCCATCCTGGGAATTATTATCAATAACGATTATCTCGGCAGGGATTATTTCTTCTTCTTGCTGCCGCCGGGCTAATTCGGCTGGAGAGAAAACTAGACGGCGGTCGTAACGGGCGATCGAAACCAACAACTGCTCTAAAAGTTTCTGGGTATTAAAATTAAGAATAATAATAGATAAAACTGGCAGAAATTGGTTATTTTTAGGCATCCACCTGTCCTTTGGTTAAACGATAACTCCAAAGCATTTCTTGCCAAGCTAATTTAACCAAAAAATAGGCCATTATCCAGCCAGCCCAAAAGAGTACCAAGCGGGCCCAAACCGGAGCCACCCACCAACGAAAACTAACTTTAGCACGCCAAACTTTACCGCCAGCAATAATTTTATTTTTCACCCGTTTACTCGGCGGGGTAAAAACATCCCGTTGCCAATCAAAACCGTTAACGAAAAGAGATTCCCTAAATGGATGAACAAATTCTTCTAAATAATAACTTCTTTTAGTATCCTGCCAAATTTTTCTAGCGTCTTCTGGCGGATGATTCAGCATGTATTGGGGAAAAGGCAAACAAATGTTCAAAAAATGTGAACAGCGAAAAGCATGCTTACTAAAATTATGAACATCTTGGCGGTTTTTGTCGGTAAAATAGGCACTTACGCGCTGCAACTGCACCGTGTCGCCAGGCTCATTAGATTTTAAGCTTTGCGGTAGGGCCGGCGGCGGCAGAGTTGGCCCTGGCAAAAGGAGATAAATAGTTATAAATAATCCCACTAGCCAATATAATTTGCCAAGCCATTTCATTGAAAAAGACGGCTGCGCCCTAAAGAATAATGCAACTTTTTTACTTTTCGCTGGCCGATGACTTTGGCCGGCACTCCGCCTACAATTGCCAGTGGAGGCACATCTTTAGTCACTACTGCCCCAGCGGCCACGACTGCGCCGCGGCCAATCTTAACCCCGGGGAGAATAATTGCCCGCGGCCCAATAAAAACATAATCGCCAATCTCCACTTTCTCTTCAATTGCTCGCATGTCCTCGCTGTGAACATCGTGCTCCGAGTTATAAATCATCACCTCAGAAGCAATATCCACATGATCACCAATAAGCAACGGCGCCCGGCCATCCAAAAAAGCCCGGTAGCCAACGATGGTATCCTGGCCTATTCTTACCCCTCCGGGATAAAAAAAGCGGCAGCCACAATGAATTTTGCTTTTTGGGCCAATTTTTACCCCGGAAATTACAAAGAAAAACCGGCGCACTGCCCAAAGCGGACAATTAGTTACCCAGTTCAAAATCATCAGCCAAAAATCCAAAAGCCAGCTCTGCACCCTTTTAATCGCCTTTTCCTCAGCTTGCCGGAAATCTAATTGTCTTCCCATCCGGTCGAGAAGAATAATCTTTGGAGGAAAAAAGGAAATATCAATATTGCTGCCAATTTTCATGATCTGCCGCGGGCAATTTCTAATAACTGGTCAAGAATAATTTTACTACACCGCTGCCAGGTAAACAATTTTTGCCGCTGATAACCGGCTTGTATTAACTGGCGGCGCAATTTCGCATCCGTCAATAGCTTTTCCAATCCCCAGCTAATCGCCTCAATATCATTGGGGTTCACTAAAAGGCCAGCGTTGCCCACCACTTCCGGCAAAGATCCCCTATCCGACGCCAAAACTGGCACCTTAGCCGCCATCGCTTCCAATACTGGAATGCCAAATCCTTCCCAAAAGGAAGGCAGGGCAAATACTTTGGCACCCTTCATCAGCCATCGGGCTTCTTCGTCGGCAACAAAACCGGTAAAAATTACTTGCTTTTTTAAGCCTAAAGCTTTTACTTTTTGGAAAATATCTTGGTAAAGCCACCCCTTTTTGCCGGCAATAACTAGCTGGATATCTTTTCTTGCCAAGCGGCGAAAAGCTTCCAAAAGGCCGCTAATGTTTTTGCTCGGCTTAAGGGTGCCTAAGTAAAGAATATAATCTTCTTTTATACCGTATTTCTTTTTTACTTTTGCCAAGCCAGAACGCTGCCGCTGCAGCGGCTCGGTCTTCTGCCAGCCAGGATAGGCAACTACTATTTTCTCCGGCTTAAGATGATAAATCTTCATAATATCTTTTTTGGTAAATTGGGAAATGGCGATGATCTTCCGGGCTCTCTTAACTGACCACCAAGTCCAATATTTTAATTGCCAAAAATCTTTTTTGGTAAACTGCTCCGGCCAGCGCAAAAATCCCAGATCCATTATCGAAATGACAAACGGAATTGGCGAAAAACCAGGCCCATAATGGGATGGCGAAAAGAGCACCTGGGGGCGAGGCGCGCCAAAATATAAACGCTTAACCAAACCTGTCCAGGTCCAAAAAAAGCGCGGGCCGAAAACTTCATAATGCCACCAGCTTGTTGTTCGGGGAAGATCTTTTCGGGGCCGGCCGGCTAAAAAAACGCGCACTCCAATTTTTTCTCCATGCTTTCGGTTATGCTTTTGAATCTCCCGCCAAATCCCCCACAAAACTTCAAAAGCAAAGCGGTTGCTCCCCACCCGTTTAGCTACATTTGCCTCATTGCCATCAATAGCAATAACCAAATCAGCCATTGACTGCTTCCTGGTAAACAGCTAAAGTTTCCCGGGCAGTTTTAGCCCAACTGAATTGCTTCACCCGCTGCCGACCGGCCGCTACCAGCCGCTTCCTTAACTTTGCGTCCTCCAGAATTTGTTCCATTGCCTTACTAATCTGCTCGGCAGAATAGGGATCAACTAGCAACGCGGCTCGGCCAGCTATTTCCGCCATGCTGGAAAGGCTGCTAGTAATAACTGGCACCCCAAGGGCAAAAGCCTCTAAAATTGGCAGTCCGAAGCCTTCATAAAGCGAGGGGTAAATTAGTGCCCGGGCAGCAGAAAAAAGAGTGAGCATTGCCTGCCGCGGCAAGAACCCGGTTAGAACAACTCCCGGCGGCAATTTTTGCTCTGGAGCATAGTTACCCACGATAACTAACTGTGCCTTTTCCCTTAAATTATGATTTCCGGCAAATGCCTCCATCAGCCGCGCAATGTTTTTTCGTGGCGCCATTGAGCCATAGGCTAAAAAATAAGGCCTACTAAGGCGATATTTTTTTTGCCACTGCTTTTGTTCCCCCTCTTTCACTTTGAATGTTGCCGCATCCCGGGGCACCCCTTCATAAACAACCCTTAGGCGCTCCTCTTCTATTCTTAATAATTTTTTTATTTCTTCCTTGGTAGCTCGAGAAACGGCAATGACCATCGCTGCCTCCTGTTTTACCCAACGAAGGCGCCTTTTTTGGACAGCCAAAATTTTTGCCGGCACCGTTTCCGGCCAACGGAGAAAAGAAAGGTCGTGAATTGTGGTCACCACTCTGGCTTTTTTACTCGGCGGCTGGGTCCAGTCCGAAGCGTGAAAAATATCGACCCGGCCCGCTAGCCACTCTAACGGCACAATATGAGCTCGGTTCCACAAAAATTCCAAAGCGCTGGTTGGCAACAGCCATTTCCGCAAGCCGGCTCCAGAAGTTCGAATATCAGTTTCTAATTGGCGGTCGAGATGTTGGCGCAGGGACGCAAAGAAAAAAACATACTGATTTTCCCTATCTATCCGTAAAAGTTCCTGCACTAAATTTCTGGTGTAAATGCTTACCCCACCGGGGTAAACTGTTTGGGAAATATCAATCCCGATTCTCACTTTCTTTTCTTACTTTTTTCCGCCGTTGGTAACCATGGAAGCAAAACTCCATTCTCATCTCTAGCGTTTTCTTCCCACCACCGTCGGGCCTTTTGCATGGCTTCTGGAGAAATAGAGGGCCACCTTATAGAGTTGCCCCTCGCAGGTCCGTGCCATGTCACCTTTGCTCTTTTACTATCATAATTAGGGTCCCACCTTTCTTGTTCTACTCCTCTTTTTCCCATTTTTCTCCTCCTACCCGGCGAAAACTAACACCTTGCCTTATTTTATACCCTCGCCGCCTTAATTGCCAGCGAATTTTGTCCCCGGGGTCAAAGATAGGCAAGCCGTAACTCACCAAAAATACTGTTTTCTTAAGCGGGCATTTGTCCAAATCGTTGGCGGTCGTTAGATAACAAACCGGCCGCTGGCCTCGAAGATAATAATCCAATGGCTTGCTTATTTGGCTTAAAACTAAAATTGGGGCTTGGTTTTGGCTTTCTTGGATTAACCAACTGGCTAAATGGCGCCAATTTTCGCGGTGAAAACGGGAGTTGAATAAGTAAACTCCACTAAAAGCTGCCTCCAAAAAAAGAAAAATTGCCAAAAAGAGATTGCCCCATTTTGCCATCGTTTTCCCCTCCATGATTAAGAACACATACCAAAACGGCAAAACATAGAGAAAACGGAAGTAACTAAAAACAGCAATCCAATGGCTTAAAAGAAAACCTAACATCGGCGGAAAAAAGACCAAGAAAGCGATAAATTTTTCTTCAAGACTTACCCTTTTCGCTTGCCAGCGGCGCAAAAAAATTAAACTGGGCAAAAGCCAACCCAAAAGAAGCAGCACCAGGCTTGTCAGGCCGTAAAACCAGCGTGGTCGAAGACTAATCCGCCCCAAAGCAAATTTCACCGGCAAGAGCAGAGCAGCCTTGAAGCTAAAAGAACCCACCGTTTGCCGCCAAACCGGAAACTGTTGCTGCCAACCTAAGCCGGTCACCAACTGCCGCCAAAGCAAAGGGCTATACAAGAAATAAGCGATTAGCAAAACTGCCGCCAGGAATATTTGCTGATGCCAAGGAATGCGCCGCCGCCAGCAAAACCAGGCCAGCACTGGCAATAAAAAAAGGGTTAAAAAATGACTAAAGGCCATCGCTAATAAAGCCAACGCTAACCCAAGCACATTTTTCCCGGTTCTTTTTCTATCTAAAACCAACAGCCGCCAGATAACCAATTCGCCAGCCAAGAGAGCCAACATGTACATGCGGTTCTCTTGGGAATAATAAACATGCAATGGGGCCAAAACTAAAAACAGCATTAGCAGCCGCCGCCATGACCGCGGCCACTTCAAGGCGGCGGCAATTTTTCCCAAAACCCAAATCGAGATCAGGCCAAAAATCAGTGATGGCAGGCGCACCACCCACTCTTTAGAACCAAAAAGGCGGACCCAGCCCCAACTAATAAGATGGTAGAGAGGCGGATTAAAATCGCCCGGCATATAGTGCCAAAGCAAGCCCCAAAGGCTAAAATGCTGGCTAGCCCAGACTTGCACCGCCTCGTCAAGCCAAAGCGATTGGTTGATGGCAATCAGGCGAACTAGCAAAGCCAATAAAAGAATTATTCCTTCTATCATTGCCCTAAAAGTTTTAACCACCAATTTGCTGGCGGTTGCCTTTGGCTAAGAAACCGATAACTCTTTTCGCCTTCTTCTCGAAGCCAGCGTGGCTGGTTTAGTCGCTTCATCAATGTTGCCACCAAACCGTTCAAAGAATGAACTCGCTCGCCCCCGCCCAGCTCCATCACTTCCCGCAGAACCGGCAAATCGTTAACAATAATCGGTTTCTTACGAGCCCAAGCTTCCATCACTACCAAACTCAATGATTCTGCCCGCGACGGATTGACCAAAACCCAAGCCCGGTCTAGAAGCTCTACTTTCTTTTTAGCTGACACCGGCCCTAAAATTTGCACATCCCGGCGAATTTTTACCGGTAAATGGCGATAAATTTCATCTATGACCGGCGAGTAGAGTGTCCGCGGCCCGGCAATCACCAACTTAGCTTCTCTGGCATTTTGAGACTGGCCTTTTTCTTTTAGCTGGCGAAAGGCTTCTAGTAACCAGTCTATTTGCTTGTGGGCTGCCTGACTTCCCAAAAACAAAATTAGCGGTGGCGAGGTAAACTTGGCCTTTTGTTTTTTGGTAAGCATAATTTCCCGGGCCAAATTGGCCGTCAAGACCATGATTTTCGCTTTACCAACACCAAGCCTCTGATACTGCTTCTTCTCATAATTGCTAAGGGCAACAATTTTATCTGCCTTCTGTAAGAGCCAACGGAAGCGTTTCTTCTGAAACCCGGCCTCTTGGCTGTGCCAACAGGGCACCAAGACAAAGCGGCTGCCCCATAAACGGGCCAAAAACCAGCCATAAAACGGGGCTAAAGTGGGGAAGGGTCCGCTAATCACTACCGCAAAATGCTGGCGCGGCCACCACTTAAGCCAAAGAAAAACCGGCCCCACCAACCGCCGCAAAATTGGCCGCCCCCAGCGCCAAGTCCAAAACCGGCGCACTTTTATTCCCCGAAAATAAGTATCGCGATAGCGCGGTTTCCACGGCTGCAAAAATTCATCGCTAGAACGGGCATCACTGGCCCAAATTTCCACCTGATGGCCTTGTTGTTTCAACTGCTGCGCCAGCCAAGACAAAAGGAACGAACCGCCATCGCCTTGGGGGCGAAAAACATGGCTGAAGACCAAAATTTTCATTGCAAATGGCGCAATTGGGTCTGAAAAAATTGCTTGATTAAGCCATAATCGCCCCGGCGGGGCTGTAAAATCCAACTGCCATAATAAGGGTCTATTCCCGTCTCTAAAATCGCAGCATCGCCTTGCCAAAGCAGCTCTTGGCGCAATGGCTGTTGTTTAATTGCCCGTCGCAGCCAGCGCCATTGGGCAATAGTTGCTAAAGTAACCCGCGGGCGAATGAGGATATTTTTTTGCACGAAATTATACATTTGTCCCAAGAAATAGGGTATTTGCCACCAAGGGCGGGCTTTAATAATTGTTTTCTCCAACGCCAAAAGAACTTCCTGCTGCCGCCTTTCCCGCGCCAAATCATTGCCTTCTTGGGGATTACTGCTTTTACGGGAACGCATATATTCCAAAGCTCGCTGGCCGCTAAAATGGTGCCAACCCTTTTGGAAACTTACCGTCCGGACACCATGGCTGCCATCATCGCGGGGAAAATGGCTATCCCGAAAGCTCCTTTCCACATAAATATCTATTCCCCCCAAAAAATCAATCAAATCGCGCACATTAGCCATCGTTAACAGGGCAACTTGGTCGATCTTCTGACCGGTTAGCCGCTCCACTGTCGTTTTCAACAAGCCAAAGGGATGTTGGGGATCGCGCCGGCGGCCATAATAATAAAGGGCGTTTATTTTTGTCCGCTGGTCCTCCAGCCATAAATCGCGGGGAAGAGAAAAAAGCAAGCTTTTACCCGTCTTGGTATTAACGGTGACCAAAAGAATGGTATCGGTCAAAAGGGTCGGGTTATCGGGCCGCTGGTCAAGGCCTAGCAACAAAAACGAATGGTATTGGTTTCTGTCAGGATGCTGCCAGCCCCATTTTAAATCATGATAGAGCGCCGCCGGCTTTAGATGTGCTCCCCGGGCAAACTGCCAACCGGCCCAAAAGGAAAGGAAAACAGCAAAAAAAATAACTACCCCAACAACCAATAAACTAAAAATGGCCAACTTTTTAGCAATTTGAACCAGAAAAGGGATTACTTTTTGGCCAACCATGATAAGGGTTTTCTTGTTCGCCATATCGTGGGTAATTCTAACAAATTCTTAGCTAACCACCAAAACGTTGCCGGCCATAATTTCAGCGGCGTAGTTTTCAAAAGATAACTAAAATTGCGCCCCCGCTCTAAGAGGATCGGCCACCAATAACGGCGCCAGGTTCGAGAAGGATAGTTCTTGATTAGCAGCCACCACCAATTGCGCACCGTCATCCGCTGGCGCAAATTTCCCATCTTCCGGCTCGTGGCTCCACCCTGGTGATAAGCTACCAACTGGGGCAAAAAAAGCATCTGCCAGCCCCTTTCCCGCAACCGCAGAGCCAGATCGACATCTTCTAAATAAGCAAAAAAGCGTTCATCAAAACCGCCAGCAGCCAAAAAAGCGTCCCGGCGATAAACTACCGCCGCCCCATTAAGGCCATCCGCCAAATGCGGTTTTTTTAGCCAGGCTTTAAATTTTTTTCGTGCCTCCGACCATTTCCAACCATTGGCAATATTTTCCGCCCGACCCGGCAAAAAATACCGTAACCCTAAACTTTCAACCCGGCGGCCAGTTCGATCTAGCACTATTCCGCCAAAGGCGGCCACCCGCTGTTGCCGGTATTGCCATAGGATTAGCTCTAAATTCGCCAGCCAATTATCAGCCAGGCGCACATCATCATTCAAGACCAAAAGATAATCGCCCCGGGCCGCCTTTGCCCCCTGATTCACCGCTCTCGCAAAACCAAGGTTTGTTTTATTAAAAATAGTTTTGATTACTATGCCAGGGGGTATGGAGAAGACGCTATCATCATGTTGGTTGTTCTCACCTTCATTGTTGTTCCATGATTTTCTTCTCTCTTTTTTGTTTGGAATTTGAGGTTTGTAATTTTGATATTGTTTGTAATTTGCCTGCCTGCGCAGGCAGGGTGCTTGGTGCTTGGAATTTAATTCCTTGAGGAATTCTTTACTGCCATCATGAGAATTGTTATCAATGATGATTATTTCTAGGTTTTGTATTTGGTCATTTAAATTTTGATATTGTTTGTAATTTGCCTGCCTGCGCAGGCAGGGGATTTGGGATTTGGAATTTACAGCCCTAAAAAGGCTGTTGAGGCATTCTTGGAGAAGGTCTCGTCCCTGGAAATGGGGAATAATAACCGAAAGTTTCATTGGCCGACCTTAAACTCAACGACATCGCCGTCTTTCATCAGATATTCCCTGCCTTCGCTGCGGACTTTCCCAGCCGCCCGAGCTTTTTCCCAACCCCCTAATTCCACAAAGGTTGGATAATCAACGACATCGGCCCGGATAAATTTTTTGGCAAAATCAGAATGAATTGTCCCGGCCGCCGTTACTGCTGTTGCCCCCTGTCTAATCGTCCAGGCCCGGACCTCTTTCCGGCCGGCTGTCAAAAAAGAAATCAAGTTAAGCTTTTGATAAGCCAAGGCGACCAGCCGATCCAAGCCGGATGTTGCAAAACCTAGCTCTTGCAAATATGCCCGCCGTTCCGCCTCCGAAAAAGCTCCCAATTCTGCTTCAACCCGCGCCGAAAGGGGTAGAACTGGCTGCCAGCGAAAACCGGCTAAAATTTGCTCCCGATCTTTTAACTGCTCCTCACTCAAGTTGGCAACATAAATCACCGGTTTGGCGGTCAGAAGAAACAGGCGCTGGCTCGCCTGGCGCTCCTCGGGCGTTAAGCCAACCTCACGCGCCGGTTGGCCTTGGTCCAAACCCTGGCGCAATTTTTCCACCGCCCGCCAAAAAATTTTCTCCTCGTCGCTAGCTCCCGGCCGCGGCGGTTTTTGCTTTTCCAAAGTCTGCAAATCAGCCAAAAGCAACTCGTTTTCAATCACGGCAATATCATCAGCCGGGTTCTTTCCCGTCCGCGGTATCTGCTTATCATCAAAAAAGCGCACCACCTCAACAATCAACGAAACCTCCCGAATATGGGCCAAAAATTGGTTTCCCAATCCCTCACCATGGGCCGCCCCCTTCACTAGGCCGGCAATGTCGACAAACTCCACCACCGCTGGCACTATTTTTTCCGTTTTGACAATTGCCGCCAGTTTTTCCAGGCGCGGATCGGGCACCGGCACAACTCCTGTATTAGGCTCAATCGTGCAAAAAGGATAGGGGGCCACACCAGCTACCTGCTTTTTTAAAAGGGCATTAAAAAGAGTAGATTTGCCAACATTGGGCAACCCGACAATCCCCACGCTTAATTTCATTTTCCAATTTTACCACCCCCGTTTACCCTGTTATAATTGCCTATGCTTGCCAATATTTTCATCAATTTCTTGGCCCAAGGTTATCTTTTCCTCATTTCGTTTTTTACCCTGCCAGCCATCCTCCACTATCTCGGCAAGGAACAATTCGGCTTTTTAGCCTTAGCCGCCGCTCTCCTCAATTACGCCACTACTTTCGACTTTGGCTTTGGGGCCGCCCTTACCCAACGGGTAGCTTACCTCCACTCCCAAAACCGCCGCCAGCAACTAAAAACCACCATCCAAACTGGCTTTTTAACCTACACTCTCCTAGCCGCCGCCATTATCATTTCCCTTGATCTTTTCGCCCAGCCTATCCTTCACCTCTTTAACCTTTCACCCCAACTTTTTGGCCAGGCCCAGAAAATCATGCCCCTCATCGCCCTTAACATCGGCCTTTACTTCCCCACCATTTTTGCCGCCAGCATTTTCCAGGCCGAAAACCATTTCTGGCGCTATAATTTGCGCACTTTTATCGTTGGCACTGCCAATACCCTCGGCGTTTTTTTCCTCGCTAGCCGCCACTTTCCCCTCATTGCCATTTTCCAACTCCAAACCGCCGCCTTACTTCTTACTTTAGCCCTCGATTTCTGGCTCCTCCGCTCCTACCTGGCTTATCCCCACTTTTCCCGCCGCCATTTTCTTCAACTCGGCCGCTTCGCCCTTTTTAAATTTCTGAGCAACACCGCCGGCCAAATCAGCACCCAATTCCCCAAATTTTTCCTTGCTTCCCTGGTCAATGTCGCCAGCGTCAGTTATTTCACCGTCCCTTTTTCTCTCATCCAAAAACTAGGGGTCATCCTTTCCCAAATCTACATCGTTTTCTTCCCCAAGATAGCCCACCTCAACGGCCGCCAGCAATCGGCAAAAATCCGCCGCCTTTTCCAACGGGGCCAACTTCTGGTCGCCATCATTACCATCCCTGCTATTGCCTTGGGCTTCTGGCTTGGGCCACTTTTCCTCAACTGGTGGCTGAAAGATCCCCAATTTGTCCGGCAAATCTTGCCCGTCTTTAATATTCTTCTCGTTTACTTTCTGGTCCACGCTTTCACGGCCATTCCGGTGGCTATTCTTGAAGGCATTAACCAACCCCAACTGCCGGCTCTTTTAGCTTGGATTAATGCCGCTATCACCATCGGCGGCGGTTATTTCCTTATCAAACGCCTAGCCGCTCCCGGCGCTGCTCTCACTCTTCTCGGTTACACCCTTGTCACCGGACCTTCGGTTATCCTTCTCGCCTGGCGCAGCTTAAAAATCCCAAAGCCAGCGCCAAAGCCGCCACTGGACCTTAGCTCTAGTCAACCGCTCCCGCAATAATTGGGCAAAAGCATTGCCCAAAAAAGTAAAACTTAAAACAAGACGATAAAGCCAAAGCGGGTAATGGTGCTTTCGTAAAAATAGGAAAAGCGAGGCAAAATAGCGCCGGTAAAATTGCCACCGCTCTTTCATTTTCCAATTTTTCCAACTCCCACCGCCAAAGTGAATTATTTCCGCCGCTGGCACCACCACCAACTTACCCAATCCTAATTTTTTAACTCGGTACGACCAGTCAACATCTTCAAAAAAGAAAAAATAATCCTCGTCAAGGCCTTTTGTTTTTTGCCAAACTGTCCGCCGAGCCAGCAAAGCTGCCCCCGGCAATTGTTCAACTGGCGTTGGCATTTTGCTCACCTGGCTAAAGACCAGCCACTTTAGCGGCGTGGCTGTCACCAGCCAGCGGCCGGCCAGGCTATGGTAAAACGCCATTTGCCAAAGGTTAGGAAAACGCATATAGTAGCGCTGCTGAAAACTGCCGTCGGGGTTTAATAACCTAGGAGACACGGCGGCCACATCGCCATGTTTTTCTAAATAGCCCACCATCTTCTCTAAGGCTCCCTTCTTAACAATAGTATCTGAATTAAGAAGAAGGATATATTTGCCTCTGGCAATTCTTATTCCTTGGTTGTTAGCCTTTGCAAAACCAAGGTTTGTTTTATTAAAGATAGTTTTAATGGCTATGCCCTGGGGTATAGAAAAAATACCACTGTGTCGGTTATTTTCACTTTCACTGTCATTCTGAGATTTTCTTCTTTTCTTTTTGTTTAGAATTTGAGATTTGGGATTTGGAATTTGGGATTTGGAATTTAATTCCTTGAGGAATTCTTTACTGCCATCATGAGAATTATTATCAATGATGATTATTTCCATGTTTTGAATTTGGTCATTTAAATTTTGATATTGTTTGTAATTTCCCTGCCTGCGCAGGCAGGGAATTTGGGATTTGGAATTTACAGCCTCAAAAAGGCTGTTGAGGCATTGTTGGAGGAGATCCTTAGTGTTGTAATTGACAATGATAATGGAGAGGAGAGGACTCATTTTTGCCGCAAAATTCGGTAGACAAACAAATTATTAATCACTAGCCCATACGCCTCGCCAACGACCATCGCCCAGGCGGCTCCGACAACCCCCCAATGGGCAATCAAATACCAACCACCAACAAGCATCACCAAAAAATTGGAAAAAGCCCAAGGCAAAAACTGCTTTACCCGGTCTGAATTATGAATTATATTGCCCGGCAAAGCGTTGACGAAAAAGAGAATAAGCGCCCCACCTAAAATGCGGAAAAGGGGCACCGCCGGGAGATAGCGGGGACCATAAAGAATCAAAACCAGCAGGCGGCCAGCAAAAATAAAAACCGCGCTTAAAGGAAGAGCCAAAAGCAAAAGGCCCAACCAAAGGCGCAAATATAATCTTGGCAAATCACGGTGGCGCTGACGCAAAAGGCGCGCCGAGAGTGGGAAAAAAGCCACCGCTACCCCTTGGGGAATAACAATGCCCGCCTCGACAAATTTCCCCGCTGCCCCATAAATGCCCGCCCAATAATTTCCCAAAAGGCGGCCAACCAAAATAATTGGCAGGCGCAAATAAAAAACAGCCAGCACTAAAAGAACGGCAAAAACCCAAGCTTGGCTTAATGCTCGGCGGGCAAATTGCCAATCTAAACGCCAAGACCAATGGGGCAAACGGTAAAACAACAGTAAAAAGCCAAAAAGAAAAAGGTAGGCCAACAAATAACCGGCCAAAACTACCGCCAGAGGTTGGTGCCACCAAGCTGCCAGGACGGAAAACAAGCCCGAGCCAAAAGACATAGCCAAGGTTGCCCCAGCGGCGAACCAGGGGCGTTCCCGGCCATTTTCTACCGCTCCGATAATATTGAGCAAATTGGCCGGGGCCAGGGCCGCTTCGAAAACAAACAGCAGCCAAAGCCCCCGCCCGCGTACACCGATAAGCCAGGCAGCTAGCAAAGTTATAACCACGGTGGCCACGGCCAGCCACAAACGCAACGGCAACAGCTTGGCCAAAAAATCCGGCGCCTCCCGAGGATGGCGGGCAACCCAGCGCAACGCCAGGCGCTCCAAGCCAAAGTCAGCTAAGGGGTAAAAATTGTAGCCAAAGCTAATCGTCCACAACAAAAGGCCAAAATCCGGCACCGCCAGTAATCTTGCCAGCAATAGGAAAAAAAGAAAACCTAAAGCTCGAGCAGCGATTTGCGCCCCAGAAAGGACGGCGCTGTTTAACAAGAGCTTTTTCATTCCTGCGAAAATAATTGGTCTTGCCACCCTGGCGGCAGGGGTAATTTTAAGAGTTGGAACGCCCGCCGGGTGAGCATCCGCCCCCGCGGTGTCCGTTTCAAAAAGCCGGCCTGCAAGAGAAACGGCTCGTAAACTTCCCGAACTGTCCCCACATCTTCATTAAGCATCGCCGCTAAAGTTTCCAGCCCGACCGGCCCGCCCTGATGCTCTCGGGCCAATGTTTGCAAGAGATGACGATCAGTCTTGGTCAACCCCTGTTCGTCAATAGCCATCATTGCCAATGCCTCGCGGACCACATTTACTGTTACCTGGCCATTAGCCTCAATTTCGGCAAAATCGCGCACCCGCCGCAAAAGGCGATTGGCAATGCGGGGCGTGCCCCGGGAGCGGCGGGCAATCTCTAAAGCGGCCGCCTCACCAATAGCCAAGCCCAAAACTCGCGCCGAACGGATGACGATTTTTTGCAAATCCTCGTTCGAATAAAAAGCTAACCGCTGGACCAATCCAAAACGGTCGCGCATCGGCGACGAAAGCAGGCCAATTCGAGTGGTTGCTCCAATCACCGTAAAATGGTTCAAATCAAGCCGTAAACTCCGCGCCGCCGGGCCTTTACCCAAAACCAAATCCAGCTTAAAGTCTTCCATCGCCGGATAAAGCGTTTCTTCAACTGATTTATGGAGGCGATGAATTTCGTCGATAAAAAAAATGTCGCCTTCTTCTAGCGAAGTTAGAATTGAGGCTAAATCGCCGGCCCTTTCCAGAGCTGG
Organism: Candidatus Shapirobacteria bacterium; assembly: GCA_027039485.1. Taxonomy (GTDB): domain Bacteria; phylum Patescibacteriota; class Microgenomatia; order UBA12405; family UBA6130; genus S016-97. The sequence goes on from JALWDZ010000026.1 coordinate 57,064, forward strand.
CCCCGAAGTGACCCGAATATCCACCCCCATTTCCTTTGCCAAAAGGGTAGCCAAGGTAGTTTTTCCCAACCCCGGCGGCCCATAAAAAAGGAGATGGTCCAAGGGCTCGTGGCGCTTCCGGGCTGCATTGATGATAATCCGCAGCTGGCGCTTTAAATTCGGCTGGCCAATAAAATCCCGCAAACTCTGCGGCCGCAAGGAAAGCTCGGCCCCCTTTTCTTCTTCGTCGACTAATTTTTTCAAGACATCAGCGCCCATAACTTTTCCCCAATTTTTGTAACGCAAATTTTACTATTTCCTCAGTTGCCGTCACTTCTTGGGGCAAATCCCGCAAAGCTTGGTCGATTTCCGCCCGTTGGAAGCCCAAATTGCGCAAAGCTTGATAAACCTCTTCATTGCCGCCCTGGCCGGTACGCAAATCGAGGCTTTTCACCTCGCCCACTTTAGTTTTCAAATCGACAATAATCCGCTGGGCGCCCTTGCGACCAATTCCTTTCACCTGCTGAAAAAAAGCCACATCGGCTTCGGCAATTGCCCGCAAAATTCGCTCGCCATTGCCAACGGCAAAAATTTCTAAAGCTGTCCGGGGACCAACGCCGCTTACCGAAAGCAAAAGCTGAAATACTTCCCGGTCGCGGGCTTGCAGAAAGCCATAAAGATCGCTACTGTTTTCGGCTACATAATGGGCAATAAAAAGCTTGGCTTCCTTCCCTACTGCCAGTTTGCCTAAATCACGCCGGGAAAGAAAAACAAACCAGCCAATTCCCATTGTTTCAATTTCCACCCAGCCATCCCCTTTATTAGTCACCGGCCCCCGCAGACTGCCAATCATATTTCTATTATAGCAGGCTGACGCCAACTACCAACAAACAACTGACCAACAACAGAAAGTAATTCCATTTACCTCGTCATGCTGAAACCTACCTGTGCAGGCAGGCAATACTAAAATCCTAAATTCAAAATCCTAAACTATAAACAAATTCAAATGACCAAAATCCAAATGTTCTAAACATTTCTTTTTCTTTGCCTTTTTCTTTTGTTTTGGTCATTTGGTTATTTAATCATTTGGTAATTGTTTAGGATTTGGGTCATTAGGATTTAGGATTTGTTTGTGATTTGGTGTTTGGGATTTGGAATTTGGTGCTTTTTTGACCTAGTTCCTCCAACCTAGCTCTTAGTTCCACTTTAACTTCTTTTCCACTTTACACTTGAATTTTTCACTTCCTTAGCCCTTCGCCCTTAGCTCTTAGCCCCTTCTTACCTAGTTCCTAGTTCCAATCACCTTCTTCAGCACTCTGCCCAATTTAACCGGACTATGGCGGAGGCGCATATTTTGCTTTTCAATAATGGCCACATCGGCAACCAAAGGTTTAGGTTGTAATTTTCTATCCACTTTAATTGGCTGGGAGTGCTCATAGCGATAAAGCCGCCATACTTTAGCCAACTGTTTCTTTGGTAAAGCCTGCCAATCAGGCATAATAACAACATCAAAAGGCCGATTCACCCGCAAATAACGGCGGAAAATTGCTAGATAATCTCGCTGGGTGCCCCACCGGCTTTCGTTAGCTACTGTCATCAAATTAGCAATCAAAATTTTCTTGGCTCGGCTTTGGCGGTAAGCAGCCGCCATGCCCCGTGGCAAAAAATTAGCCAGCAATGACCCGTACAAACTGCCCGGGCCGATAATGATAACCTGGCTTTCTTTAATCGCCTGAATAGCCTCCGGATTTGCTCGTACCCGTGGCTCCAGCCAAATCTTCTTTACCCGGTCGGTTGACATCCGCTGCAAATCCAAATAATGTTCGCCGCGGTACTCTTGGCCGCTTAAAGTCCGAAAAGCCAAATCTGCCGGCTCGGTGGCTACCGGCACTACCCGCCCGGCTAACTTGACACCCATTAGCTCCTGAAAAAATTTGTCGGCCTGATTAATATCCCCCAATTTCTCCACCAAAAAGCGAAAGAAACTGTTGCCAAAATTTCTTCCCCGCCCATCTCGATAGCGCAACATTTCTTGCCACAGCTTTTTCCTTTTTCCATCCCGCCAAAGAGAAATCAATGCCCGCCAATAATCAGAAAACGCTAAAAGCTGCCCTCTCTCATCGGTGCGCATCCGCCCAGTATCACCGCCGCTATCAAAAGTAGTTACCACCGAAACAATATTCTGGAACCCAGCCCGAAGGAGGGCCCTGTTAGTAACCGGCATGCCCGACCCGCCGCCGACAGTACAAATCCTCATTACTCCATTATAACGCCCCAATGCTAAATAAAATCTCAAACAAATCCTAAATCCTAATGACCCAAATCCTAAACCTGCCTGCGCAGGCAGGTAAATCTAAAATTCAAATGACCAAATGACCGAAACCTTGTCACCCTGAACGAAGCTGAAGGCGGAGTGAAGCCCCAGCACGTTCCGCCAGCCGGCGGAGTCGGGGTAAAGATCTAGCCGAAGGCGCATGGAAAAGGATATTAGGGTATCAGGTTAATTTTCTTTTTTCTTTTTCTTTCTTTCTCTGTTCTTCTGATCTCTGATTCTCTTTCCCTGATTACCTAATTCTTCCTGATATTCTACATTATTTAATCCCCTTTTCTTTACTGAGTTCTAAGTTCTGAATATCTAAATGTTTAGAACATTTGGATTTTGGTCATTTGATATTGTTTAGAATTTAGGATTTAGGATTTTGAATTTATCTTCTTCAGATGCTGTAAAATTAGAGGATGAAAATTTTGGGCATTGATCCCGGCTTAGCGGCAACTGGTTGGGCAATTGTTGAAAAAGCCAAAACGCCCCTCCTTGGCGACTATGGCTGCATCACTACCGCTAAAACTGCTTCTTTTGCCAGCCGCCTTGATGCTATTTTCCGCAAGAGCCAGGCAATTATCCGTCAATACCGGCCTGATATTTTAGCTATCGAAGAGCTATTTTTTGCCAAAAACAGCAAAACTGCCATTAATGTGGCCCAGGCCATGGGGGTGGTGAAGCTTGCTGGCCAACAGGCCAATATTCCCGTTATCGGCTACACCCCCCTCCACATTAAAATTGCCATCGTTGGTTACGGCCGGGCCGACAAGCACCAGGTAGAATTTATGGTCAAGAAAATTCTCCACCGCCGGGAAAGCATCAAGCCTAACCATGCCGCCGACGCCGTTGCTGTCGCCCTGACCCACTTATTTCAAAACCCCCAGCTAAAATGAAAAAGAAAATAACTTATGCTTTATTGACCATTTTTACTCTCCTCGGTTTCTATTGGCGCCTGGCTGGCCTCCGGCAAGGCTATTCCTTTTGGACCGACGAGAATCATGTAGCCATTTTCGCCCGGGCAATTCTCCGCCGCCAAACCCCTGTTCTCGACAACGGCTACAACACCGGCCTTTACCAATATCTTTGGTATTGGCTCACCGCCCTGCCCATGGCCCTAATTTCACCCCCCGAATTTGCCGCTCGCTTACCGGCAGTTTTCTTTGGCCTAGCCACTATTCTCATGGTTTATCTCCTTGGCCGGGAATTTTTTGACCCCCTCAGCGGCTTATTGGCCAGTTTTTTGGCAGCATTTTTGCGCATTGAAATCCTCTGGTCCCGCCAGGCCCGCCCCTACCAGGCTTTGCAATTTTTCCTTCTCCTGGCCGCCTTCCTGCTTCTTCGCTATTCCAAAAGTCCCAACCGCCGCCAGAAAATAGCCTATTTTGCGGGATTTTTGCTAACCGCCGTTCTGGCCAGCCTCTGCCACGGTCTCGGCCTCCTCATTTTCCTCGACGGCTTTCTCTTTCTCCTTTTGACCTCTCCCTCCCTCTCGCTCATCGCCGCCACCGGCGTTGCCACCATCCTTCTCAGCCTGCCATTCCACAAACTTTTATTAGCCATCCTCGCCAAACTGGGCCAGACCAACAATCTTTTCTACTACCGCGTTCTCCTTACTCATCATTATTTGCCTCTAACCATTCTGGCCGGCCTTGGTTTTTTCTGGCTCGGCTACCAAAGCTTCCGCCAGCCAAAATTGCGCGCCCCCTTCCTTCTTCTCACCATCCCCTTAGTCATCCAGACTCTGGTAGTTAGCCTTGCCCTTGGCCAACCCTTCGTCCGCTATTTTTACATTACCTTTCCCTTCCTCATTCTTCTGGCTGTTAGCCCATTTTTTCTCGCCCAGCATTTAGTTCCCCCAAAACGCTTTCTGGCCCTTAGCCTCGTCAGCCTTCTTCTTCTCGCTACCCTGCCCCAACTCGCCCTCCGACCCCAGAAATATTATTCCCTTAACCGCGATATGCAAGAAATTCCCGAAGTCGATTGGCAAAAAATTTATGCCCTGGTAAAAGCCTGGCGCCAAAGTCACCCCCAGGCACCGCTGGTAGTCAATTGGAATGATCTGCCAGTTTGGTATCTTGGGGAAAATCTTAGCCACCTTTACCTGCTCCGCTCTGCCCCCGCTTCCTATGACCCACTTTCTGGAGCCAAAATTCTCCACTCAACCAATGAGCTAAAAAAACTTATCCACCAATACCCCGCCGGCTTAATCGTCCTTGATAGCTGGGATGACCGGGTTCCCGCCGGCGTCCGCCAATATTGCCGGCAAAATCTCCACCATGAAGCCGAGGTTCGCCAACTTTTTCCCCGCCAGCCCCGCCCCTGGCCAGTTAATATTTATTCCTGGCCTCTTTAAGGGCCTGTTTTTCCAACATTTGCCAAAAGCGCTGCCTTTCTTGAGGGGTTGCCTTCTGGGAATCATAATAGGTAAACCAAACCCGATTGCTCGCCTTCTTTCTGCCAGCGCCATCTTTCACTTGGACCCAAATCCAGCCGGTTTTCGAAAGTAAGGGGTCAATTTCTACTACAATCAGCTTATCGCTCCACGCTTTTATTCTCTGGGGCCGGCCAGCTAAGAAAACCTCCGAGGTAAAAGGCAAATTGCGAAAATTGCGCCCATAGATTTTCACCGCCATATAACGGCTGGCAATATCGGGATCTATCCGTAGAATGTAGGGTTGGAATTCAAATTTAGCCCGCGCATAACGAAAAATCCTCTGGTTGCCCCGCCAAAACAACAAAAGCAAGCCAACCAAAATTATTTTCCGCCATCGCCAAGTCGCTCTTTTTTTTAGCCAGAAAATTATTGCCAGAAAAATTAAAATGAGCCAGAATCCTAGCAAATAAGGCAAAAGCCGGCCACCGAATTCCAGCCAAAATTTATTTTCAAAAAACCGCCGGTAAAATTGGATTTCCCGACTTATGCCCAATATTCCTAAAATCCCCAATATTCCCCCGGTAATTTCCCAAAAATATTTAGCCGCCACTAATGCTAAAGTCAAGATTACCTTTCCTATTGCTGCCATGCCCCGCCACCACCAACTCCTTCGTTCCCTCATTGTTACCAAATCTCGCGCCCACTGTTCCCGTTTCACTATCAACACCACCACCGCCTTTTGCGTTAGCAGACTAATGCCCACTAGCATATACCTCACCAGCCCCTTTATCACCCACCCCGTCAGCGTTATCAGCCTTCTATCCGCGCCATCCGCATGTATACTATCCGCGTCATCCGCGTTCTCCGCTCCCATCAGCATTATCCGCGCTCTTATACCATCCGCGCTATCTGCGAGTTTTTTAATAAACTCGTCAAAATCCCGCCAACCTCCTTCTATATCGCCCACAGGGCGTATATCGTCCCGCTTGCGGGGCATATTTCTATTTGTATCGCTCGCGCCAGCGAGCATGTTTCTATGTATTTCTATTAATTGTTGGATAACGCCAACCACCAGAAACATATAAGTCCAGATAGCCGCTTTTTCAGCAATTGCTTCTTGTTTGGCCATTAACAAAAAGGGGCACATCATCAAGAAAATAAGGGCCCCAAAAATAGAAAACCGCCCCTCCAGCCGCCAGCCGATCACCGCCCCAATCCAAATCGCCGTCAATCCCATAATCACCACATCCGATGTAAACCGGAAAACAAAAATATCCATCAAAATGCCGACAATTGCCGCGATTAAAAAGAAATTACGGTGATGAATAAAATATTTTTTAATCATTCCTTATAATACGCATCTTCTGCCCAATTACGAGGATTATTAACAATATATTGGCGAATGTTTTCCAATGATTTCTGATTTCTAATAATTCGTTCGTAATAATTGCGTTGCCAAATTTTGCCGGCAAACGGCGGCCAATTATGTTGTTTTACATTGCGGATATATTCGTTGGTGGTCATCCGTTTAAACCATGAAATATACCGCCCCAACCCTTCATATGTATTCGGGATATTTCGTTTCGTCTGTAGGGGCGATTCCGTGTAATCGCCCTGTTGATCCGGCGATTCCGTTAACGGGCGAAAACATGGTTTCGCCAAATCATCCGGGCGAAAACATGGTTTCGCCCCTACAATTTGAATAATGCCGTGGATGTGGTTGGGCATAATAATAAATTCATCCAATTGTATCCGACGATATTTCGCCGGTAATTTTTGCCACCAACGGTACACCATTCTGCCAATTTTGTTCATTACCATTTCGCCATTTTCTATTCGACCAAATAAATTCACCCGATTATGCACACAAATGGTAATAAAATAATATCCGGGTTGGCGATAATCGTAATTTGGCAACCTAATTGTCCTCCTATGAAAAATTTTTGCCATCTAATTCGTTAATGTATTAATTTTTTAAGAATTAATGTGTATCCTAGATATCCTACTGATCCCATTAAGGTCATCAGACTTATAAACAACCCAATGTAGAAAAACCGCTGGGGCCAGAATTCGACAATCAATTCATAATTTTCCCGCCCGCCAACATCGCTGGGTTTGATATACCAACTATTGGCATAGCCATTCACCAAATAATGCCGGTCTTCGGCAATTGGTTGTTTGCCCCAGGTTTCAAAAGTGGCCGGTTCCAAAAAGGTCATCCGGTGCGTGCCTTCTTTTATCTCGCCATTAAAATAACTAGCCACCTCCGGCCCGTATCCCTTATTCTTCAAAAACCACCCCGTCACCCTCGCCGCCACTTTCCCCACAATTCCCATTAAATTATTTCTATTTGTATCGCTCGCGCTAGCGAGCATGTTTCTATTTGTTTCGCCCCGTAAGGGCATATTTCGCGCCGAAGGCGCATATAACTTCCACCCTTTATGAAAACTTTCTGAAAACACCAGCGTATACGGCCCCTTCGCCCCGGTTACTTTTACCCGATATTTTGTCGGATTGATTTTGACAAACTCTATTTTAGGAAACCCTTTTTCAGTTTCATGAGCCGAAGACAGATTTATATCGTCCGAAGGGCTTGTATCGTCCCGCTTGCGGGACATATTTCTATTTGTATCGCGAGCGTCAGCGAGCTTATTTCTATCTATATCTTGTTTGTAATTTAGAATCTGTTTATTAATTTTCGAATTCGTTAATAAATTAATTGACTTTAATATAATCTCCGGTACTATAACCCGCCTCACTTCCAATTTCGCCAACGCCCCCACCTCAACCCCTTTTAATACCAATCGCCCTTCATCGGCAAAATTGCCAGCTTTAAAATAAGCAACAAAACTATTTCCGTTTGTATCGCCCGCAGGGCGTATTTCGCGAGCTCCGCTGTGGCGGGGCGAGCTTGTTTCGCGAGCGCCAGCGAGCATGTTTCCATCTATTTCTTTAATTATTTTCCATTCCTCACCTTCTTTCCTTTCCTCTATTAAAATCTCCCCCGCCGGCTTTACCCCCTTCTTTAGCCGCCCTTCCACCCGATACCACTCTCTTCCCCTATATTCACCTATCCTTAGGGCAAAATTATTTTCTTCCTTTTTATCGCGAGCGTTAGCGAGCGTGTTTCTGTCTGTATCGCCCGCAGGGCTTGTATCGTCCCGCTTGCGGGGCATGTTTCTATTTGTATCGCTCGCGTTAGCGAGCATATTTCCATTTATATCTATCAAATTTTTACTTAATCCCCTTATCGGTAAAACTATTTCCTGTTTTCCCGCCTTAAAATACCTCTCCCCCCACTCTTGCCACCCACTTATATCGCCCGAAGGGCTTGTATCGTCCCGCTTGCGGGACATATCTCTATTTGTATCTTGCAATTTAATGTATATCGCATATTCCCCTTCCTTCGGTATTTCCACCTCATATTTCATCTCCCTCCAATCCAACCGTGGCAGCAGTTCTATACCTTTCTGCCACCACTTATCCGCCGCTTTTAGCCAGGCCTGGTTATTTGTTTTCGCCAAAGCTTGTCGGTCACGATTTATTTCCAACAAAAACTCCGCCACCCGGCGATCAAAATCCTTTTTGCCTTCTTTTTGCCACCCCATCAAAATCCCCCACGCCTTTTCCATATCCCCCTCCCACAACTTCATATTTCTACCTACATCACCCGCAGGGCCTGTATCTACTGTATTTCGTTCCGATGCAATCGGAACATATTTCGCGAGCGAAGCGAGTATGTTTCTTTTTATTTTCTGTAATTTGAATTTTGCAATTTTCCCTTTTAATCCGTTAATTCGTGAATTTGTTAATAGATTAATATTAAATTTCTTGTTCTGTAGCCAAATTAGAACTCATTACTAGACGTTGATGTCTTGCTTCTTTCGTTTTCCTTGTCATCGCTGTCATAAGACATTATCCTTAGTTGTACAAGTAATGTGTGTTATGATGACTGTA
>JALWDZ010000027.1 GCA_027039485.1 Candidatus Shapirobacteria bacterium
CTACAACAAGGATAGAATCCAACTAAGATTAAAGACTTCTCCCTATCTGTTTATTAAACAACATCAACCCAACCATCCACTGTTAAAAACTTTGTAAACATATTATGAAAAATGGGGTACTTGACATATTTTAACTTTTCACTTCTTTTTCACTTTCCACTTAAACTTTTCACTTTTTCCAGCCCCCCTCCTGCTATAATTAAGGTAAGGAGGGGTGCTCCGAATGGCTAAGGAACCGGTCTTGAAAACCGGCGTCCCGCAAGGGACTTGTGGGTTCGAATCCCACCCCCTCCGCCTCCACCTCCGCCTCCGCTAAAGCTACAGCGTGATGAATCCGCCATGTTCAAAGGTTACAGCGTGATGAATCCGCCACATTTCGCTAAAGCTACGGCGTGATGAATCCGCCTTCGCCTCCGCCTAAGGCTACGGCGAAATAAATTTGCCAAAGCTACGGTGTGGCATCTGTCCACGCAAAATCAAAGTGCCCCCATGTTCTAAGGTAAAATTTCAGTTAAATGTCAGTAGCATTTCAATCTTCGTCCTTCACCCGAAAGCGAAGAAGTTTGTCTTTCCATTCGCCAGCGTAATCAACACCGACCCGGGGCAGGTGCTGAATTTTCTGCCACCTTAGCGGCGGGCCAATTTCTAGCCACAAACCGCTCGCCTGGCTGGCCGGCTGGCCATTTAGCTGCTTGTCAATTTGCAATTCCCGAGTTAATCGACCCGGTCCCTCAATCCCTTCCACCGCCCGAAAAAGAACTGCCTGAGGCTCGCCCGCCGGCGCCGTCACCAAATTAAGCATATAATACATCCCGTAAATCAGGTAAACGTACCAATGGCCGCTGGGGCCATACATCACCGCTGTCCGCTCAGTTAGGCCATGAAAAGCGTGGCAAGCCCGATCTTTTTCGCCCACATAAGCTTCAACTTCAATAATGCGATATTTTCTCACCTGGCCGTCGGGAAAGCGGCGGCAAAGCCATTGGCCTAATAAACGGGGAGCAACTTTATCAGCCGGCAAATCAAAAAGCTTCTGGTTCATTTCTACCAGCCTAATCAGCGGCGGGGCCGGGGCCGGCGGCGTTGGGGGCCGGCAAACCGAGAACGAAAGCTGCTCTGAAAAGGTTGGGGCTGGGGGCTAAAACCACTCGGCCGCGAAGGGCGTTTTTCCCCAGGAAAAGGCGTTTCCGGCCGCAAATTCACCCGTCCCATATCATCAATTTCTTTGACCACCACTTTTATCTCCTGGCCTGGCTTAACTAACCGGGCCGGGTCCTTAACAAAGCCGTCGCTCAAATCAGAAATATGGATCAAGCCTTCCTTGCCCGGCAAAAATTCTACAAAAACCCCAAAAGGCTGGATTCGGGTCACATGGCCGCTAAAAATTTCGCCTGGCTTGACTTCGTGGGTCAGGGCCCGAATTTCTTCAACCGCCTTATCGACCCCCTCTTGGGAAAGGCCGCTGACAGTCACGGTACCGTCGTCCTCAATATTAATCTCGCAATCGTTTTCCTCGCTCATTTTGCGAATAACCCGACCGCCGGGGCCAATCACCTCGCCAATTAAGGCCGGCGGAATATGGAGCATCGCCACTTTGGGCGCCAGCTGGGAAATCTTCGCCCGCGGTTGGGGTAAAACCTCGGCCATAATAGCCAAGATTTTCTCCCGCGCTTCTCGGGCCCGCTGGAGCGCCCCCTTGACAATTTCCTGGCTCAGGCCGTGAATTTTGATATCGACCTGGACGGCGGTAATCCCTTCACTCGTCCCGGCTACTTTAAAATCCATATCGCCGTTAAAATCTTCAATGCCGGCAATATCAGTCAAAAGCTTAAATTCCTTGCCTTTGGTTACCAAACCAACCGAAATGCCAGCGACCGGCCGCTTAATCGGCACCCCGGCATCCATCAATGACAAAGTGGAGCCGCAAACGCTGGCCATGGAAGTTGACCCATTGGAAGACAAAACTTCGGACACCACCCGAATGGTGTAGGGGAACTTTTCTTCCGGCGGGATAACCGGCTCCAAAGCCCGCTCAGCCAATGCCCCGTGGCCAATCTCCCGCCGCTTGGGGCTGCCAAAACGGCCCGGCTCCCCGGTAGCATAACCGGGCATTGAATAGTGGTGGATATAGCGTTTGCTTTCCTCCCCTTCGGCACTCTCAATTAGCTGCTGTAATGAGGGGGCGCCCAAAGTGGCCACCGTCAAAACTTGGGTTTCGCCCCGGGTAAACACCGCCGACCCATGCGTCCGGGTTAAAACGCCCACCTTGGCCCAAATTGGCCGGATCTCATCTTCCCGGCGCCCGTCGGGTCGTTTGCCTTCCCAAATCCGCCGCCGCACGGCTTCCTTCCAAAGTTTTTCCACTGCCAAACCAACCCGCAAGGCGCCTAATTTTTCCGCTAACTCATCTTTAGCTAAAGTTTTCAAATCCTCCAGATCGCTGCTTTCTCCAGCGGCAAGGTTTTTAACCCGCTTTTTCAGCTCAGCCCCAATAACTTTTTCAACCGCGGCAACTTCATCATTATCGGGATAGGATGATGGCGTTACGTATTTTTCCCGGCCAATCTTCTTGCCAATCTCGGCCACAAATTCCGCCAGCCGCAAGCTTTCTTTCTGGCCAAAAAGCACCGCTCGGTAAAAATCCTCTTCTTTTATTTCCCGGGCGCCGGCTTCAAGCATCACAATTCCCTCTGGCCCGGCGGCCATGGTCAAAGCCAAATCAGAAAAATCTTTTTCTGCCTCTAAAGGGTTAACAAATGGTTGGCCATCGCGCCAGCCCACCTGGACACCGCCCAAAGGCCCCTGCCAAGGCAAGCTAGAAATTTGCAGAGCCGCCACTGTGGCCATAAAAGCCGGAAAAACCGGATCATTTTTTTGGTCCACCGAAAGCAAAGTTAGGGCTACCTGGACCTCATCGTAAAAACCCTTGGGGAAAAGGGGGCGGACCGCCCGGTCGATCAAACGGGCAATCAAAACCGCTTCGTCAGAGGGCCGGCCTTCCCGCTTCACCCAGCGGCTTCCCTTAATGCGGCCGCCGGCATAAAGGCGCTCGATGTACTCAACCTGAAGAGGGAAATAGCCTAAATCTTCCCGCGGTTTGCCGCGGACAACAGTCGCCAAAATCATTGTTTCCCCATATTGGGCAATGACGGCCGCATCACTATGAAAAGCAAAGCCGCCGCTGGCAATGGTCAATGTCCGGCCGCCAACTTCAATGGAAAATGTTTTCTCGCCAACCAATTGCTGAGGCTTCATTTACGCAACCCCAATTCTTTGATTAATTTCTGATAACGGTCTTTGTCCCGGGCAGCCAAATAGCGCAAAAGGCGCCGCCGTTTGGCAATCTTGCTCAAAAGGCCCCGCTTGGCTGGAGCATCGTGGATATGGGTTTTGAGATGAGCCAAAAGCTTCTCAATTTCCCGGCTCAGAAGAGCAATTTGCACTTCTGGCGATCCGGTATCACCCTTAGCCCGGGCAAATTTTTTGATAATTTTTTCTTTTTCTTTATTTTCCAAAGGCATTTCGACTCCTTATTTTTAGCCTGTCTATTGTAACAGAAATTTTTTAATAGTAAACCTTTTCTAATAATACCAACCTCGGCCAGCTAATTGCAAAAGCAGCTAAACCTTAGCCGTTTTTAGGCGTGGTCGCTCCCCGAAAGATTTTGGGGGTCGGAAAGGCAACCTTGGGTTGGCGGAAAACATTATCGCTTTCCTTGCTTTCAATCGCTTCCGGCTCCTGGCGGTCAGTTTCTCCGGCGTTGGCAACAACATTATTTTGTTCTTGTTGGCTGGTGGCACTGGCACCGCTAGCAAGATCATTCAACCCAGTTGCTGATTTAGCTTTAACCGCCGGCTTTTGCAAAATTTTAAAGCACAGAGCAGCTGTTTCTAAAGTCCGATAATCACGGATATTAGCAAAAGAATTAGTCGCCTGGCGAATCCCCTGATAAAGATTCTCGGCCATTTGGGCATTAAACGGCAAACCTAAATTCTGCAAAAGGTGGGCCACCATTTCTGAATAGCTCATGGAGTCGATAAAGGAAAAGCCAACTTCGCCATCAGGCTGGTGACTAAAAAGGACCCAGTTTTTCTTGTCGGCCTGCCAACTGGCCGGAATAGCCTCGGCATCGAAGTTGCCAAAAACAAATCCCAAATCTGGCCGCGGGGTTTGTAAATCCAAGACAATTTGTTCCTTTTTAATTGGCTCGGCGCCATCCTTAAGGCGGACTACCAGGCGCAATTTTCCCTGGCTATCATCAGAAAAGACCTTTTCAATTTTTTCGAGAGGATAATTAAGGGTGATGGCCAAATGCTCCTTGCCCAAATCAGTCCGCAAAAATTCCGCCCCCGCCAGCGATTGCCAACCACTGGCATCAGGAGCAGTCAAAAAAACACCGCCTTCCTTTTTGGCCTCGCGGAGGCTCAAATAGAGAGCCAACCCTGCCGCCAGGGCATCGAAATCGGCCTCATTAATGACCACGGCAATATTTTTTGCCTGGTTGAGGGCCGCGGTTAAGGCTGCTGACTGTTGGTTAATTTGCTGGTTCATAACCGTTATCCTTAGTGTGATTTTTTATTGCTATAGGATATTAGCACATCACCCACCTGGAAGTCAAGCTGGGGATCTAAGAGAAGGCCACATTCATTACCTTCGCTCACCTCGTCGACCGGCTGCTTGCCGCGGCGCAGAGATCTGATCCGCGCTTCGCCTAATTCTTTACCCTCTCGCAACAAGTGGACGCGCCACTGCTTGTTTATCTTGCCTTTGGTGACCCGACAACCGGCCACTTTTTGATCATTATAGGGAAAAATCTGCAAAATTTCTGCCTGACCAACAATCTCTTCACCGGCGCCGGGATGGCGCAACCGGTCAACCTCTTTTTCAACCGTTTCCAACAATTCATAAATCAGACCAAACGTCCGCCAAAAAACTTGGTGCTGTTGGGCTTCTTTTTCGGCGGCCAAATCAATCTTGGTCCGGAAACCATAAATTTGGGCCTGGCTCGTCTGGGCCAGAAAGACGTCACTCTCGCTGATAGTTCCCACTCCCCGGCTGACTACTTCCACGCCCGCGGGCAAATTCCTTTCCACCGCCTCCAAACTGCCCTGGGTATCGGCTCGAAGAATAACCTTCAATTTTCTTTCTTCTTCCGGCGCCTCTCCCAAAAGGGCCAACAGTTCCTCCTTGCTGGCCACTTTAGCCGTTTTTTCTTCCTCCGGTTTCTGCTCTTCCTCTTGGGGATGGGAAGTCAAAACAGCTCCCACTGCCGGCGGCTCGACAAAGCCCAGCACCTCTGCCGGCTGGCCCGGCTCGGCCCGTGATAACGCTTGGCCATTTTCGGCTTGGAGGGCGCGGATCTTTACCGCTTCCTGGCCCAAATAAATTATTTGCCGCGGCTCGAGATGGCCATTCTTGACAATCACCGTGGCCACCGCCCCCCGGCGGGGATCTTTTTTCGATTCCAAAACCACGGCCGCCAGATCCCCTTCCGGGTCAGCCTTTAGCTCCAGCATCTTCCCCATCAAAACGATCAGTTCCAAAAGCTCGCTTACCCCGACGCCGGTCTTGGCCGAGACAGCTACGGTCGGAATTTTGCCGCCATATTCTTCGGGAGGATAGCCCATTTCTGCTAATTGCGCTTTGACTTTATCGGGATCAGCTGCCGGCAGATCAATTTTGTTAATGGCTACGATAAAGGGAATATCGGCCGCTTTAATGTGCTCCAGGCATTCCCGGGTTTGTTCTTTTACCCCTTCATCGGCAGCCACCACCAAAACGGCCAAGTCAGTTACCTGGGCGCCCCGGGCCCGCATCTGGGCAAAGGCAGCGTGGCCGGGAGTATCAATAAAAGTTATCTTTTCCGGTTGGCCGTCAACAGTAATTTCCGCCTGGTAAGCGCCGATGCTTTGGGTAATGCCGCCCGTTTCCCGGCGGGCATAGTTAGTTTTGCGGATATAATCTAAAAGGGAAGTTTTGCCATGGTCAACATGGCCCATCACGGTAACAATCGGCGGTCGCAATTTTGTTTCTTCCTTTGCCATTTTGGTTTTCCTCCCTAGTTTGTTGCCTATTTCTGCTCATCCTTCTTCGCTTTGGCAACTTTTTTCTTACCCTTGGCTTCCTTTTCGGCTGCTTCTTTTTTCTTAGCCGCCTTTTTAGTTTCTTCCTTGGGAGCGGGTTTTGCCTTGGTTTTGGCTTTTTTAGCTTTCGCCGGCCCGACTTCAATCTCATAGCCAACCAATTCCCCCGCCAGCTCGACATTTTCCCCCCGGACGCCAATGGTCCGGGCTAATTCTTCTTCCGGCACCTCCACCTCAATAACTTTTTTCTTGTCGTCAATTTTCTTAATGGTAATATTTTCCGCCGGCGCCAAAGCCGCTTTTACCAATTGTTTAATGTCCTGGCTAAAAGGAATAATGTCAATCTTTTCCCCGCCCAACTCATCCATCACCACATGGACCCGGGCTCCTTCCTGGCCAACACAGGAACCCACCGGGTCAACGCCATTTTGGTGCGACTGGACGGCAATTTTGGTCCTTTTTCCCGGCCGGCGGGCAATCCGGGCAATTTCCACGCTCCCAGCCGCCACTTCGGGAACCTCGCGGCGGAATAATTCCTCCACCAACTGCGGCGCAGCCCGGGAAACAATCATCGTCCGGTGGCCATCATCCTCGCAAATTTCTTTCAGATAGAAGACCATTTTGGCCGGGGGAACATATTTTTCGCCGGGAATGCGTTCCTCGCGGGGCATAACCGCCTCGGCTTTGCCAACACCAACAATCACTCGCGGCCCGTCGGTGCGTAAAACAACGCCATTGACCAAAGTTCCAATTCGATTGGCGAACTCGGCAAAGATGGCTTCTTTTTCTGCCTCGCGAATTTTTTGAATGATAACCTGTTTTGCTGTTTGGGCAGCAATCCGGCCAAAATCAGGCGGGGTGACTTCCTGCCGCTGGCCATCTTCTCCCACCAGAAAAATTTTGGCCAAGCCCGACTCGGGATTTAATTCCACTGCATATTTGGCTTCGGGGTCGATTTCCTCGCCCCGCTCCCGGGCATCTTTTTTATAAGCCGCCACAATCGCCAGCTTAACTGATTCGATAATCGTTTGCGGATCAATGCGCCGCTCTCCCGCAATTTGGGCGACCGCAGCAGCAAATTCCGTCCTCGGTAATTTCTTAAAATCGATCATTTTCTTTTAAAAAGGGCGGTTCTCCACCGCCCAACTTGCTTAATTGTAGCAGAGACCCCAAATAAGGTCAAACGGGGCTTAGAACTTGGAACTTGGAGTTTGGAGCTTAGAAAAATTCTAAACCCCGACGTTCGTCGGGGTAAATTCCAAGCACCAAGCACCAAATTTCAAACAAATTCTAAATCCTAATGACCCAAATCCTAAACCTGCCTGCGCAGGCAGGCAATAACCAAATTACCAAATGACTAAATGACCAAAACAAAAGATAAAGACAAAAGAAGAAAGAAATGTTTTGAACATTTGGATTTTGGTAATTTGAACATTGTTTAGTCCGCCAGCTGGCGGATTAGGATTTTGGTAATTAGGATTTGTTTGTAATTTGTGATTTGGGATTTGGTGCTTATTTTTCCTAGTTCCTAGCTCCTAGTTCCAATTTATTATTCCCCTTTTATCGCCGCTTCGATTTTTTCTTTGAAGACATCCTTAGGCTGAAGGCCTACCAGCTGGGCAGTTACCTGGCCATCGCGGAAAATAATCACTGTAGGAATTCCCTGGATGCCATATTTAGCTGCCGTTTGTGGATTCTCATCCACATTTAATTTAGCCAATTGCATCTTATCGCCAAATTCTTCGGCCAGCTCTTCTAAAATAGGCGACAAAATTAAACAAGGCCCGCACCAGGGAGCCCAAAAATCCACCACCACCACTCCTTTAGAATTTAAAACTTTTTCTTGAAAGTCAGCATCAGTGACTACCATTTCCATAGCAACCTCCTTGAGTTGAATAACTAGTTGTTAATTTTAACGATTAGTTTTTATTTGTCAAGCCCAGCCAGCTGGCGCCAAAGTTTTTCTTCATTAGCTGTTAGCTTGGTGGGGATTCTGACCGCTAAGCGGACATAGAGGTCGCCGTGCTGGCGGGGATTGCCCAACCGCGGCATCCCCTTGCCCCGCAGACGGATCAAGGTCCCCGGCTGGGTGCCCGGCCGCACCCGAAACCGGACCGGCTTTTCTAAAGTTGGCACCTCCACCTCACCTCCCAAAACTGCCGTAGTTACCGGAATTTCCAAAACGGTATAAAGATCGTCGCCATCGCGCTGGAAGCGGGAATCCTCGGCCACATCAACCCAAAGGTAAAAATCGCGGAATTTAATCCGCTGGCCGTCGCGGACACCGGCCGGGATTTTGATTTTTCGCCGCTCGCCTTTAATGGTTACCTCTTTTTCCACCCCCCGATAAGCCTCGGCCAGGCTGATAGTTATTTTGTAGGTTGGCAGGTGCTCCCGCCGAAATGGCGACCGGCCGCCAAAAAATTGTTCGAAAATCTCGAAAGGATCGGAAAAACCGCCAAAGGCAAAATCAAAGTCGCCGAATGGCGACTGGCCGCCGGAGGTGCTGTAAGTGTAAGTAAAAGGCCCCCGGCGGTAGGTGTAAGTTTTTTGGCCGCCAGCAAATGGCCCGCCGGCGTCAAAAGCTGCATGGCCAAATTGGTCGTACGCCTGGCGCTTCTTAGGGTCAGAAAGAACCTCGTAAGCCTCGTTTATTTCCTTAAATTTTTCCTCTGCTTCCGGCGATTTATTGCGGTCGGGGTGCCACTGCAATGCCAGCCGCCGGTAAGCTTTTTTTATCTCTTCCGGGGAAGCATTTTTACTAACTCCCAGGACTTCATAATAATCGCGCTTCATGGATTTTAGCCAACAATTTCACCCTCTTCCGGTTCATCCTTCTTCTTTTCATCCGTTTTCTTCTCTTTCTTTTCTTCCCCCGGCTTAGCTTCCCCGCCGGCGCTCTGGTAAGCCTGGGCGCCGATAGTTTGCATTAACTGGCTAATGGCCTGGGTCTTGGCCTCCAAATCCTCCCGGGAAGCATCGGCCTTAGCCAAAAGCTCCTTGCCTTCTTTAATAAGGTTTTCTAAAGCCTCTTTGTCCTTTGCCGCCACCTTGTCACCCAAATCCTTCAAAAGCTTCTCGGCGGCAAAAACGCTGGCATCCAATTTATTGTGGGCCTCAACCCGCTGCTTCTTTTCCTCATCTTCCTTAGCATGGGCCGCGGCCTCTTCCTGCATCTTCTTGATTTCCTCCTCGCTCAAATTGGTGGCATTTTTAATGGTAATCTTCTGCTCTTTGCCAGTCGCCTTATCCCGGGCCGAAACATGAAGAATGCCGTTAGAGTCAATATCAAAGGTAACCTCAATTTGCGGCACTCCCCGCGGCGCCGGCGGAATTCCATCCAAAATAAACTTGCCTAAAGAACGGTTGTCGGCCGCCATTGGCCGCTCCCCCTGCAAAACATTGATCTCCACCTGGGTTTGGTTATCGGCCGCAGTGGAGAAGACTTGCGACTTGCGGGTCGGGATAGTCGTATTCCGCTCAATCAACGGTGTCATCACCCCGCCCAAAGTTTCAATCCCCAAAGTCAGCGGCGTAACGTCCAAAAGCAACACATCGCGCACCTCACCGCTCAAAACCGCCCCCTGAATGGCGGCCCCAACGGCGACCACCTCATCGGGATTAACTGACTTGTTCGGCTCCCGGCCAAAATAATTTTTGACCACTTCTTGGATTTTCGGCATCCGGGTCTGGCCGCCAACTAAAATGACCTCGTCGATATCGCTCGGCTTTAGTTTGGCATCGGCCAAACATTTCTCTACCGGCTTCATCGTTCGTTCAATTAAATCGTCGACCATCTTTTCAAACTCCGCCCGGGTTAGTTTCTTAGTCAAATGCAACGGCTGGTTGTCTTTTTGGGTAATAAATGGCAAGTTAATTTCCGTTTCCGGAACCGAGGAAAGCTCAATTTTTGCTTTTTCGGCCGCTTCCTTAATCCGCTGCATGGCCTGCAAATCAGTCGTCAAATCAACGCCGTGCTCCTTTTTAAACTCGCTCACCAGCCAGTCGATAATCCGCTGGTCAAAATCATCGCCGCCCAAGAAGGTATCGCCATTGGTAGCTTTGACTTCAAAAACGCCGTCGCCCAATTCCAAAATAGAAATGTCAAAAGTGCCGCCGCCAAGGTCATAAACGGCAATTGTCTGGTTCTTCTTTTTATCTAATCCATAGGCCAAAGCCGCCGCGGTCGGCTCGTTGATAATCCGCTTGACTTCAAAACCGGCAATTTTACCGGCCTGCTTGGTTGCCTGACGCTGGGAATCGTCAAAATAAGCCGGTACGGTAATAACCGCCTCTTTAACTTCCTCACCCAAAAAGGCCTCGGCATCTTTTTTAGCCTTCTGCAAAATCATCGCCGAAATTTCCTGGGGAGTGTAAACTTTGCCTTCAACCTCAACGCAGGCCATATTGTCCCGCCCGGGTACAATCTTATAAGGCACCCGCTTCATCGTTTCCTTGACCTCGGGATCGTCAAACCGCCGCCCCATCAACCGTTTAATCGAGTAGATGGTGTTTTTTGAATTAAGGATCATCTGGCGCTTGGCCAGGTCGCCCACCAAGCCTTTTTTGGGCTCAACCACCGACGGGATAAGGTTGCGCCCCTCGGCGGTGGGAATAACTTTCGGCTTGCCGGCCTCAACATAGGCCACGCAAGAATTGGTTGTTCCTAAATCAATGCCGATAATTTTGGTCATTTTTGCCCTCCTTTACCAACTTTAACTTTTGCTGGCCGGATCACTTTGCCATTTACAGTATATCCCGGTTGGAGCGTGGCAACCACTTTATTTTTCGGTCCGGCCACTACCGCCACGCAATCCATTTTTTCCGGGTCAAATTCTTGGCCATCGGTTTCAATCCTCTCTACCCCTTCGCTGGCTAATACCTTTTTAAACTGTTCTACGGCCATCGTCAAGCCCCGGTCCTGCAAGTGGCGTTCGGCCCGTTCTAAATCATCCAAAACTGCCAAAAGCTTGTCAATCAAGCTCCAGGAAAGCCGCTCCCGAAACTGGGCCGCTTCCTTATGGATTCGGGACTCCAAATTGCGGTAATCCGCCAAAGCCCGGGCCAGCTGCTCTTCCAAAGCAGCAATCTTTTTCAGCAATTCTTCCTCGCGCTTTTCCCGCTTTTCTTTCTTCATTGGCCAATTTCAGTTAATGTTTTGGCAAAATAACTAACCAAGGGGATAACCTGGCGGTAATTTTGTCGGGCCGGGCCCAAAACACCGATAATTCCCCGGTGGGGGCCAACTTCATAGGTTTGGTAAATTAAACCGCAAGGCTCCAGTTCTTCCTCGCCCAATTCTGCCCCCAAAAGAAGGGAGAAGTCATGGTGCTCCTCGCTAAAGGCGTTTTCCAACAGCTGGCGCCAAAAATCAAGTTGGTCTAGCAGCAAGAGGACGCTTTTGGTAACATCAATATCCAAAAATTCCGGCTCGTCGAGCAAATTGGCCACCCCAGCCATAGAAAAGTCACCTTGTTCGGTCAAGGCTAAAGCCATTTGGTGGCTCCGCCGGGCTAGCTCCCGGGCCGCTTGCTGCAAAAGGGTATCAAAGCTGTGGCGGTGTTCCCAAAGGGCATCTTTAATGCCAATCTCTTCGGCCACCGAAAGTTTGTCCGGTTCCATTAGTTGGCGAACATAAAATTTCAACCCCATGGTGGTCGGCAAGCGCCCCGAAGAGGCATGGGCTTTATAAAGGTAGCCCATTTCTGCCAGGCGAACCATTTCATTGCGAATTGTTGCCGGACAAACGCCTAAAGATAGCTTTTTTTCAATAGCTTGGGAACCCACCGGCCGCGCGGTGGCGATAAACTCCTCAATAATGCTTTTTAAGATTGCTGCCTGGCGCGGAGTTAAATCAGCCATATTTCCTCCTTAGCAAAAGGGTAGCACGACTGCTAAGAGTTGTCAAGAGGAGCCAGCTGCCGACAGTGAGCCCGTTATCCCGCTGATAAAAGCGCAAAATAAGCCAGCCCAGGCCGGCCACGGCCAACCAGAAGCTCCAATAACGAGGCAAAATTAGCCGGGCCAGCAAAAAAGTTAGCCACCAGGCAAGGAAAAAGAAAACCAGCTGGTGCCAGAAGATAAAAGGGTCCAAAAATTGCATTTCCAGGCGGATCATTGCCGCCACTAGCAGCGCTGCCAAAAACAGATAGCCTTTTTTCCGCCCCTCTCCGCGCCAATTCCCCATTTACCTTTTATAGCATATTGGAACTAGGAACTAGGGAATAATAAATCCTAGATCCTAATGACCTAAATCCTAAACAAATCCAAAATTCAAATGATCAAATAACCAAAACAAAGGAAAAAGATAAAGAAAAAGAAATGTTTTGAACATTTGAATTTTGGTCATTTGAACATTGTTTAGAGTTTAGGATTTAGGATTTTGGTAATTAGAATTTAAGAATTTATTGGAGGTTTGGTGCTTGGAATTTGTGCTTTTAATGTTGCATCGTCAGCCTTTCTGTACCCTGAATACCCCTCACCTCCAACAATGTCCGCCTCAAAATGTGTTACAATACATATTACTATGGGACCGGAAAATGGTATGGTAAAGTTTTGCCAACGCATTACTAGACAATACCGCCAGGTGTCACTGGACGAATGCCTGGCAGTAGCCCAAGAAGTGGCCAGTGTCTATCCTTCCAAAAGTCTCAAAGCCCAAAAAGCCGAAATATATCGCCGGATATCAAAAGGCCTTGGCCAGCCAGCCACCCACCACCACATGTATGATAAGCCCTACTATGGCAAGCGCAGAAATAGCTAAACCTTGCTTTGCTTCCCTACAAAAAATTCATACAATTTTTCCGCGTCAATTTTTTCCCCTTCTAATAATTTACCCACATAAGCGTCTGTTAGTTCTAAGTCCTTCATTGATTGTTCCAGTATTTTCAAAATTTTCTCGTCATTTTTCATATTCTTCTCAATGATTTTCTTTATTTCAAAAACATTCTTTATTTCGTGTAAAACTTTCTGAACAATTTTTCGCAAAATTGCATTTCTAGATACCAATTCTACATCTGAAATAATTATGCTCCTAGCGACGTTATAAGCGGCAAAAAGGGGGTGAAAATCTCCCTCCTGGGCATCGACCACAACCACAAAACCCACCTTGGGGATATAACTTACCGGGCCCAATTTATCGCTAATACCTGGCGATATTGTTCTGTCAAAAACTATTATGGCTTGCTGTGCTTCTCTATTTGCTTTTGCCTCAATAAGCTGCCCCCAAATATTATCCGTGTTGTTTTTTAAGGCTCTTTCGGCGATATCACCAACTGGCAAACTTTTTTGGAATTTCACCTCAACGATAATCTTTTTCTCTTTATCGCCATCAACCAAACAAAGGACATCGCCTGTTTTTACATACTTATAGTGCCCTTCTTGGTCTCCCACCAAAACAGCCTTGTCACGCCAACCGCGCCGGTCAAAATATTTATTCAAAACATCTCTTACATCTTGCTCAGCCCATTTTCCCTTAACAGCACTTTTAATAAACATTTCTGTTTCCATATCAAAAATAATCTTCAGCCGCTCTAGTTCTGTCCCTAACTCATTTTTAGTTTTAGCCAGGAAAGCTGAAAGCCTGTCTTCAACCAAAGCCAAAACACCAATATAAAGCGCTTTCTGGAAAACATTTTCTCTTTTTCCAACCGGAGTCTTTTTGAAATATTCAAAAATTAGGTCATTCTTGATAGCAGCTTTTTCTATCAAAACAGTTTTTGTTTTGTTGTCTATTTTAATTCCCGCCATTCCCATAGAGAAAGCCCAATTTACCCTCTAATTTCCCATTTCTAATAATCTTCCTTAAAAGCTCCAAAGAACGCTCAAATGACTTCGGATCATATTTTTCACCTTTATTTTTCTTTTCATCGTCTAAACCAGCCTTATGATCCTTAATCCGCAAATAACCGCGGATAGCCATAATCAAAGCCGCTTGCACGTCAGCATCGGCCACAGCCAAACAGTCAGGATTTGGGCAAATAAATATAGCGCTGTTGCCTCTTTCTTTATGGATATTGTCCAACTGCCTTGAAGAGATAACCTTGTTGCGGATAAAAGTATTAGCAACCAAACTATCCTCTCCTAATGGCGGCCGGGCAAAATTCCTAATCAGTTTCCGAGCCAGTTTGCCATCTATTTCTACCTTATCTTTAATCTTTTCGTTATCTGTCTTGTGTAAATAGGCTAACCAAACTCTGTCATTTTTTCTGCTAATTAATTTAGCCATCTTTCCACTTTTTACTATATCTCCATTGTCAATGGGCTCTATAGCGAATTTTTCATCATCGTCAATTTCATATAGCGAGCGGCCACAGCGAACGCAAGTATAACTCGAGGCATAAGCGGCCACCTGCCAACCAGGCAAAGCATCGCGCCCTGTTTTTTCAAGGCCCCATACATCAACTACTAATTTTTTATAAGCATCTATTTGATTAGGATAATTGCCAACATCTGCTTTTTTGACGCTGTCATAAATTTTAGTTACTTTCCCTGAACCTGTTTCAAAATTGCTAATACTAGCCTCATATATCACTTCGCCCCCCTCTTCTAGTTTAGTTAAATAAGAATGCAGTGTGTTTCTCAAGAAGCCTATGGCATTTTTCCGAACCTCCGCAACCACCGTTGATTGTTCCAAAAACTTTCCCTTTTTAGCTTTTCTCTGAATGTCGGTATAACGGTCATGAATTTTTCTTACTTGTGGATCATTGATAAAACCATAATTATCTACATAAATTCTTTCATCATTTATCTTAGCTGCTACCCAGGCTAAACCGTATTCGCCAACATCAACCCCGATTAGCCAAAACTTGTCTGGACCAGTCATGCTTTTAACTCTCTTTAGAAGAGGTTCTTTTGCTTTATATTCAAATTGCATCGGCAAGACATAAAAAAGCCTTGGCTTCACCGGCTCATGGGATAATATCCGTGGCTGACCATTCACTAAATCCCAATCAATTTTATAATTTTCTTCAACAATCAAACTTGGCTCCATTAAACTTATCTCTATGTTCTGCCAAAGCTTTGGCCGATAAATAAGCCTTTCTAAAAACTGAAGGTGATAAAAAGAAGTGCATATATTTAAAATTGCATCTGTTTTCCTAACTTTAACCTGACCTTTTTTATCAAAAACTAAAACCTTATTAATCTCTGGCAAATTACCAATATTGGCGCTTTTCAAATTTACTCCCCACCGGATTTTAGGCAAAATCGCCACCCGCTTTTTACTTGTTAAAGAAGTTGCTTTCAGAACCTCATTTATTTCTCCCAAATTATCCCCGTCCTTAGGAAACAATGACAGCTGTAATTTTTCGTCTGAGTGTATGAACTGAAGCGAATATTTAGCCCTGTAAATTTCCTTAGAAAACATAACTGCCGTTCCTCGGAATTCTCCAAAAAAGAGGCTGTTAATAATATATTGCAGCTGCTTAGTTGTTAGTTTCTCCTCGCCAATGTTAGCAATTCGCGTTTTGGCCGCTTCGAAATTAGAAAAGTCAAAATCAGCCACTTTCCATTTTGGCACTAGCTGCTCATCTTTTGGCTGCCAACGGAATAAACGGGCTAAGGTTATCTTTGCTACCTCCACCCAATCCAAAAGAAGATCCTTGTCTTTCAATAAAGTTTCAATATTAACACCTTTTAATATTTTGATAAGGGATTCTATTATTCTTTCATTTTCTTTTTGATAGTTGGTTATCTGCAATGTTATTTCTAATTGGTTGCTAGTAGAATATCTATTTTTATAGAATGTATATTTTCCTGAATTGGTAATAAAATCATCGGAAGCATAATTTTTAAGGATTTCCATTATCGCCCGACGGGTTTGAGAAGAGTTGAAAGCTTTATCAATAATTTTATTACGCAAAATATTTAACAAACGGCGCAAACCAGCATCTTCTCTTATTTGGTTCCTCTCGCTTTCTTCTTCGCTTAACTTCCAAGAAACTGTAGAAAACAAATCGTCGATAACTTGATTGGTTATCTTATAGGCATCGCGAAGAATAGGGATTGTTTTCTCGACTATCTTTTTGTTTTTTTCCAGCTGAACCGTGCCGTAAAAGCTCATTGGCCGGTCAAGTTTTGCTTTAAAAAATTGTTTCAGCAATTCTTCTCCCTCTGGGCCAGTTGTTTTCTCTTCATTTTTCCCTTTTTTCTCGACCTTATAAAATTTCTGCCAGTAAATACTTAGTTCTCGCCTGGTTTCACCCAGTAAAGTATAAAAGTCTTCATAATCTTGGAAGTTTTCCCTAAAAGTTTTCTTTTCGAGAACCTTTTTTAAATCTTCTAGATATTGTTTTATAGAAGCTTTTCTATCTTTTAATTCACTTTGATTGTATTCTTCTCGCCGCGGTTTAGATTCCAAAAATTCCATTACTTGCTTAATACCCTCTAAAAATCCTTCCGCTTCTTTATCCATTTCTTCCGATCTCCTATTGTAATTGGAGAACCATGACTGGATCTTGCCTCCAATTAAGCTTCTATAATCAGCCCAGCTATTAACTAACGGAAATTGCGGAGACTCCAATCTTTCTAATTTTTTACTCAGAAATTCTAGTGCTTTATTAATTTCTTCTTTTTCACTATCTTTATAGAGGTGAATCTTCTCCAGATTAGATAATATTTTTTCTTTTCCATTTTCGCTCTGAAATGTCTTAATTACTTCATTAAAGTAATTAGAATAGGCGTTAAAATTATCACTTAACCCCAAAATTTTTTCTATTTTAATTCCACTTTGGCCTTCATTTAACCACCCTTTTCTCTTTTGTATTAATGCTTCAATAGTAGAGAGCGAATAATCATTAGATTTCAAAAAACGGTCATCTACAAGAGAAGGGATAATAAAAAAAGTAAGGCTCACTCCCTCTACTTGCAAGCTTTCCTTATTAATCCCCCATCTTTCTTTCCAATATTCTTCTTGAGCCTTATTATCAATAATTTTTCCTTCAGATTCGTTCCAAAGATCTCGGCATATTTGGCCAATAAAATTGTTTGCCTCTTTTTTTGCTCCTACAATTTTGTTTTTCTCAGTTTTGATCATATATTCTTGTTTTAATAAGTTTAAGAATCGTCGCCGAAGCCGGTCAGGATCTGTTTTCCGAAAGCCAGTATTGAGAATTACCCCATCGATGAAACTTTCCTTTGCAAAAAATTTTCTTATTTCAGGCTTAGCTTTTTCCCAAATTCTTTCGGCGGGATTAATTCCATATATTTGGTTAACAAACTTAACTAATTCTCCAGCTTTCGGCATCCAAATAACGCCCGCCTTAAGGGAATCAACCCAAAACTGGATAATGGTATAAGTCTGGCGCTTGTTAGGATCGAGATAATCGTTTAGATTGACTGGTCCGCGGATATACAAATCATCATGCTCTATCGCCTTTATTAAATCATCAGGAACGGCGTAATAATTTTTTCCTTGGCAATTTTGGGTTAGAGGGAATTTGAAAGCTCGAGTAATTGTGCCACCAGAATAAAGGATGCGCTGAAGATGAATTTTGTAACCCGAATTGCCGTCTTTCATCAATTTTTTTATTAAAAAATGGAGCGGGCCGGGACCGTTTGCACGGTGCTCTTGCGAGCAGAAGGCAAAGAGCTTTCGCTCTGGAACCTAGCCCGCTCCTCAGGTTAGGAACCCACTTTTAAACTAGCACTTTTCTCGGCAAAAATCAAGCGTTCGAGGCTATTTTAGCGCAAAATTTATCAGCAATTTCTCTCGTTTCCGGCCAAAAATTAGTTATCCCCGCCTTGTGGCCATACAGTTTATAACCAGCTTTAACAGGGCGGCCGCCATTAGGCCGGCCCGGCAGGGGTACTACAAACCGCGGCGCTTCGGACAATAAATAACTCCTTAACGCCAAAACTTCTCCATGAATAATTTCATTAAAAGTCACCACTTGCCTAGTTGCGTTCACGTATGCTTTCTCATCTAAAAATTCTTTTATCCTGTTTATAACTGCCCCCAAAGCTACCTCCTTCTTTTCTCCCAAAAGATCTTCTTCTTTCAGGGTATCAAAAACAACCTTATCGAAATACCCTCGGTAAGGCTCCATCAAGTCATAAATCAAAGCTGGATAATCGCTTGGCTGGTGGATGAAACCGTGGAAAGGGCTCAGGCCATGGTAAAGTACCCATCTCAGAAAAATAGCGGCAAGAAATTTAGATACCGCATCTAAGCTAAAAGTGACAATATTGCCCTTTTGCCGCCGCCAACTGCTAATTCCTAGCTTTTTATAAAACAATTGCCAATATTGCCTTGCATGCCAGGCTTCAAAATTTACCATCTTTTCTAATGAGGTAACCCTATAGAAAGGATTATATGAAATCGGATACAACCAAGCCATGCTTTTAAATTTTGCCAATAACAGCCGCCGGGCTAAATAAGCCCTTTTCTTGGCACTTTCCCTGAAAAGAATCTGCTTAACCAAAATATTATTCTGGTCCGGAGCTAAAGTAGGAGTAATAAAAACAGCCCGCGGCATATTGCGCCGGTGAATCACCACCGGAACCTTCCAAAAGGCGCACCTTTCCAAAAAATCTTGGTCCAAAGGCACCGTATGCCCATAAATCATAATGGCATGGATGTCTTGCCAGGCAATTTTTAAGTCGCCACCCTTATAAGAAAATCTTACCTCTTGCCTTCCATTTTTTATTTTGGCAAGATAAGGTAACCAAAGATATTGTTTTCTTTTTTTGCTCATGCCAAAAAGAGAAAAAGTATTCTTATAATTAACATTATAATGATATTATAGCACATTGAAAATTTGACTAAAGCCTATTCAATGGTAAAATAATATTGGTCTCTCCGAAAGTTAGGAACCAAAAGGCGAGCCGAATCTTCGGCAGCTCCGAAAGTTAGGAACCAAAAGGCGGAAGTGTCGCTAACGACGCTCCGAAAGTTAGGAACCAAAAGGCTTAAAGATTAAAAAGGAGGCTCCGAAAGTTAGGAACCAAAAGGCTCATTTGTTTTCACCCCCTCTCCGAAAGTTAGGAACCAAAAGGCTCAAAGCTTATCGGGAAGCTCCGAAAGTTAGGAACCAAAAGGCTTTTTGATGACGAATGGGGCTCCGAAAGTTAGGAACCAAAAGGCTAGATAGGTATAACACTTACTCCGAAAGTTAGGAACCAAAAGGCTCGGTCTTATTCCAGCGTTCTCCGAAAGTTAGGAACCAAAAGGCGATAAAGTGCCGGGTGGCACTCCGAAAGTTAGGAACCAAAAGGCAGAGGAAATGAAAGGAAAGCTCCGAAAGTTAGGAACCAAAAGGCTCCCCAGAGGCTGGGCTACTCCGAAAGTTAGGAACCAAAAGGCTACCATTATAGCACGAATTCTCCGAAAGTTAGGA